>JACPCS010000020.1 GCA_016184455.1 Acidobacteriota bacterium
AGCACGCGGTTGTAGTTGACGTGCGTCTCATCGCCGAAGACCGTGACGTCGAACCGCGGCTCGTAGGCGAGGATCTGCTCGAGGCACGCCATGCCCGCCATCCCGTTGCCGACGACGACCAGGCGCCTCATACGGCCCCTCCGCTGCGCTCGATCCGGACCGCCGACTGCTTGTAGTTCGGCTCGCGCGAGATCGGGTCGAAGGCGCTCTGGGTCACCTGATTCGCGTTTGCCTCGGCGTAGTGGAACGGCACGAACACCTGACCCGGCGCGACCGTTTCGGTCATGCGCAGCTCCACACCACGCACGCGCCCGCGGCGCGAGACGACGTCGACGCGGCCCTGCGGTCTGAGCCGCAGCCGCCGCGCGTCGCGCGGGTTCATCTCCACCCACGCCGATGGCGACAGCCGCTCGAGGATCGGCACCTTGCCGGTCTTCGTCCGCGTGTGCCAGTGTTCGACCGTGCGGCCCGTATTGAGCACGAACGGGAATTCCGCGTCCGGCGCCTCCGGAAACGGCTCCCACGTCGTCGGCAGGAGCCGCGCGCGTCCGTCGGGGGTCTCGAAGCGGCCGTCGCCGTACAGCCGGCGCGTCTCACGCGGGTCGGTTCCGGGCGGGAACGGCCACTGCAGGCCGCCGTGACGCTCGATCTCCGCGTAGGTCATGCCCGAGTAGTCGCAGAGCCGGCCCGCGGACACGCGCTTCCACTCCTCGAACGCGTCGGCCGGCGTCTGCCAGCCCGGAACGAGCTCGTCACGGACGCTCAGCGCCTGCGCGAGATGCAGGAAGATGTCGAAGTCGGCACGGGCCTCTCCCGGCGGCGCCACCGCGCGGTTCACCTTGCTCACGCGCCGCTCGGAGTTCGTATAGGTCCCCTCCTTCTCGCCCCAGATCGCCGCCGGCAGCACGAGATGCGCGTACTCGGAGGTCGGCGTCGGGTAGTAACCGTCCTGCACGACGAGGAACTCGAGCGACTCCAGTGCCTGCTGCAACGCACCAAGGTTTGGAAACGACACGATCGGATTGGTCGCAATAATCCAGAGGGCGCGAATCCGGCGCTCGAGCACCGCTTCGACAATGTCGGGATAGGCCAGGCCCCGCGCGGATGGGATTCGCTCGACCGGTACCTGCCAGAGGCTCGCCAGCGCCTCGCGGTCGGCCTCGCTCTCAAACCTTCGGTACCCTGGGAGCGACGAGGTGAACCCCGCCTCGCGCGTCCCCATCGCGTTGCATTGCCCCGTGATCGAGAACGGCGCGGCGCCGGCCCGGCCGATGTTGCCGGTGATGAGCGCCAGGTTGTCGATCGCGTTGACGGTCTCCGTTCCCTTCGTGCTGTGGTTCACCCCCATCGTCCAGGCAATGAAGGCGGCCCTGGCGCTCGCGTAGGTGACGGCGGTGCGATAGATCACGTCCGCGGTCAGGCCGGTGATCGCCGCGACGCGATCGGGCGTGTACTCGCGCACCGACTCGCGAAGCACGTCGAAGCCGGTGGTGTACGCGGCGACGTAGTCGTGATCGACGAGGTCGTGCTCGATGACGAGGTGAATGAGCCCATTGATGAGCGCCAGGTCGGACTGCGGCCGGATCGGCAGGTGGAGATCGGCCAGCATGGCCGTCTTCGTCACACGGGGATCGACGACGATGATCGTGACCGCCGGATTGGCGCGGAGGCGTGAGCAGAGGATCGGATGGTTCTCGGCGATGTTCGCGCCGATGAGCAGCACGACGTCGGCCGTCTCGAGATCCTCGTACGCCCCCGGCGGGCCGTCGCTGCCGAACGACCGCTTGTAGCCGGAGACAGCGGTCGCCATGCAGAGCGTCGTGTTGCCGTCGTAGTTCGGCGTGCCGAGCCCGAGCTGCACGAGCTTGCCGAGCGTGTAGAACTCCTCGGTGACGAGCGTGGCGAGCGCCTCGTCCCAGCCGATGCGCGTCATCGCGCTGTTCCGACGCAGCAGCGGATAGCGTGCGCGGTTGTCCGCGTCAATCGTGTGATGCTCGGCGAGCCCCTTCGGGCACAGAGCGCCGCGGTTTACCGGATGGTCCGCGTTTCCGCGGACGGCCACCGCGCGGCCGTCCTTGACGCCGATGAACATGCCGCAGCCCACCGAGCAGTACCCGCACGTCGTCGAGATCCACCGATCCGGAATTTTCTGCGCGGACACGTAGCCGCTCGACGGATCGACGGCGTAGGCATATCGCTCCGCGCCCGTGTCGAGCCCAATCAGTCGACGCAGCGTCATGCCGCCTCCCGGGCTGCTGGTAGATACGGCGCGGCGAGGTGCGTCGGCACCACGCTGACGAAGAAGAGATGGCGGCCGAGGATCTCGCCGCCGAGCGCCAGGATGAGTGCAGCGACGGACGCGTCGGGCAAGGTGAGCGGAAGCGCAATCGCGCCTGTCGCAAGCAGGACACCGCGCGCGAGGAGCCGACTCGCCAGCACCGTGGACAGCAGCCTCGCCGTCCCGCGCAGCTCCAGACCGTCAGCCGACGTGCAGCGCAGGAAACGCACGGCCAGGAGCAGAAGCTGCCCGCCGCCCATGGCGGCGGCCGCCACGGCCAGCCATCGTGCGCGGCCAGCGCCGACCGCAGCGGCACACAGCGGCCCGAGCACGCCGGCCGTCAGATGAAACTGAACGAGCGTGAGCGGGGTGTTCCAGGCGGGGCGCGATGGTACGCGATAGATGCAGGCGCTCGCGGTCACGCCGGCGATGCCGAGCATGGCCGTCACCGCGCCGATGACGGCGCCGCCCGGCACCTGCAGCCACAGCGCTGCCGCATAGAGCGCTGCGACGGCGGAGAAGCACGCAAACAGCAGCACTTCGCGGCTGAGCCACGAGCGGCGCCACATCCGCAGTGCGCGATAGGCATAGACCGGACGTCCGAGGTGGAAGGTCGCCGCCGCGAGCGCGAGTCCGCCCACGCCGAACGAGAGCAGTGCAGCCGGACCGAGCCCGGAGGAGGCGCCCACCAGCTGCAGCACCCAGATCGTGACGAGCGCGCCAACCGAGAGCTGTGTCAGCACGGTCATGACGATGAGCGACCAGTGCGGGTCGGCGGGGGCCACGTGCGTGATGTCGCGCGGCCGCGCGTTCGGGGGCGTCTCTGCCGGCAGCGTGATGCGCGTCGTCGACAGGCTGCCGTCGGCGACCGGCACGCCTGGCGCTGGTGTGTCGGCGTGTGCGGCCGCGCGCCACTCGTCGATGGCGACGACCTCGATGCGAATCGCCCCTTCAGGGCAGGCGGTGACGCACGCGGGCGACTGGCCGAGCGACAGGCGGCCGTGGCACATGTCGCATTTCCCCACGACGCCGCGCTCGGGGTTGTACTGCGGCACGCCGTAGGAGCAATTCCACGTGCAGTACTGGCAGCCGATGCACGCATCGGCGCTGTGCTGGACGATGCCGGTCGCCGGGTCCTTTGAGTACGCGTCGACGGGGCAGCCGCTCAGGCACGTCGGCTCGAGGCAGTGGTTGCACCCCATCGAGAGAAACGACCGTGTCGCGTGCGGGAAGAAGCCGCCCTCGATCTCGCCGACACGGCGCCAGTTGATCGCGGCCGGGTTGCCGTTCTGCTCGTTGCAGGCCACCACGCAGCACTTGCAGCCGATACACGCCCGCATGTCGAAGTGGAAGCGGTACTGCTCGCCGCGTCCCGGTATGCGGCCAGGCATGCGAGGGGTCACATAGCTGAACCCGCTCGGACTGCGCGTGGCGCGCGCCAGGAGCGGTAATGCCACGGACATCGACAGACGAACTCCCGCTACAACTCGTCATGGAGTGATGAGACTGAGAGACGCGAGTGGTGCGCTCGCTGCGACGGGGAGCGAGCTGCGCGCCGTTGGGACGGGGCCGGCTGCGCCGGCAGGGACGCCGCACGCACCGAAGCGCGCGGCAGTTCGAAGATACACACTCCTGCCGCGCGGCACAAGAGGGGTCTGACCTACAACATCGTACGAATGCCTGTCAGAGTCGACATTTTTGGACGAAACGGCTGCGCGTACTCCGAGTAGTGGCCGTCGGCATCGCACTGCCAGATGTCGACGTTGGCGCCGGCAACGGGGCTGCAGTGCCGGCGCCGAGCATGGCTAACGCCTCGCGGCGCGTGAATCTGGTCGATCGTTTCACGTCGGTCGCTCCTACTGTCTTGGCAGGCTGATGTTGATGGGCGAGGTCTCCGCGGCGGTGACGCCCACCTCGGTCGTGTAGCTGCGATACCCGTCCTTCCTCACCTCGATGCGGTGCGTCCCTGGCGCCACCTGCACGACGAGCGCCTCGTCGTCCCGCGGCCCCTCCCACCGCTCGCCGTCGATCAACACCTCCGCGTCAGCGGGCTGCACGCGGATCGCGATTGCGCCGAAGCTCGGATCGCCGCGAACCGTGTCGTCCGGCCGCGGCGCGCGGCCGTCATCGGGACCGGGCCCGCGCCGGTCCGGGGGCCGGGCGGGCGCAGCCGGCCGAGGCTCGCCGGTCTCAGCGGGCGCGAGCGGCTCCATGGTGTGGTGGAGGCGGAACGTGCCGCGGTCCTGCAGGTAGATGTTCCGCCGCTCCGTTCTGTGCCCCGCGAGATAGAGCGTGACTTCGTGTCCTCCAGGCTCGAGGTGCAGCCGCTGAAACACGCCGTCGAAGTCGTCTACGGTGCCCGCGTAATAGCCGTCGACGAACACCTCGGTCTCCCGTGGCGTCACCTGCAGGCGGACCGGCGCGGTCCCATGCACCAGACCGTAGTAGCCGTACGGGGGATACCACCCGAATGGATAGGGGTACCACCACGGGTCGTAGAAGGGATCGTAGAAGAGCGGAACGAACAACGGTCGATAGTAGGCCGCGACGACGACGCTGCCGCGTCGCGGCGCGACGCGTGGCACCGCACGGCGTCCCTGCGCGGACGCGACGTCCTGCACGAGTGGCAGCGCCATGACGGCGGCGATGGCGAGCGAACACATGACGAATCGAGTGGGTCTCACGGGAAGTCCTCCGGTGAGGACGCAGGCGCGCCCCAGGTGTCCTGGGAGGCAACGGTTGTACCAGCGATGAAGGGACGATCGCGCTCAGGCGGACCGGGACGGCTTGCAGAGACCGCGCAAGGGGCACTGTGAATCGCGCTGCGCGCGTCCATAGCCGCAGGCGTTCATCATGCCGACGTGACAGAGCGAGAAGTCGTACCGCACCGGATCCGACGGGTCGAGGCGCCGCAGCGCCGCAGTGATCTCGGCAGCCATCTTCCATCCCGGTGAGCGGTAGCGCGTGAGGCGGAGGCACCGCCCGAGACGGATGACGTGCGTATCGAGCGGTACGATGAGGCGGGCGGGCGAGACGCGCGACCAGACGCCCAGATCGATCGCATCCTTCCGCACCATCCAGCGGAGGAACAGATTCAGGCGCTTGCAGGCGCTGCCGGCGGAGGGTCGGGGAAAGAAGTAGCAAACGCCTGGCCGCTTCACCGGGCGGCCATAGACGGCGCGCAGATCCGTCTGGAGCGCGCGCGCCGAGAACGCATCGAGCGCGGATCCGACGTCGGGCGTGTCCCGCTCATCACCGACGAGGAAGAACGCCTCGATGGATCCCGCCTCCCGCAGCATGCGCTGGAGGATCACCATGAGCGCCGCCAGATCCCGGCCGCGGATCCAGCGGTGGCCGAGCGGCTTCAGCCGCGGCCCGTCGGTCGCCGGGTCGAACCTCCGGACAAACGCCGCCGGCGACGGCCCCTCACCGTCAGCAGCGCCTCGATCGACGCGAGGACGCTGGCCACACGGCCGAAGGCGAGCCCCGCCGCGCAGAACCCGACGATTTCCCGATCCCCCGGCGCTCGATAGCGGCGGACGAGGTGCACGGGATCGGTTGCGGATTCGACGTGGTCGAACGTGGTGTAGAGATGCTCGAGACGGCTTCTAAGTGCCTGCAAGCTGCTTGAGGGCCTCGCCCGTCAGCCGGTAGACCGTCCAGCCATCCATCGCCTGCGCGCCGATGTTGCGATAGAACCGGATCGCCGGCTCGTTCCAGTCGAGCACCGCCCATTCCATGCGCCCGCAGCCGCGGACGACGGCGATGCGCGCCACATGTCGCATCAGCGCACGGCCCACGCCGCGATCCCGCCAGTCCGGGAGCACGAAAATGTCTTCGAGGTAGAGGCCGGGGCGGCCGACGAAGGTCGAGAAGTTGTAGAACCAGACGGCGAAGCCGACCGCATCGGTGCCTACGTACGCGAGGGCCGCCTCCGCGGTCCGCTCCGAGCCGAAGAGCGCCTCGCGGAGCAGATCCTCTGTGGCAATCACCTCTCCGGAGAGCCGCTCGTAATCGGCGAGCGCCTTGATCAACCGCAGCAGCAGCGCCACGTCCTGCTCGCGCACGGGTTCGATACGAACGTCAGTACTCACGGTGTCAGAACGTGGTCACCGGAACGCCCGCCTTGCACAGCGGGCACTCGGCGGCCGGGACGTTGTCGGGCGCCTTGTACTCGGCGAGCGCAAAGTTCGGCGCACCGGCGTCGACCATCGCCTCCATCCGATCGTAGATTTCCGCGGTCGCGAGCACGGCGCCTCCCGCCTGCCGCACCAGTTCCACACAGCGCGTCAGCGTCTGCCCCGTATTCCGGACATCGTCAACGACGAGCGCCTTGCGACCGGCCACGAGGCGGGCGTAGAAGCGGGTCAGCGTATGGCCGCATGCGGCATCGAGGGTAAACGGCGCGAACAGCGTCGGCGGCCGCGTGATCTCGCGACGGCTGTCGAGCAGCCCGGCGATCGTGTGCGCGAGCAGCGCGCCGCCCGTGACCGGCCCGGCTACCACTTCGGTGGCATCGACGATGGACGAGGGGAGCAAGTCGAGGAGGTCCTGGGCAAAGCGCCAGATCGTCGACGGATACCGGAAGAGCTGATGCGGGTTGAGATAGACGGGCCCGTGAAAGCCGTTGCCGAAGTCGAAGTGTCCGTTGAGCATCAGCACCTGGTACTGCTGCAGATCCTTCAGCGCCTTGTCGCGGATCTCGTCTCGTCGGCTCATCCCACTTCTCTGCACTCAACTCCCAACTTCCAACTCCCGACTCCCAAGTTCCTACTCTGGTGTGTGGGCGTTGGTCTTTTTGGGAGTTGGGAGTTCATCACAGCCCCTGCAAGCCCGTCAGGGCGGGGTTCACAAAGAGCGCGCGTCCGCCGACGATCGTCGCGGCGACGCCGCCGCGGAGCTCCCAGCCGTCGAACGGGGTGTTCTTCGATCGCGACCGCAGCGCCGCCGCCTCGACGCGCACCTCGAGCTCGGGCGCCAGGATCGTCACGTCGGCGGGCGCGCCGGGCGACAGGGTCCCACCCGGAACCCGCAGGATGCGCGCCGGGTTGACCGAGAGCAGCTCGACGAGCCGCGGCAGCCGGATCAGCCCCGCATGCACCAGGCGATCGAGCGACAGCGGCACCGCGGTCTCGAGCCCGACGATGCCGAACGGCGCGCGGTCGAACTCCACGTTCTTCTCGTCGTAATGGTGCGGCGCGTGGTCGGTGGCGATTGCGTCGACGCTCCCGTCTGCGATTCCGGCGAGCATGGCGTCGCGGTCGGCCGCCTCGCGCAGCGGCGGATTCATTTTCGTGTTCGTATCGTACGGCACCGGCGAGGCCAGCGCCTCGTCGGTCAGCGTGAAGTGGTGCGGGGCGACCTCGCAGGTGACGCCTACGCCGATCTCCTTCCCCTTCCTGACGGCTCGAAGCGATGCGCGGGCGCTCATGTGCGCCACATGGAAGTGCGCGCCGGTGAGCTCCGACAGGAGAATGCCGCGCTCCACGCCGAGCGCCTCGCACGCACCCGGCATCCCGCGCAGCCCGAGCGTGGCCGCCTGATAGCCCTCGTGCGCCACCGCATCCCCCTTGAGCGACCCGTCCTCGCAGTGCTCGATGACGGGCATGCCGAACATCCCGGCGTACTCCATCGCGCGCCGCAGCAGCAGCGCCGTTGCCACGGGATGGCCGTCGTCGGTGATCGCGACGCAGCCCGCCTGGCGGAGCTCCGCGATGTCGGCCAGCAGCTCGCCTTTCGACCCGCGGGACACCGCGCCGATCGGATAGACGCGCGCGAGGTTCGCCTCGGCCGCTTTCGCCAGGATGTAGGCGGTCACGTTCGCGTTGTCGTTCACCGGGGCTGTATTCGGCATGCACGCGACGGCGGTGAAGCCGCCCGCGACGGCCGCGGCCGTGCCGGTCGCCACCGTCTCCTTGTGCTCCTGCCCCGGCTCGCGCAGGTGCACGTGCATATCGATGAAGCCCGGACACACGACGAGTCCGGCGGGGATCTCGACGACCGAGGCGCCATCGAGAGGAAGGTCGCGCCCGACCGCCGCAATGCGATCGCCGTCGATGAGCACGTCGTGCACGCCGTCGATCCCGTTGGCGGGATCGACGACCCGGCCACCCTTAAGCAGCCTCTTCATGCGCGACTCCACCCGCGAGGAGATAGAGGACCGCCATGCGCACGGCGACGCCGTTGGCCACCTGCTCGAGGATCACGGAGTACGGGCCGTCGGCGACCTCGGAGGCGATCTCGACGCCGCGGTTCATCGGCCCGGGGTGCATGATCATCACGTCGGGCTTCGCACGGCGCAGGCGCGCCTCGGTCATCCCGAACACGTTGAAGTACTCCCGCAGCGACGGGAAGAACGCGCCCTCCATCCGCTCGAGCTGGATTCGCAGCAGCATGATCACGTCGGCGTCGGCGACCGCCTCGTCCACGTCGCTCGTCGCGCGCACGCCGAAGCGCGTGATGTCGGTCGGGATGAGCGTCGGCGGCCCGCAGACCCAGACGTCGCTCCCCATCTTGGTCAGCAGGTGGATGTTCGACCGCAGCACGCGGCTGTGCAGCAGGTCGCCGGAGAGCAGGTGGCATGCACCCGACGAGGAGTGCCGCAGCACGATCATGTCGGGGCGCATCGCCTCGAGGTTGAGCGCCGTATCGGCGAGCGTCTCCCCCTTCACCACGCTGGAGCTGGCCACCGCAATGTTGAGCGTGTCGGCGCTCAGCCGCTTCTCGGCAATCTCGAAGGAGGTGCGGGTGCGGGTGCTCGGCTCGAAGAAGAGATTGACGACCGTCTTGCCGCGCAGCGCGGGCACCTTCTTGATCGGCCGCTCGCCGACTTCCTTCATCGCCTCGGCGGTGTCGAGGATGAGCGCGATCTCGTCGGTGCTGAGCTCCGCGATGCCGAGCAGGTCCTTGCGCCGCAGCGCCGTGACCGCCGGCGCCGCGCCGACTCGCATCTCGTCCGGGGTCCGGGCCGGCGCGCTCATACGTCACCTCCTTGCGCAGGCTGGAGCACGACTTCGTCGCGCCCGTCGCTTTCCTGCAGGTAGACCTGCACGCTCTCCTCGAGCGACGTGGGGAGATTCTTGCCGACGTAGTCGGCCTTGATCGGCAGCTCGCGGTGCCCGCGGTCGACGAGCACGATCAGCTGAATGCCGCGCGGCCGCCCATAATCGATCAGCGCGTCGAGCGCCGCCCGCGTCGTCCGACCCGTGTACAGCACGTCGTCGACGAGCAGAATCTTCTTGTCGTCGATCGAGAACGGGATTTCGGTGCGGCGGACGAGCGGCTGCGGCCCCACCGACTGCCGCATCAGGTCGTCGCGATACAGCGTGATGTCGAGCGCGCCGGTCGGCACCTCCTGGCCGGTGATCTCGCGCAGGCTTCGGGCGATGCGGCGCGCGAGCGGGACGCCGCGCGTGCGCACGCCCACCAGAGCGAGGTCATCGACTCCGCGGTTGCGTTCGACGATTTCGTGGGCGATGCGAGTGAGGGTGCGGCCGATCCGGTCCGCATCCATGACGACTGGCACGTGGCACCTCTTTGCGGCCTCTCAGGACCGCGGTTAAAGAGTCGCTACGAGTATAGCAGGGAGGACGACGGAATTGCCGCGCGGGTCGGCCGGCCGCGTGGCAGAAACTGCGGACCTTCGACCGCCCTGGCGGGTTTTCCTTCGCAATTCGAACTTGGCCCGTCGTTCGCTGGGATGGCTGCCGGAGGGACGATGGTAGGATTGAAACCGGCGCAGCGGCGGGTGCTGGTCGCGCATCTGCCCGAGCTGGCGAATGTCGCCGCAGGCTCGCTTCTGTTCGGCCAGTTCCTGACTGAACGCCCTTACTCGCTGTTGTTGGCGCTCGTCGGAGTTGTCGTCTGGACGATCCTCATAGGCTGGGTGTTCGTGCTCGCCGCTGGTGAAAGACCATGACCGAACACGAAAACATAATCTTCTCCGCGGTGCTTCTGGGCGGAATTGTCCTCATCGTCTCGATCGTCGTCGGCCTGGATTGGCTGGCGCGTCGGAAAGATCGACAGACGCGCGACCGGGCGGCCTGAGTATTCTGCCCCCTGATCCCTGCAGGTATACTCATCCTGATGCCCGTCGACGTCGAGGCACGGGTGATCCGCAACACGCGCCTCTCCTCCGACTACAACGTCATCGCGCTTGCCGCTCCTGACATCGCCGCCGCCACCGCACCGGGCCAGTTCGTCATGGTGAAGCTGGGGCGCGGGTCGACGCCGCTCCTCCGGCGGCCCTTCTCGGTGTTCGAAGTGCTGCGCACGAACGGGCACATCGAAGGGCTCACGCTGCTCAGTAAGCGCGTCGGCGTCACCACGCAGATGCTGTTCGATGCGGTCGAAGGCGACGTGGTCTCGTGCCTTGGTCCGCTCGGAAAGCCGTACACGCCCGTCGATCCGCCCACTGAGGCGTGGATGGTGGCTGGCGGCGTCGGGCTGGCGCCATTTGCCACGCTGACCGAGGTCCTGCGCGCGGGCGGTACCAGCGTCACGCTGTTTTACGGCGCCAGGACCGACCGCGACCTGTTCTATCTGGACTGGTTTCGCGACCGCGGCGTGCGTCTGGTGCTCGCCACCGAAGACGGCAGCCTCGGCGACCATGGCCGGATCACGAAACCGCTCGAACGCGAGCTGCATAAGGGAGCCGGGGGGCTTCAGCCGTCCGGAGCGGCGGCCGGCGACGTCATGATCTACGCCTGCGGACCGGAGCCGATGCTCGAGGCGGTGGCCCACGTGGCGGCGAGATATGAGCGCCCCTGCGAGGTGTCGGTCGAACGCGTGATGGGATGCGGGCTCGGCGGGTGCTACAGCTGCGTGATCCCCGTCCGCGACGGCCCGATGGGCCATCACTACGTGCGCTCGTGCCTGGGCGGACCGGTATTCGCGGCGGATCAGATCGCGTGGGAGGCCCATTGACGACCCGGGACCTGTCCGTCCAGATCGGTCCACTGACGCTCAAGAATCCCGTTGTCGCAGCCAGCGGCTGCTTCGGCTACGGCGTCGAGTACGCCCACGTGGTCGACCTCTCGCTGCTCGGCGGCGTCGCCGTCAAAGGGTTGTTCCTGGCCCCCCGCGAAGGCCATCCGCCGGAGCGCATCGTCGAGACGCCGGCCGGCATGCTCAACGCGATCGGCCTCCAGGGCATCGGCGTCGACCGCTTCATCCGCGAGAAGCTCCCTGAGCTGCGCGACCGCCGCGCCACGGTGATCGTGAACATCTGCGGCAGCACGCTCGATGAGTACGTGGAGCTCGCGCGCATTCTCTCCGACGCCGACGGCGTGGCCGCGCTGGAGCTCAATATCTCCTGCCCCAACATCAAGGAAGGCGGCATCACCTTCGGCTGCAGCCTCACGGGCACGTATGACGTCGTCAGCGCCGTGAAGAAAGTCACGCCGCTCCCGGTCATCCCAAAGCTGACTCCGAACGTCACCGACGTCGCCTCCTTCGCCCGTGCCTCGGAGGATGCCGGTGCCGATGCCGTCTCGCTCGTCAACACGTTTCTCGCCATGGCGATCGACGTCGAGACGCGGCGCCCGAAGCTCTCGAACATCGTGGGCGGCCTGAGCGGACCGGCGATCCGGCCCATCGCAGTCCGGATGGTCTACGAGTGCCGCCGGACGGTGAAGATTCCCGTCATCGGCATGGGCGGGATTGCCTCGGCCACCGACGCGCTCGAGTTCATGATTGCGGGCGCCAGCGCCGTCCAGGTCGGCACCGCGAACTTCGTCGACCCCTTCATCTGGTCGAAGCTGCTCGATGGCATCCGCGACTACATGCAGCGGCATGACATCGCGCGCGTAGCCGACCTGACCGGCACGATCGACACGACCGCGCGCGAGAAAGAGTGGATCAGCTCCTAGTCGCCCTCGACGTCGAGACCGGCCGCCGGGCGCTCGACCTCGCCGATACGCTCGCGGATCTGGCCGGCGGCTTCAAGATCGGCAGCCGGCTCTTCACGCTCGAAGGGCCACCGCTCGTACGGGCGCTCGTCGATCGCGGCGCGCGGGTCTTTCTCGATCTGAAATTCCACGACATCCCGAACACCGTGGCACAGGCGGTGGATGCGGCCGTACAGACCGGCGCCTGGATGGTCGACGTGCACGCGTCGGGCGGCACGGCCATGATGCAGGCAGCGGTCCGGGCGGGACGCGAGGCCGCCGATCGGCTCGGCCGGGCGGCGCCGGTCATCGTCGGGATCACGGTGCTCACGAGCATGGACGAGGACGCGCTGCGCGAAACGGGCATCGATCGGCCGCTGCTCGATCAGGTGGTGACGCTCGCCCGCATGGCGAAGGCGGCGGGCCTGCAGGGTGTGGTGGCATCGCCGCACGAGACGGCATCGATCCGGGCCGCATGCGGCCCCGGGCTCACGATCGTGACGCCGGGCATCCGCGGCGCCTCCGCCGGCGGCGCGACACACGATCAGGTCCGCACCATGGGCCCTGCCGACGCCGTGCGCGCCGGCGCCAGCTACATCGTCGTCGGCCGGCCGATCATCGCCGCGCCCGATCCGCGGGCGGCCGCGGCCGCGATTGTGGAAGAATTGCGGGGCGAGGTACAGCCATGAACCGTGTGTTGCTCGTTCTCGGGATTGCGTGTCTCAGCGGGATTGCCGCACGGGCGCAGGCGCCCGCGGCGCCTCCGCCGATGCGAAACCTGCAGGTCTGGCCGAAGGACACCCCGCGCGAGCAGGTGGTGCAGACGATGCGGGCGTTCAACGAGTCGCTCGGCGTCGAATGCAACTACTGCCACGTGGCCGATCTTGCCTCCGACGAGAAGCGCGAGAAGCGGGTCGCGCGGCAGATGATTCTGCTCCGCGACGCGATCAACGTCATGCTCGCGGCCATCGTCGACAAGCCCGCCGGGGCCGGCCCGACGGCGGGTACGGGCCAGCCTGGCGCACCCATTCGCGTGCTCTGCCGCGACTGCCATCACGGGCTGCCGATACCCAAGCAGCTGACCACACTCATGACCGAGGCGGAGGGGAGCGGCGGCGCCGCGGCCGGCCTGGCGAGGTACCGCGAGCTCCGCGCGCAGTTCTACGGCGGGCAGCAGTACGACTTCACCGAGAACAGCCTGCTGACAATGGCGCAGCGCGCCCTGGCGGCAAAGAGGCCGCAGGATGCGATGCAGTACCTGCAGGCGAACCTCGAGTACTTCCCCCAGTCGGTTCGATCGAAGGCCGCGATGTCCGAGGCGCAGAATCAGCTGAAGCAGCTCAATTCGCGATAAAAAAAGGCGGGTCGAATCGACCCGCCCTCGAACCGTGAACCACCGGATCCCGGATCCCCGATCTGGATCCCCGCTCCCGGCTATTTCGCGGTAAAGACGAACGTCCCGCGGCGGTTGCGCTGCCAGCAGTCCTCGTTGCTCTCGGTGCACTGTGGGCTCTCTTCGCCCCTGGTCACTGCGAGCATCCGATCGCCCGCGATGCCGAGACTGGCCAGATAGTCTCTCACCGCGTTCGCCCGCCTGTCGCCGAGCCCGAGGTTGTACTCGTTGGTGCCGCGTTCGTCCGCGTGCCCCTCGATCGTGACGCGCGTCGAGGGCCAGCGGCGGAGGAACTCCGCGTTCTTCTGCAGCGTCGCCTGGGCATCGGATCGGATCGCCGACATGTCGTAGTCAAAGAACGCGTCGCCGAGCGGCCGCTCCTTGTTCAGCTCCTCCAGCGTCTTGCGCGCAAAGATCTCATCCTCCGTCAGCGGCTTGGGCGCTGGCGGCGGCGCCGGCTTCGGTGGCGGCGGCGGTGGCGGCGGTGGAGGTGGAGGCGGCGGCGTTGCAGCGGCCGGCGGCGGTGCCGGCGGCGGCGGCGCGGGTGGTGGTGTCCGACGTGCACAGCTCGCCAGTACGACAACGATGAGCAGCGCGACGATGGACAGCAGCAACGAACGGCGCAGTTTCATCAGCGGATTCTCCTGCGGTTGCCTTTCGTTTCTAATGCCGCACCGAGCTTACGTCCGAGATCAGGGGCCTGTCAATCAAGGCGATGACGGATAGGCACGAAAGTCGTACACGCGCAGGCCCAGGTGGCGCGCGTCGGCGGTGCCTTCGGCGGGTCCGGGCAGATAAACGCGGTCGGTTTCGATCGCAATCGCGCCATCCGCGCGCGCGACATCCGCAAACGGGACGCGCACGTCCCACTCGAAGTCGCGGTCGGGCTTGAACTGCGCGATGACCCGCCCAGCGGCAGTGACCCGCACGGTGGGCGGGACGTCGACATAGCGCAGCGGAGACTCTCCACGCATCGTCAATCCGACGTCTCCGCTCGCGCCTTTCACCCGGACGACCGACCGTTCGCTCGTCCAGCGCCATCGCAGACCGGTGGCCGGCTCGTATTCGTCCTCGTGCCAGCCCTCGCCGAACCCATAGAGCATTCGATCGGCCGACTGCACGTCGAACTGCCGGACGCCCACGGGCGCGCGCCGCCCATCCGTGCCGGCCGCATGCGACGTGATCGTCAGGCGGGCATAGCGTCCGTCGCCCTGCGCAATGCCGTCAGGGAGATCGAGGAACCGCAGAAAATTCCGCGCCTCGAAGGTCAGGCGCCAGCGATCGCGGACCACCCCGTCGACCGCCAGCTCGAACTCGGCTGGTGGATCGCCGGCTTCGCCGAGATGCCGTCCGCCGACGACGAGGTGCAGGGGGCCCGGCCGGCGCCGCACCCACGCGGTGATCGGCCGATGGTCGGGGCCGGCGGCGCTCGCGTTGGCCAGGCCGCCCGTCTCCGGCGTGAGCGACCATCCTTCCTCGGCGTACCATCCGGGGGCGGGAACGCGGTACCAGTCGGCGCCGAGCGGGCGCGACCCGCTCAGCTCCGGCCGGTCGGCGACCGCCCAGCGGTAGTGCGTCAGGTCGATCCGCGCCTGTGGATCGATCAGCGCAAGATCCGTACGCCGAGGGTCGGCAAAGAACCAGATGGGTGCCGTGCCCCCGTTCTTCCAGTAGTCGACCGGTCCGAGCCATTCGTAGAGGCGGGGCGGCTCCGGAACCGGCGGAAGCGTGTCGTCCGCGGCCCGCAGCGCACGCCAGACGCTGTGGTGCGCGAACACCGCGCCGGGGCGTGCCGAGGCGAGCGCGCGCGACGCATCACCAATGGCACGAAAGGCAGGGTGCGGTTCACGGCCATACGCCGCCCCGACGGGGGCTGCCACGAGCAGCGCACCGGCCACGAGGGCGCCCGCCGCCGCTGGCATCAGCCGCCCGAGCGCGGCTGTACCGCCCACGGCCAGCCACGCCACTGGCGGCAGCAGCGGGAGCGCGTAGCGGACGGTGATCGTCTCCTGAAACAGGAGATGGAACGCTGCGTACGGCGCGAACGCAACCGTCAGCAGCATCAGCGCCGGGCGCCCACGTACGAGCCGCACAAAACCGCCGCCGGCCGCCGCTGCCATAACCGAGGCAGCCAGCAGCGGGGAGCCCCACGGCAGCACGAACGTCTCGTAGAGGGCGAATGCCAGTCGGCGCGGTGTCGGCTCGAGCCACAGCATGTTCACCCACGCGAAGTCCTCGCCGGCCTGGGAGCCGAGCGCGCGCAGATACCCGTCGACGCCGCCGCTGTCCACGACGAGCGGGATGGCCCAAAGCATCACGGCGACGGCGAAGGCGGCGATCGGCCGCCATGCAATCCCGGCGGGTCCGGAAGGACCCGCCCTACGTACGAGCAGGAAGGCGAGCAGCGGCAGCGTGAGCAAGGCCGTTTGCACACGGATCCCGGCCGCGAGCCCGGCAAGGCAGGCCCCCCACGTCAGCTGGTGCCGATGGGTGCGACCGGACAGGAGGAACGCCTGCGCGGCCAGGGCGACGGCAACGCCGGGCAGGTCGCTCATTGGTCGGAGCCCGGAGACCCAGAACAGCGGCGCCGCGGCGAGGAGCGCCGTGGCCCATGCAGTCCGGGATCCGGGATCCGGGATCCGGGATCCGCTGGTTCGTGGTTCTTCGTTCACGGCAGCAAAGACGTGCGCGGCGGCAACAATCGCCACCGCGC
>JACPCS010000021.1 GCA_016184455.1 Acidobacteriota bacterium
CCGCCGCCAGGCTGCACGTGGCGCGTACGCTGGTCGAGCGAGCACGTCCGCTACGGCGGCGCGGGCGCACATGAGGTTGCGACGGCGGACGGATGGCGGATTCCAGGCGAGTCGGCCACCGTGCTGGCTCCGACGGAGGTCCCGCATGACCGTAGTGAGCGCACCTGAGTCGATCGTCCTCAGACGCCTGCGCTGGGGACCCACCGCAGAGGAACGGCAGCAGCTCGTCTGGAAAGAGTGGCTCGTCACCAACGGTCTCGGCGGCTATGCCTCCGGAACGGTGGCTGGGGCGCTCACGCGGCGGTATCACGGACTGCTCATCGCCGCGCTCCCAACGCCGTTCGGCCGGACGATGATGTTCAACCATCTGTGGGAGACGCTGCAGTGGCCCGACGGTCGACGGACGTCGCTGTGCAGCATCACCGAAACCCCGGACGGGTGCGAGTTCGACGTCTCGCGGTACCTCGCTGACTTCTGTCTGGAAGCGGGCCTGCCGGTCTGGACCTACGAAATCGGCAGCGTGCGATTCGAGAAGCGGGTGCTGATGCCGCATCTCCAGAACACGACGCACATCAGCTATCGACTGCTCTCGCGCGGTCCCGTCCGGCTCGAGCTGCGGCCGCTCCTGGCGTTCCGGCTGCACGACGCGCCGGTCAGCCACCCGGTGGCGGCGCCGTACGTCGTGCAGGCGTTCGGGGACCGCTTCGAGATCGCCCCCGGCGGCGACCTGCCGCCGCTTCGACTCTTTCTCCACGGGGCGGGCACAGCGTTGACGCTGCTGCCCGAAACGTTGGGGCCAGCTGTCTACGCCCTCGAGCAGCGACGGGGGTACGACGCAGCTGGTGAGCTCTGGAGCCCCGGATACGTGCGCCTCACGCTCGAGCCCGACTCGCCGGGCACGCTCGTCGCGTCGACGGAGTCGTGGGACACGATCAACGCACTCCGTCCCGAGGATCTCCTCGCGGCCGAGCATGCCCGACGCGCGCGGCTGATCGAGAACGCGCGGCTTAGGTCCGTGGACGTTGCCACCGAGCTCGTGCTGGCGGCCGATCAGTTCATCGTCATTCCCGCGGGCCGCGTCGAGGAGGCGGCGCGCGCGCGGGCAGCGGGCGACGAGGTGCGGACGGTCATCGCCGGCTATCACTGGTTCACGGACTGGGGCCGCGACACGATGATCAGCCTCGAGGGACTCACGCTCTGTACCGGGCGGCATCGGGAAGCGGGATACATTCTGCGGACCTTCGGCCATTACGTGCACGACGGTCTCATCCCGAACCTCTTTCCCGAAGGGACGAAGGACGGGCTCTACCACACGGCCGATGCGTCGCTCTGGTTCTTTCATGCGGTGCACCGCTACCTGCTGGCCACCGATGATCGAGCGACGCTGCGGCAGCTGCTGCCGAAGCTGACATCGATCATCGAGCATCACATGCGCGGCACGCGGTTCGGCATCGGCGTCGATCCCGTGGACGGACTCCTGCGCCAGGGCGAAGAGGGCTATCAGCTCACCTGGATGGACGCCAAGGTCGACGACTGGGTGGTGACGCCGCGGCGCGGCAAGGCGGTCGAGATCAACGCGCTCTGGTACAACGCGCTACGTCTGCTGGCGGGTTGGCTGCAGGAAGAGGGCGACCCGTTCGCGGCGGAGCTGGAGCATCACGCCGCGCGCACGCGCGACGCGTTCAATGCGCGCTTCTGGTACGAAGAGGGCGGCCACCTCTACGACGTCGTGGACGGCGAACAGGGAGACGATTCGTCATGCCGCCCGAATCAGATTCTGGCGATCGCGCTCGATCACCCGGTATTGGAGACGAGCCGCTGGCGCCCGGTTTTCGACGTCGTGCGCACGCGCCTGCTGACGCCGGTCGGCCTGCGGTCGCTGGCGCCGGGGCACCGCGACTACAAGGCGCAGTACTACGGCGATCTGCGTGCGCGGGATGCCGCCTATCACCAGGGAACGGTCTGGGGCTGGCTGATCGGGCCGTTTGTCGACGCGTGGCTCAAGCTGAGCCCGAACGATCGTGCAGGGGCGCGCGCATGTCTCGAAGGCTTCGTCGCGCACCTCGACGAGGCCGGCCTCGGCACGCTGAGTGAAATCTTCGACGCGGAAGAGCCCTACACCGCGCGCGGCTGCATCGCGCAGGCGTGGAGTCTGGCCGAAGTCCTGCGGACCTGGCTCTTGACAACTCCCAAGTCCCAATAACCCGACTCCCAAGTTGGAAATTGGGAACGTGGGAGTTGGGAGTTATCGATTTCGCATCTGAGCGAGCACCTCGCCCAGCCGCTTGATCTCCTCGCCGTACTTCGCCCAGTCGCCGCTGCGCTGCGCCTCGATCGCGCGTTCGTAGTGCGTCCGCGCCTGCGCGGCCAGGCCGGCGAGATCGGTGCCGGAGGCGGGCGCCGCCGCCGGCGGAGCAGGCGTGCGGACGGCCTCATCGCCCCCTTCTTCGGGGCCGCCGCCGAACAGGCGCGCGAGCGCCGCCTCGAGCGTCTGTTCCATGACGATCTCGTTCTGGTACGCCACGATGACGCGCGTGAGCTCCGGGATGCGACCGCCGGACGCGCGCAGGTAGAGCGGCCGCACGTAGATGAGCGACTCCTCGATCGGGATCACCATGAGGGTGCCCCAGATCACCTGCGACCCCTGCTGGTTCCAGAGCGTGATCTGCGGCGAGATCGCCTGATCCTGGTTGATGCGGGCCACCACCTGCCGCGGCCCGAAGATCACCTTCTGCTTCGGGAACTGGAAGACGCGGAGCGTGCCGTAATGCTCGCCGTCGCTCCGCGCCGCGAGCCAGGCGGCCAGGTTGTCGCGGTTTCTCGGCGTGAACGGCAGCATCTGGATGAACTCGCGCTGGGCCTCGCCTGGCAGCCGCATGATCGTGTAGTACGGCTGCATCGGTCCGCCGTCGCTCGTGTCGTCGACGACCGGCACCTCCCATTGATCCTCGCGGTTGTAGAAGACGGCTGTCTGCGTCATGTGGTAGGTCGCGAAGACCGACGCCTGAATCGCGAAGATGTCTTCGGGGTACCGCACGTGCTGCCGCAGCGAGGCAGGCATCTGGTCGAGCGGCGCGAACATCCCGGGAAAGATGCGCGCGTAGGTCGCCGCAATCGGGTCGTCCGGATCGGCCAGATAGACGGTCGTCGTGCCGTGATAGGCGTCGATGACCAACTTCACGGCGTTGCGGATGTAATTGATGCCGGCCTGTGCCGCAGGGGTCGAGTACGGATAGCGCGCGCTCGTGGTGTACGCGTCGTACATCCAGTACAACCGGCCGTCCGCGACCACGAGGTACGGATCGCGGTCGAAGGAGAGGAAGGGCGCCAGCTTCTGCACGCGCTCGCGGATGTTCCGATAGAAGACAATCCGGCTCTCGTCGTCGATGTCGTTGCTCAGCAGGATCTGGTAGGCGCCGAACCGGAGGGCAAAGAGCAGCTTGCGCCAGAACGACCCCACCGGCAGCCCGCCGCGACCGGAGTACTGCGTGAACACGTTGTCTTCGCCGCGCGGGTAATGAAACTCGCGCGTGGCCGTCCGGACGATGACGTAGTCGCTCGACAGCTCGCCGTAGTAGAGGCTCGGCTCCTCGATCGGGAGCTCCGGTATCGTTTCGAGCGGCAGGTTGCCGACGAAGAGCACCGGAAGTCCCTCGGCGGTCACCTGGTTGACCGGTCCGAGCGTCAATCCGTACCCGTGCGTGAAGGTCAGCCGGTCGTTGACCCACGTGCGGTTCGGCAGGCTGGCCGTGCTCAGCTCGCGCGGCGACAGCATGATCTGCCGCAGCTGCCCGCCGATCCGGTACCGGTCGTTGTCGACGCCGACGAAGTCGTAGTACGTGCGGATCACCTGGAGCTGGCCGAAGGTATCGAGCAGCGGCTGGTGATCCCACAGGCGCACGTTGTCGATCGTCGCGGCGTTTTCCTTGATGTCGATCGGCGTCAGCAGCGCGTCGCCGGTCAGCTCGCGCGCCTCCACTCGATCGAGCGCAAATGCCCGACGCGTCGCGTCGATGTTGTGCTGGATGTACGGCGACTGCATCGATTGCTCGTTGGGCGTCACCAGAAACCGCTGGACGAGCGTGCTGTACACTTCGCCGCCGAGCGCGACGAGGACATACAGGCCTGCCGCCACTGGGATCGGCCAGTTGCGCAGCGTCGTGCCTTGGACCACCGCGAGCGCGGCCCCCACGAGCGCCGCGGCCGCGAGGAGCAGCGCAGCGGGCATCCGTCCGTTGACGTCGGCGTACCCGGGACCGTAGATGAGCCCCGATGGCTGCACGAGCCGCTCCGCCTGTCCCAGCCACGCGCCGAAGGCGAGAAGCAGCAGGAACGCCGCCGCGAGGAACGACAGATGCCGCCGCGCGCCTCGCGTCATCCAGAGCAGAGAGCCGACGCGCGACGACAGACTCCCCGAGCCGAAGTACAGGAGTCCGGCGCCGAGCGCCGCGATGAGGACCAGCCCCTGCGCCAGTCCGCGGACGAGCTGCAGGAAGGGGAGTGAGAACACGTAAAAGGACGCGTCGCGCCCCAGAATCGGGTCGGCCGTGCCGAACGGCTGCGCGTAGCTCCAGGTGAGCCAGGTTTCCCATCGCGATGAGGCGTAGAGCGCGATGAAGATCGCCAGGAGCATCGCAACGCCGGACGCCAGCGTGCGCAGCTGTGCGCGCCCCGGAAGCGGCACTTCGATCCCCTCCCGCGTCGTGAAGACGGGGCGAATGTCGCCAATCGCCGCGAGCGCCAGGCGGAAGTTGAACGTCAGCCACACCGCGGCCACGGCGAAAGTGATGGTGAAGAGCATCGCCTGCGCGCGCAGCATGGTCAGGAAGACCTGCTGGTACCCGACCTCGCCGAACCACAGCCAGTCCGTGTAGAAGCGGACGAGGGAGGGGCCGCCGAAGAACAGCAGCGCCAGCGCGGCCAGCACGAGGATCCGGACGGGTCGCTGCAGCATGATCAATTCTCGCTGTACCGTTCGGACGCTGCGCGCAGGTCCGAACGAAGGTCTCTGGCCAACCCGGCGGGCGTCAGCACGCGCGCAAATCGCCCCCAGCTCAGAATCCAGCTCCGGAGCGCCCAATCATGACAGACATCCATGGCCAGCACGACGGATCCGTCGGCCCCCTCGCGGAGCTGCTGTGAAGTGTGCCACACCCGCGCGCGGACGTACGGCACAACCTGGGGGGCGAACTCGATTTCGACGCGCGCCGCCGGGCCGGTATTCACGCCGAGCGAATTGGCAAACACATCGTCGGTCACCGTTTGGGTCGGCGTGAACGTCTGTTTCTCGAGCGAGACGCCCTTGATGCGGTCGACGGCAAAGGTTCGGACGTCGCGGTAGGCCGGGACATAGGCCAGGAGGTACAGGCCGCCCTGGGCGAAGGCCAGCCGGTAGGGATGCAGCACGTACTCCTTCACCCCGCCGCTCGACACCGAGTGATATCGCATCGCCGCGACGCGGTGATGCAGGGTCGCCTCGAGCAGCTTCTGGACGTGCTCCGCGGATGCCGCGACCGCGCGCGCCCGGGGGCCGGCCTTCGCGGTGAGCACGGCCGGGAGGAGGTCGAGAAACTGCCGCATCCGCGGTGAGAGCAGCTTTTCGATGCGTGCGAACGCGAGGGCGAGATCGCGCTGAAACGGCGTCGCCGCCACCGCTTCGAGCAGGTTGCGGCTCAGATAGAGGGCGCAGAGTTCCTGGAGGGAAAAACCGGTGTCGAGCCCCTTCAGGACACGGCCGTCAAGCCGCCACCTGGCGCGTCCGTTCTCGTCGTGCTCGTCGAAGAGCGGGAATCCGGCTTCCTGCAGGGCGGCCAGGTCGCGCCGGATGGTCCGCGTGGTGACCTCCAAGTCGTCGGCGAGTGCCTGGATGGTTGCCCCGTGCCGCGACGCCTCGAGTGCGTGCAGCAGCTTCCACTGCCGGATGACTTCCTGATTGCGGGGCACAGCCCCATGGTAATCCTGTTAGCCGCTTTCCTTCAGGCGCCGCAACTCGCGCCGCCGGCGCCTATCCGGCCGTCCTGCGGCGAGCGCGGCGGCGCGGTAGATCCGTTCCATCCGCCGCCTCTCGATCTCCTCCGCCGTCGGCGTCGGCGTGACATCGTCATAGAGCGCCCGCGCCTCTGCCTTCTTGACGTGTTGATCGAGGACGATGCGGACGATGACGGCCTGATGACGGCCGTAGGGACGGCTGATGCGGAGCCGGTCGCCTTCTCTCACCGTGCGGTTCGGCTTGGCGGGCTGGCCGTTGACTTCGACCTTGCCGCCCTCGCAGGCACGCTTCGCCTCGGAGCGAGTCTTGAAGAGACACGCAACGTCGAGCCAGACATCGAGGCGAACCGCGTCGCCCACGACTCAGATGAGGATGTCGACCTTGCCCTTCGACTTGAGCGACTCGATGAACGCCTGCGTCTCACGCTCGCGGTTCTGCCCCTGGAGGTACTGCTCGACCTGCGCGCGCACTTCCTCGAGCGGAATCGCGCGCGCCGACTGTTTCTCGAGCACCTTGACGATGTGGAAGCCGAACTGCGTTTCCACGAGCTCGCTCGTCAGGCCCGGCGCGACCGAAAAGGCCGCCTGTTCGAATGGGCCGACCATCTGACCACGGTCGAAGAAGCCGAGATCGCCGCCTTTGGGTGCGCTGCCGGGATCCTGGGAGTGCTCCTTGGCGAGCGCGGCGAAGTCTCCGCCCGCCTTCACCTGCTGGAGGACGTCGGCCGCCCGCGCGCGCGCCTGGTCCTTGGCCGCCGCGTCGGCGCCGTCCGCCACGCGAATCAGAATGTGGCTGGCGTGGACGCGCTCGGCCTGCTGGAACTCAGCCGGGTTCTTCGCGTAGAAGTCGCTGACCTGCTCCGGCGTGACCGCGGCGCGCGCGGCGACTTCGGCGTCGAGCATCTTGTCGATCTGCAGTCCTTCCCGAATGTCCGTGCGCAATCCTTCGAGCGTCATCTTCCGCTGGGTCAGCGTCTGCGTGAACTGCTGTTCGGACGGGAACTGCGACCGGATCTGCGCAATCCGCGCGTCCACGTCGGCATCGGGCACCGCAATCCGTCGGGCGGCGCTTTCCTGGGCGAGCAGCCGGTAGGCGATGAGCTGGTCGAGCACGCCGCGAACGATGCGGTCGCGCTGGTCCGGCGGCACGCCCTGGCCGGCGCGCGCCTCGAGCTCGCCGACGGCTTGCTGCAGGTCACCGGCGCTGATCGTCTGTCCGTTCACCCGGGCGACGACATCCGGCAGCTCGGCGGGGACCGGCTTGGCTGCCGCTTGCGCCGCGGGTGCCGCCTGTGCGGGCGCTGCCGGCGCCGGCGCAGCCGATTCACTGCTGGCGACGGCCGGGGTGCTCCGCGAGCAGGCCGCGAGAGCAACAAGTACGACGAGCGTCAGAACTCGAGTCACGGCGGCTCCTTGAAGCGAGTTGGTAGCCGGTAGCGGCTTGGGATGAGTGTACTCGCAAAAGACTACCACCTACCGGCTACCACCTACCGGCTA
>JACPCS010000162.1 GCA_016184455.1 Acidobacteriota bacterium
TTCATCGAGTCGCGGATGTACGACCCGAAGGCCAACCTCCTCGAGCGGCGGTATCGGGACGGCCATGTGGATATCGACGGGGTGCTGGAGGACTATGCCTTTCTGATCCAGGGGCTGCTGGACCTCTACGAGACGTCATTCGACGTGAAGTGGCTCACGTGGGCCACGCGACTGCAGGATCAGCAGGACACGCTGTTCTGGGACAGCAAGGGCGGCGGCTACTTTTCCACGCGCGCGGAGGCTGCCAACCTACTCGTGCGCATGAAGGACGATTACGACGGCGCCGAGCCGTCGCCGAACTCGGTGGCGGCGATGAACCTGCTGCGCCTGTGGCAGATGACCGACCGGCAAGAGTTGCGCGAAAAGGGCGACGCGACGTTCGCCGCGTTGGCCGACCGCCTGGGGCCCCAGGGAGCGGCAGTGCCCCAGCTCGTGGCGGCGCTCGACTTCAGTCTCTCGAAACCGAAACAGATCGTCATCGCGGGCGAGCCCGGCGCGGCCGACACGCGCGCCATGTTCCGGCTCGTCCACGATCGGTTCATTCCGAACAAGATTCTCCTGCTCGCGGACGGAGGGCCCGCCCAGCAACAGCTCGCCCAGAACCTGCCGTTTCTAAAAGGCGTCAGCCGCAAGGAGGGCCGGGCGACCGCGTACATCTGCGAGAACTACGTCTGCCAGTTGCCCACCGCCGACCTCGGCATTGCGGCGCAGCTCCTGGACGGCACGTGGAAGCCGGGGGCGTCGGAATGAATCGCTCGCATCGATCGCGGCAGGTAAGGCAGCAGCGATGACCCGGCAGAGGACAGTCGGCCGGAACGAGCGGTGCCCCTGCGGCAGCGGCAAGAAGTTCAAGCAGTGTTGCGAGGCAAAGACGCAAGGCCTCGATCGCAAGTCACGGGTCTTGCTTGTCGCGTTGGCCAGCATCGTGGCAGCCGCGATCCTGTTGGGCATCGCCTCGGTCGCACGCAACGGCGGCAGTGATGGGACTGGGCCACGGCAAGTCTGGTCGCCGGAGCACGGGCACTACCACACCATCCCGTAGTCACGCGAGTCGTCAGGAGGCGTGAACACGCGCAGGTCACCGAAGGATTGACAGATGTACCCGGTTCTCTTCCGTATCGGCACGCTCGACATCACTTGTCGTCGCCGGTGTGATGGCCTTCCGGAACGGGGCGAATTCGGCTGCCGAGCCGCCCGCCGTGCCTGACGCCGCCGCGATCGCCAGAGCCGAAGCCGTCGCGAAGCTCGGCCCCCGCAAGCAGGCCAGCTTCCCGCCGATTCCGTTCCAGGTGTACGCGCCGCCGCGGCCGCGCGACGTCATCGTCGCGGCGTACCAGTTCGCGGCCGAACAGCGGTGAACGACGAGGCTCGTGCCGTGGAGCAAGAGACGCGCAGAACCGCGACACCACGATCACTGGATGTCGCGCCTCACGCATGGTGTCGGGGACTGTCGCTGGCGGCTGTCAGCGGACTGGGCGTGTGGACCTACTGTCGCTATCGGGCCGCGCGCGAGATGGATATCGCGGTCCGCGAGTTCAGCGATCGTGACTATCTCGAGAATCCGGCACTTCGCAGCGTTCAGTACGGGAAGTACTCGGGCCGGCGGCTCACCCTCGTGCAGAGGGACGACAGCCATTTCGACTTCATCTTCGCGCCGGCCCAATCACGCGTGGCCGAGGTCGCGTTTCGGGACGTGGACGTGAGCCTGATGACGCCAAGCCTGCCCGAATGGGCCCGAGCCGACGCGGGGTTGAAGTTGACGGACCGGCAATGGAACCGCCAGCAGGTACAGTTCAACCGGAATTCGCCGCAGCTTGAGGTCTCGCGTGGCGACGGCTTCGAGCAAGCGAACCTGTTCACCGCGGAGCTCGCGAAGAACTGCTTGAACGCAGGCCTGTGGGAACTGCTGCTGTTCATCGAAGAGGCCGGGCGGAAGGCGCTCTATTACCATGGCTGGTTCACCTTTCCGCTCGGCCAGTACAAGCGCATTTTTCAGCGAAGCACCGGCCTGTCGTATTGGCGCCACTTTTATTACTTGGAGCACTGGGTCGATCCCGAAGGCGTGAGGATCCCGGATTCGGGCCAGCCTCACCAGGCCGAGAGGCCCTTCCGACGGACGCTGCGGTGGCCGTCGTGCCTCGTTCCATGGCGGTCTGCTGCCGTGAGCCACAGCCGACGCTGTTCCATCCACTGTGGCTGAGCCGCGACACGTCCCCACTGCAACGGTTCGGCGCGCCGGTACCCGTCGATCGTCTGGCGTGGGTGGCAGCGTATCCACTGGAAGCGCTGAGAGCGGACGTCGCGTTCGTGGCCTACCAGCGGGCGAACCTTGGGCTGCTGGCCGGGTGGACGACGGTCGAAAGCCGCGGTGCCATCGCGCCGGAAGATCTCGAACACTGGCGCTGAACGCCCGCAGCGCGGTTGATGGTCGTCAGCGGCCTCACAGTTCGAGCGCGCGAGAAGAAAAGTCATCGGTTTGGTGTCTTTACATAGGGGAGGTGCTTGAGGCGTTGTCGTGGCTGGGCCACGGGGTGCTCGCTTCTCGAATGCTCCGACCCCGACGTTGGAATAACCAGCGGCTTCTGGGGGTTTAACCGTGGGAATGCCCTCCCGCGATTGCGTCAACGTCAGTCAAGGATGAGCATCCGTCTTCGAGTCGGACTCCTGGCGGCCGTCTGCGTTGTCCTGACGGCGCACGTCCTTGGACGCGCGCAGGCCGGTGGCGTGCGGACGGATCTGACCCCGATCGTCGAGACCGACGCGGCGCATGCGGGCACGACCGTGCGCGCGGCGTTGCAGGTTCGCCTGCCCGACGGCTTCCACGTCAACTCGAACGAGCCGCGCGATCCCGCCCTCATTCCCATCAGGCTCTCCGTCGATCCGCCGGCCGGCGTCACCGTCACGGAGATCGTCTATCCGGACGCGATCGATTTGCGACAGCAAGGGGTCGATCAGCCGCTGAGCGTGTTCGAGCGCGAGTTTGCGATCGGCGTCCGCCTCGAGCTGGCCGGCGATCTCCCCGCGGAGGAGATCGCGGTATCCGCGAGCCTCCGCTACCAGGCGTGCGACGAGACCGTGTGTTACTTCCCGGTGACCGCGGC
>JACPCS010000135.1 GCA_016184455.1 Acidobacteriota bacterium
GGCGGCCGGATCCGCCAGATGCGTGAGGTAATGGTTCGCTCCCTCGGCGCGCACGAGCCACCGCGCCGGCGTCTGCTGGCGTGCGATCGCGAAGCTGAACCCGGCGGGGAGCGTACCGATCACGTCGTCGTCGAACGACCGGACGACCGCCTGCGCGCTCAACGACGCGAGCGCGAAAGCCACGACGGCGAGGATCGTCAGCGGCGCGCGACAGCGCTTCACGGTACCCGCCGATTGTAGCCGAGCTGCGAGGCCGTCCGGATGGGTGCGTCTTCATCGTGGCTTCATGTCGCGTCGAGTACGCTGTGGCACCCCATGCCGATCGCTCACCGTGTGCGCTGTCTCGTGTTGGGGTGCATCGTCATCGCCGCACCTGCTGCAACGTCTGCGCAGAACGACCCCGCACCGGCGCCGCGGAGAATCCAGGCGCTTCGTCTCGGCCAGGCCGACGTGATTCGGCTCGACGGCGTGCCGGATGAGGCGGTGTGGGAGCGCGTGCGGCCCGCGACCGATTTCCTGCAGCGCGATCCGAACAATGGCGACCCGGCCACCGAGCGGACCGAAGTGCGGATCGTGTACGACGCCAATCGCCTCGTGCTCGGCGTGATCTGCTACGACAGCGAGCCCGGCCGCATCCTCGGCAATCAAATGCAGCGCGATCGCTCGTTCGAAGCCGACGATCGCTTCATGTGGACCATCGACACGTTCCTGGACGGCCGCACCGGCTACTACTTCGAGATCAACCCGGCAGGCGCGATGGGCGACGGACTCGTCGATCCGGCGGCGAACCCGGGATGGACCAACGATCTCGGCGCCGGCATCAACCGGTCGTGGGACGGCATCTGGCTCGCGCGCGTGCGCCGCACGATGACCGGGTGGACCGCCGAAGTCGAGATCCCGTTTCGGACCGTCAACTTCGACCCGAACGCGGGGGCCTGGGGCATCAACTTCCAGCGCACGATCCGCCGGAAGAACGAGGACGTGTTGTGGAGCGGGCACGCTCGCAACCAGGGGCTCGCCCGCATGACCAACGCCGGCCGTCTCGAAGGGCTGGGTGGTCTGTCGCAGGGTCTTGGTCTCGACGTCAAGCCGTACCTCGTCGGCAATGTCTCGTCGGCGCCAGGCCGCGGCCGGCCCGATGCGCGCTCGACGGGTGACGTCGGCGTCGACGCCTTCTACAACCTCACGCCCGCCCTGCGCGCGAGCCTCAGTGTCAACACCGACTTCGCCGAGACCGAGGTCGACCAGCGCCGCGTCAACCTCACGCGGTTCCCGCTGTTCTTCGAGGAGAAGCGCGATTTCTTCCTCGAGGGGTCGAGCTTCTTCGACTTCTCGCGCGAGAGCGGCCGGGCGGTGATGCCGTTCTTCTCGCGGCGCATCGGACTCGATGATCGCGGCACGCCGCAGCCGATCGACGGCGGCGCGAAGCTGACGGGACAGGCAGGCACCTTCGACGTGGGGGTACTGCAGGTGCGGACCGCGGAAAGCGGACGGCGGCTCGGCGAGGATTTCTCGGTGGTCCGCGTCCGGCGGCGCGCGTTCGAGCAGTCGTACTTCGGCGGTATGTACACCCGTCGATCCGCACGGGTGGGCGGCGACGTGGATCACCACACGGCGGGGCTCGATTTCGAGCTGGCAACCTCGCGTTTCCGCGGCGACCAGAATCTCGAGTTGAGCGGGTTCTACCTCTGGACGAGCAGCCCGGAGCAGGCCGACGACACGGCCGCCTACGGCTTCCGTCTGGCCTATCCCAACGATCCGTTCTCGGCGGAAATCGCCGTTCGCGAGATTCAGCCGAGCTATGCTCCCGCGGTCGGCTTCGTTGAGCGGCGCGGCTACCGACGGGTCGCGCCGAACGCGGAGTACTCATGGCGGCCGCGCAATCACCCCTGGCTGCGGTCGCTCGGCTGGGAAGTCGAGCTCGATTTCACCAACGACCCGCACAATCGCCCCCTGACGCGAGAGTTTTCCCTGTCGCCGCTCGAGATCAACTTCGAGGACGGCAGCTGGCTGGGGTTTCAGATCTCGCCGCAGTACGAGCGCCTCGAGGAGGACTTCGAGATTCACGGCGACGTCGTGCTGCCCACCGGCGCGGTCTATCGGTTCACCCGATTCGACCTGCGTGGGTCGACGGCCGACCACCGTATGTTGAGCGTCGGCTCGAACCTCTCGTCTGGGCGGTTCTTTTCCGGTGAACGCCGCGAGTACGGCGTGGAGGTGGGTATCCGTCCACGGCGCGGGGTGGCGCTGACGCTGGAGGCGGAGCACAACGTGCTCGAGCTGGCTGAAGGGAGCTTCGACACCGACGTCTTCCGCGTCCGCGCGGACACGCAGTTCAGCCCCTGGCTGTCGGTCGCCAACAACCTGCAGTACGACAACGTCAGCGGCCTGCTCGGATGGCAGATGCGCGTCCGGTGGATCCGCCGGCCCGGCAACGATCTGTATCTGGTCTACACCCATAACTGGCGCGAGGTGCTCGAGACCGGTTTCCGTCGTCTCACCACGCTCGACAATCGCCTCGCCACCAAGCTGGTCTATACACTTCGATTCTGAAGGGTTGACGGCGAGCGTCTGTTGGTGAAACAATCCATCCGGATACACGGATGGTCGCGATTCTCGACCACATGTCGGCGCTTGCCGACCCGACACGCTGCCGCATCCTTCTCCTTCTCGAGCAGCACGAGCTGACCGTCTCGGAGCTGTGCGCCGTGCTGCAGCTTCCGCAGTCGAGCGTCAGCCGTCACCTCAAAACGCTCGCAGACGACGACTGGGTGGTGTCGCGCCGCGACGGCACGAGCAGGTTCTACAGCATGCCGCTCGACGACCTCGATTCAGGCGCGAGCCGGCTGTGGCCCCTCATCCGCGAACAGGTGGCCGGGACGGCCACGGCGGGGCAGGACGACCAGCGGCTGCGGAGCGTGCTCGCCCGCCGGCGCGCCAAGTCGCAGGAGTTCTTCGCGAGCGCGGCCGCCGACTGGGATCGGCTGCGGACGACGCTCTTCGGCGACACCTTCTATCTGTGGGCGATGCTCGGATTGGTCGATCCCTCGCTCACCGTCGGCGATCTCGGCTGCGGGACCGGACAGCTCACCGAAGTGCTCGCGCCGCACGTGCACCGCGTGGTGGCGGTCGACGCGTCGGACGACATGCTCGAGGCCGCGCGCGCCCGCGTCAACCAGTTCTCGAATGTCGAGATTCGACAGGGCGAGCTCGAGGCGCTGCCGCTCCAGGCCGGCGAGCTCGACGCGGCGCTGCTGTCGCTCGTGCTGCACTACTCGCCGGATCCGGCTCGGGCGCTGACTGAAGTCTCACGCGTGCTCCAGCCCGGCGGCCGCGTGCTCATCGTCGACATGCTGCCGCACGACCGCGAGGAGTACCAGCAGCAGATGGGACACGTGTGGCTCGGGTTCTCAGACAAGCAGATCTCCCGGTTTCTAACGGCGGCAGGCTTCGGCAATTTGCGCATCCGCGCCCTGCCCGTCGACGCCCACGCGAAAGGGCCGGCACTCTTCGCGGCCATCGCAACGAGACACCGGTAAGTAGGTAGCGTCCGGCTTCAGCCGGACCACAGAGGAGAGCGCAATGACGACAGTCGCAACCGAAAAGGTCCATGCATTCGACGCGGCCACGAAGGCGGGACGGCCGCCGTACAAGGTGGCCGATCTGAATCTGGCCGAGTGGGGACGAAAAGAGATTCGCCTCGCCGAGCACGAGATGCCCGGCCTGATGGCGCTGCGCGCACGCTACGCCGGAAAGAAGCCGCTCGAGAGTGCACGGATCATGGGCAGCCTGCACATGACGGTGCAGACGGCGGTCCTGATCGAAACGCTCACGGAGCTCGGCGCCGACGTGCGCTGGGTCTCCTGCAACATCTTCTCGACGCAGGACCATGCGGCGGCCGCGGTGGTCGTCGGACGGCCGGAGACCGGCGGGACGGTGAAGGCCCCCAAGGGGACACCCGTGTTCGCATGGAAAGGTGAGACGCTCCCCGAGTACTGGTGGTGCACGGCCGAAGCGCTCGTCTGGCCCGACGGCTCGGGCCCGACGCTCATCGTCGACGACGGCGGCGACGCCACGCTGTTCGTGCACAAGGCGGCCGAATTCGAGAAGGCGGGCACGGTGCCGGCGTTCGATCCGGAGAAGGATCCGGAGGAGTGGGGCGTCATTCTCGACACTATTCGCCAGGAGCTGGCTGCGCATCCGGGCCGCTGGACGGCTGTCGCCACGGGCATCCGCGGCGTGAGCGAAGAGACGACGACCGGTGTGCACCGGCTCTACCAGATGATGGAGGCCGGTACGCTGCTCTTCCCGGCGATCAACGTGAATGACTCGGTGACCAAGAGCAAGTTCGACAACATCTACGGCTGCCGCCATTCGCTGCCCGACGGGCTCGCGCGGGCGACCGACGTGATGCTCGGCGGCAAAGTTGCCGTCGTCATGGGGTACGGCGAGGTCGGCAAGGGATGCGCCCAGGCGCTGCGCGGCCAGGGCTGCCGCGCGATCGTCACCGAGATCGACCCGATCTGCGCGCTGCAGGCGGCGATGGAGGGATTCGAGGTCACGACGCTCGACGAGGTCGTCGAGACGGCCGACATCTTCATCACCGCGACGGGGAACAAGAACATCATCACCATCGATCACATGGCGCGGATGAAGGACAAGGCGATCGTCGGCAACATCGGCCACTTCGACAACGAGATCGACATGGCGGGTCTGAAGAAGGTGCGCGGCATCGAGCGCATCAACATCAAGCCGCAGTACGACGAGTGGCAGTTCCCCGACGGCCACAGTATCCTGGTGCTCGCCGAAGGCCGTCTGCTCAATCTCGGCTGCGCGACGGGCCATCCGAGCTTCGTGATGTCGGCCTCGTTCACCAACCAGGTGCTGGCGCAGCTCGAGCTGCACGCCAACGCCGAGAAGTACGGCAAGACGGTTACGATGCTCCCGAAGAAGCTGGACGAGGAGGTGGCACGGCTGCACCTCGACCATCTCGGCGTGAAGCTCACGCGGCTCACGAAGGAGCAGGCGGACTACATCGGCGTGCCGGTCGAGGGGCCGTACAAGCCGAATCATTACCGCTACTGACCGGAGGCCTGAAGGCCTTCGGCCTACACTTTCAGCATGCTCGCGCTGCTGGCCGGCCTGATCTGCCGGGCGCGTTCGAGCTGCTGAAGACCGCCGCGGACCGCGGCGACGCGAACGCGCGCGTTGCGGCGCTCTACCTCGGCGGCCTCATCGACGCGCGCGCGGCGTTCCCGCAAGGAGGGTCGTCCGACGCGCTCGCACCCGTTCGCGACGCAATCGCGTCGCTCCAGGCGATTGCGAAGGGTCGGCCGGGTCCGGCGGAGATCGCACGCCTGACGCTCCAGGCGGCCGCGGCCGCCGCGCAGAGCGAGCGCGACGAGATGCGCCTCTATCTGGAAGCGGCGCTGGGGATGGAGTCGTTGCAGCGAACCACCGGCCTGCCGGGTGCGCCGCTCGTGAGCGCCGCGGAAGTGGCCGGCGATCTCTGGCTGCAGGTGCACCGCTACGAAGACGCGCGCCGCGCCTACACGGATGCGGCCGCCCAGGTCGGGCCGACGCTGCGCGTCCTCTCGGGTCTGGCGCGCGCCGCCCGGCGGCTCGACGACACGCCGGCGGCATGCGCCACGTACCGCCGGCTGCTCGACGTGTGGGGCAGCCGGCCGGGGGCCCCAGCCGAGATCGCGGAGGCCCGCGCGTTCATCGGCGGCTGCGCGCCGTAGACGTCGACCGCACGTCGTACGTCGCACGGAAATGACCTATTGCTACAAGCGCGAGGTGCTCGAGCAGCTCGCGTCGCACGGCGTCCGGCCGACCCCCGCGACCCCGCCCGAGAAGGTGCACGAACTCCTCAACGATCTCTACCGCTACGAGCTGCGGCGGCTTCGCGATCGCCTGCTGAGGCGCGAGATCGCGAAACCCGACTACTACGCCCACGTCCTCGCGGTACGGCGCCGATATCCGCTCCTCTCGCGCAAGCTCTGGGAGTGGACGGAGTAGGTAAGATACCTACGGTGGCGTCCACACACGCGTCCCAGTCGAAGCTGCCGTCGACCGGCGTGACGATCTTCTCCGTGATGTCTCGCATGGCCGACGAGCATGGCGCGATCAACCTGGGGCAGGGGTTTCCGGACTTCACCTGCGCACCCGAGCTCATTGACGCCGTCGCGCGCGCGATGCGCGACGGCCACAACCAGTACGCGCCGATGCTCGGGGTCTACCCGCTGCGCGAGGCGCTCGCGCGCAAGATCGAGCTGCTCTACGGCCGGCGCTACGATCCGGCCACCGAGATCTGCATCACCGCCGGCGCCACCGAAGGCCTGTTCAGCACGCTGACGGCGCTCGTCAGGCCTGGCGACGAGGTGATCCTGTTTCAGCCCGCGTACGACTCGTATACGCCTGCCGTCCAACTGAGCGGGGGCACGCCGGTCTACGTGACGCTGCGCCGGCCTGACTACCGGATCGATTGGGAGGACGTCACACGCGCGGTGACGCCGCGGACGCGCGCGATCGTCGTCAACTCCCCACACAATCCCACCGGCATGACCCTCGACCGCGACGACCTCCGCGAGCTGGCGCGCATCCTGCAGACGACGGATGCGTTCGTCGTCTCCGACGAGGTCTACGAGCACCTCGTGTACGACGGCGCGCCCCACGAGAGCATGGCGCGGTATCCGGAGATCGCGGAGCGGGCGGTCGTGATCAGTTCGTTCGGCAAGACGTACCACACGACGGGATGGAAGATCGGCTGGTGCGCTGCGCCGCAGCCGCTTGCGGCGCTGGTCGCGGGCGTGCATCAGTGGGTCACGTACGCGGTCAACACGCCGATTCAGCGGGCCTACACGGAGATGGTCACCCGCGATCCGCGGGCCGAGGCGGTGACCGCCTTCTATCAGGCCAAGCGTGATCTGTTCCTCAGGCTCATTGCCGGCTCGCGCTTCCGTCCGCTGGCGTGCCGCGGCACGTTCTTCCAGATGGTCGACTATTCCGCCATTACCAGCGAGCCGGACGCCGCGTTCGCGGTGCGCCTGGTGAAGGAACACGGCGTTGCGTCGATTCCGATCTCTCCCTTCCTCTATGGAGGCGCCGATCCTGGGCCGGTGCTCCGTTTCTGCTTTGCCAAGCGCGATGAGACGCTGGAGGCGGCCGCAGAGCGGTTGAACAACGTGTGAAATGCCAACTCCCAATGACCAAATCCCAAGGCACCTGGCCGGGCGCGATCTGCGTGTTGGGAGTTGGGCTTTGGGTGTTGGGAGTTGACAGCGTCAGTCGGGCCCAGGCGCCAATCCCCGATCCCGACACCTTCTTCCGCGCGGTGCGCGACAACCTCGCCCGCGCCGAACGCGCCACTCCCCTGTACGTCTACAAGGAGCGCCGCACCGACATCCACACGAACCCGTTCGGCCGGCTCGGCACCGGAGGCGCAAGCGTCTACGAGGTGTATCCCTCGCCGGTGCGGCAGCTCGTGTATCGGCGCCTCATCGAGCGCGACGGCGAGCCCGTCACCGCCGCGGAGGTCACACGACAGGACAGCGAGTACCGCGCGCGCGCGGGCGAGGTGCTGCGCGAGCGCGGCGCGGGCAGCCCGGATGAGGAGCGCCTCGCCGAGGAGGAGGCGCAGCGGGCGCGTGAACGCCGCGACCGCGCCATCAACGATGCCGTCGCGGCGCTCGAGTTCCGGATCACGGAGCGTACGACGTATCGCGGCGTGCCGGCCATCGTCGTCACCTTCTCGCCGAAGGTGAGCGCGAGGCCGAGCACGCGGCAGGGGCGCACGGCGCAGAAATTCGCCGGCACGATCTGGGTCGACGAGAAGGCCGCCGAGGTGATGCAGGTCGAGGCGACCTCTATCGACGACATCTCGTACGGTCTCGGCATCCTCGCGCGGCTCGGAAAGGGCACCACGGCCGCGGTGACGCGCCGGCCGGTGGGCGACGGCCTCTGGATGCCCACGTCGCTCACGCTGAGCGGCCGCGGACGCGCGTTGCTGGTGCGGCGCCTCGTCGTCGATTTCTCGGTGGAGTGGTTCGACTATCGGCGGCTGCCGGACGATCTACTGGCGCCGTTTCTGGACGCGCGGGTACATCGCCAGTCCCGCAGCGGCCCATAGCAGGGCGCGCACGCGGCGCGTGAGCGCCAGCGACCCGCCGCCCCCGAGCCCGAGCGCGGCGACGACGGCGGCGTTCGAGGCCTCGAGCGCGCCGATGTTGCCGGGAATGGCGGCGGACGCCACGCTGGCCAGGCGCGCGAAGGTTTCGACCGCGAGCCCCTCCATCACGCCGATCGGTTCCCCGATCGCCCAGAACACCAGCCAGATCTCGATCGCGTTGAGCATGTAGCAGATGGAGGCGAGCCCCGTCAGCGCGACGAGCCGGCGCCGATCGCCCCGAGCCAGATCGAGCAGCACGTCTTCCACGTCGAGGATGAATTTCACGACGCGCGATGCCTCGAGCCGGCGGCCGGTCGCGTGGTCCAGCCGGGTCACGAGCCGTCCGAGGTAGTCCCCGGAGCGCCGCCGGGCGAGCAGGCCCGCGATGGTCAGCAGCAGGGCGGCGCCGATGACGAGCGACGTGAACACGCCTGTCCAGGCGGCCGGCATCGAGAGGCTTCGAACCGCGAAAAGGGAAATGAGCGCTGCAATGACGGTCCCGACGACGGCGAACGCGAGCCGCTCGAGCGCGACCGCCGCCGTCGTCACTTCCGGTCTCACGCGGTCGTAGAGGAGCAGCACCTTCAACGGCTCGTTGGCGATGCCGCGCACGGTGAAGAAGCCGACCGCGTCGGCCGCGAGCCGCACACGAAAAAGGCGCGTGAAGGGCGGCCGCGCGTCGTCTGGAAACGCGATCGCCCATCCCCACGTGCGCAGCACGTGCCAGCAGGCGCCGGGCAGGAGAATGACCGGCAGCGCCAGCCCGAGGCGGGCGGCGCTGTCGATCGTCTCATCGAGGTCGATGTAGAAGAGCGTGACGATGAACAGCACGAGGCCGATGGCAACCGCCGCCACCGACACGAGCTGCGGAACCGAGCGCGTCACTTATCGCTGATCGTCGTCGTTCTCGTCGTCGGGGGCCGCCGCGGCGTCTTCGTTCTCGGCGGGCGCGCGCGTCGCGACATTGTCGATCTCGATCGACTCGTCGTCGTCGAGGTCGTCAACCGCGTAGATGCGGCCGCCGGTGCGTTCCTTGATCGGTCCGCGCGGCTTGTACTCCTGCTGGTTCTTCTTCCCCCGGAGGCGGCGCGGCGGCGCGGGGGGGCCGAAGTTGGCGGATCGATCGCGGCCTCCGGGCGGACCGCCGGGACGCGGGGAGAAGCCCCCGCCGCCAAACCCGCCGGCCGGACGCGGACCGCCGAAGCCGCCGCCGGGCGGCCCGGGTGGGCGCGGCGGCCGATCCTCGCGCGCGCGCGCCTCGCTCACGGCGAGGTTCCGGCCCTGAAACGGCTGCGCGTCGAACTTGCGGATGACCTCCTCGGCGACCGCGCGGTCCGCGAACTCCACGAAGGCGAAGCCGCGCGGACGGCCCGTCTCGCGATCGACCGGCATCACGACGTGAGAGGGTTGCGCGATCGGCGCGAAGTGAGCCCGGAGATCTGCCTCCGATGCGCCGTAGGGCAGGTTACCGATGAACAGACGGACTCCCAAGGTTCCCTCGTGACGGCCTACCGATTCTATCTCAGCAGGTCAATAGGGGCGTCTAGGCTGGCGACGAAGTCGTCGTAGCGCATGAAGAAATGGCGCTCAAAGGCTACGGCAAAACCATCGCCCCGTGCAATGTCCTGCAGGACCGCGCCCACGGCCGCGGCGCCGCCCCGTTCGAGGAGCGCGCTGACGATCGCGGCGCTCTGCGCGTACGCCAGCCGGGCTTCACCGGTCGAGAGTTTTTCGAAGCTGCCGGCCAGCCGCGCGAACGGCAGGCGCGCCGGAGAACGGGCGAGCTGGCCGTCGGCCCATTCGGTGCCGCTCGGCTCGAACGCCACCGCGAGCCCTTCGTGCAGCCAGACCGGCACGCCGCGCGGCGCCACCGACTGCACGAGCGCGTGCGTGAACTCGTGCACCAGCACGCGCTCCAGCTCGCGCGCGTCGGCGAGCGCGCCGCGCACCGGGACGCGGATGCGGCCGTCGTACTGGCCGGCGGCCCACTGCGGCGAGCGCGTAATGTCGCGAAACTGTTCTTCGGTGTAGAGGATCACCGTGATGATCGGCTCGGGGTAGACGGCGAGCGCTGTGCTCACGCGCCAGTAGGCCGCCTCCAGCATCTCGAGCGCGCGCGGGGCGAGTACCTCGTCCGCAGGGCCTTCGAAGAGGACCGTGAAGCGCGCGCCGTGCGAGGCGAAGTAGCTGCTGTGGAGCTCCGCCTCGCGCCGGAGCTTTTCGACGCGCGCAACCAGCGTCGCATCGTTCGGTGCGTATCGCAGCGCGTCTTCGTAGACGCGCAGCGCGCCTTCGATGTCGCTGCCGCGGTAGAGGATGTCGGCGAGGAGCTGCGACGCTGCCGTGAGCCCCGGCGCCAGCGCGAGCGCGCGCTCGAGTGCGTGCCGCGCGGCGGTCGGCTGGCCCAGAAGAAACGCCGCCAGCCCGGCGCCCAGGTGCAGTGATGGATCGCGCGGCTCGGCGTCGATGGCGCGCGCAAACGCGGCGGCCGCGTCCTGGTTGCGTCCCTCGCGCAGGGCCGCCCAGCCCGCCTGTCCGGCGGCGTGCGCCGGCGTGCCGGGGATCACCTGGGCGGCTGCGGAGGCAGCGCAGGCGAGGCTCGACACGAAGAGCGCACCGATGAGAATCCGACGCATGCGCCCATACTAGCGCGTCAGAACCCGGGTGTCAGGTTGAACTGCCACATCCACCCGCGGCCGGGGCGATCGAAGGGGCGCACGAAATCGAGCTCCAGAATCGCGTAGCCGAACGCGTTGAGACGGAACGCGACGCCCGCGCTGCGCACCCAGTGCCGCTCGCCGCCGAGGATCTCCGGTTCGTCGCCGCTCGTCCAGGCGGTCCCCGCGTCGCCGAAGAACGCGATGTCGAGCGGCAGCGGTCCGTACAGCGACTTGCGGCTGAACAGCCCGACGAGCGGGAACCGCAGCTCTGCGCCCACGACCGCGAGTCGTGAGCCGACGAGCTGATCGAAGGCCGCGCACGATTCCGCGTCGACGACGCATTCGGTCGGATCGAACGAGGCGATCTCGTAGCCGCGGACGAGGCCCGGGTAGCCGACGTAGAGCGGGGGGAGCCGCTCGTCCTCGCCGTCGCGCCCGTATCGGCCGTAATGCAGACCGCGCAGCGCGACGGTGAACGGCCGCACCGGCATGAAGTAGCGGCGGACATCGGCGAGCGCGCCGCCGTAGCTGAGCGACCCGGCCACCTGCGTGTACTCGAACATAAGGCATTCCGGCTCGGGCGGTGGGCACGTGGTTTGTAGCGTCTTGGCCGGGTACGTACCGTCAATGGCTCACCTGTGGCAGTCGCGCGGTCCTGATCGCCTTCCGGATGCCGAATGGGACACCACCCTGCGCCGCGTCCGTGCCGAGTTCGATGAGATGCCCGGATTGAGGGTCACGCCTCAGCAGGCCCGCGTGCTCTTCGGCCTTTCTGACGCGGTGCTCTCGGGCGTGCTGACGCGCCTCTCGGATGAGGGGTATCTCGAGACGCGTGACGGGCAGTACGTGCGCCTCGCGACGCACCCGTAGGTCGGCCGAGTGTGGTGGCGAGCGCCGTTAAATCCGGACGCAGCATCTACAATCGTCGATTCTCGATGTGAGCATCGATCGCGACGTCGAATCCGATAGGGCACGAGACAGCCATCTGTGATCCCTCCTGTCAGCGTCGAGCCGCCGGCACGACGATATTCCCCTTCGTGCTGCCGACGATGGTGAGGAGCTCTTCCTGTTCTTTCTGCGGCACCTTGAACGCGGCAAGCGTCCGGCGGAAATCGGCGACCATCGTCTGCCACTGGCCTTCCGTGATGTTCAGCCGCGCGTGCGCCTCCTTCATCGACCGGCCGGTGTACGTGCAGGGGCCGCCGGTGACCTCGCACACGAGCGCGGTGACCTGGAATTTCAGGCCAGCCTTCGCCACGTGCGAGCGCGCTTCACTGATCGCCGGATTCGCGTTCAGCGTGCTGTTGACCAGGAGCCGTTCGATGAAGTCGTCCACGACGGTGGCGATACTGTAGACGCCTCCGAGCCGATCATAGAGCGACTTCTCCGGCGCCTGCGCCGCCGTGCGGATACCCGCAGCGCCGATCATCGCAGCGGCCAGCGCCGCTGCCATGCCCCATCGTGTCATCCAGGTCATCGTGGGCTCTGCTTGTCAGAAAGGGGTGATGCTGTCGATTCACTACTCACGACGTGCGGGATCGTGAATCGGATTTCACCCGCCTGTTGACAAGCCAGCCTGCCAGGCAGTATTCCAGTATGAGTTTGAATATTTGATAATGGCGAAGACACCGCGTCACCGCCTCAAGGGTTCCATCTACGAGCAGAGCGCTCGGATCGGCAACGCCACGGCGAGCCCAGGCCGGCTCGAACTCCTCGATCTGCTGACGCAGGGCCCCCGTACCGTCGAGGCTCTGGCCGCCCAAATTGGCCAGAGTGTGGCGAACACGTCGCACCATCTGCAGGTGTTGCGGCGCGTCCGCCTTGTCGAGGCCGAGAAGGCGGGCCTGCACGTGACCTACCGCCTGGCAGACTCCCAGGTCGGCACCTTCTTCCTTCAGCTGCGAACGCTGGCGAGGTCGCGCCTCGCCGAGATCGAACGGGTGAGCCGGCAATACCTGGAGGAACGGGGGGCGCTGGAAGCCGTGGACGTTCGGATGGCCGAAACCCTGCAGCCGGCCGTCACGAGCGCAACGGGCAATGCTGAAGCGCGATACCTGCGGAGCCACGGCTGAATGAGGTGACGGTCGCAGCAGGGGGCGGGACCCATGGCAAAGACACTCTTTATTCTGAACGACCCTCCATACGGCACCGAGCGCAGCTCAACGCCCTCCGCCTCGCCGGGTCGCTGTCGAAACGCGACGGCGAAGAGGTCAAGGTGTTTCTGATCGGAGACGCCGCGAGTTGCGCGAAGAAGGACCAGAAGGTGCCCCAGGGCTGCTACAAGGTCGAGATCATGCTGCACGGCGTCGGCCGCCGCGGCGGAGAGATCGGCGTCTGCGGCACCTGCATGGACGCGCGGGGGATCGCCGAGGGCGAGTTGAGCGACACCACCCATCGCAGTTCGCTCGAGGAGCTGACGAACTGGGTGCAGTGGGCGGACCGTACGCTCGTGTTCTGACAGAGGTGGCTGTGGCTCGCTCACAGAGGGTCGTCATTCTCGGCGGGGGCATCGGAGGCGTTGCGACGGCCTGTGCACTCAGAAAGCGCCTTGCGAGGACGCACCGAATCATCCTCGTCGATCGCCAGCCGGATCACGTGTTCGCGCCGTCACTCCTGTGGCTCATGGTCGGTCAACGCACGGCGGACGCGATCACCCGCCCGTTGATGCGACTCGAACGGACGGGGATCGACGTGCGCATCGGGACCGTGCAGCACATCGATCCCGATCGGCGCGTTGTGCCGCCGAGCCGGCGCCGATGGGGGTGGCCGGTCCGCACGTGTCGAGCGCCGTCACGCAGTTGCTCGCATCGAAAGAGATCGCGTACCACCCGGAACACCAGGTGACCACCGTGGATCCAGGCGGAAAGCGAGTCACATTTACCAACGGCACGCAGGTTGATTTCGACCTGCTCGCGTACGTGCCGCCGCACCGCGCGCCAGCGGTGATCCGCGAGTCCGGCCTGGTCGCCGAGAGCGGATGGATCGCGGTGGATCGGCACACGATGCAGACCCGCTGGCCCAACGTGTACGCGATCGGCGATGTGGTATCCATCCCGTTGACCCTTGGAAAGCCACTGCCGAAAGCGGGCGTCTTCGCCCACAGGGAAGCGGAGGTGGTCGCCGAGAACATCGCGCACACGATCGCCGGCGGGAGCCAGCGGGCGCGCTTCGATGGCCACGGCGAATGCTTCATCGAGATCGGCGGCGGCAGAGCCGGTTTCGGCGGCGGAGACTTCTACGCGGAACCGAAGCCCGCGGTGGTGTTGCGTCAGCCAAGCTGGCGTTGGCATCTGGGCAAGGTCTGGGTCGAGAGGTCGTGGCTGTACAAGAGTTTCTGAGAGGACGTTACGCGAATGGCCAGGCAAATCGAGACTGAGACCCTCCGGACGTGGCTGGATCGCCAGCAACCCGTCACGGTGTTGGACATCCGCACGGACGAGGATCGCGTTCGCACGCCTGGTCACACGGACGAGAGCACGTCGTACGTCTTGAACGACGCGGCGGTCTTCACCGGCGACACGCTCTTCACAAACGGTGTCGGTCGTCCAGACCTGCATGCGAACGCCGACACCGCGCGCCAGCGGGCGCGCGCGCTGTGATTCTGGCGATTCAATTCGTGTCCTCCGCTGCGGCGCAGAACCGCCAGGCGCAGCCCCCTGCCTCCTCGGCCGAATCCCAGAGCATGCAGGACATGATGAAAATGCCCGAGCGGATGATGGCGGAGATGAAGGCCGCCGACTCCAAGCTCGACGCGCTCGTCAGGGACATGAATGCCGCGACCGGCAACGCAAAGGTGGACGCGACCGCCGCCGTCGTGACCGAGCTGGTTCGTCAGAACAGATCCATGCACGAACGCATGGGACAGATGCATCAGCAGATGATGGGCGGCTGCGGGATGATGATGAACAGGTAGGACCCGTCTGCTCCGGGGTGGCTTGTCCAAAGGTGGATTGATTCAGGGCACGCTCCTCGATATCGGCGGTGGTGCTGAGATGATCCCCTGGCTGGCTCCCCACGATCCGTTTCCTCCCGTCACGAGGGCGCTTCGCGATCCGAACGGCCTGCTCGCCGCCGGTGCGGATCTCTCGCCCGAGCGGCTGCTCGACGCGTACGCCCGCGGGATCTTTCCGTGGTCGAGCGAAGGCGAGCCGCTGCTCTGGTGGAGCCCGGATCCCCGGATGGTGCTCCGGCTTCGGGAGGTGCACGTCTCGCGCTCGCTCCGCCGCCGCCTGCGGTCGGGGGCATACACCGTGACGCTCGACACCGCGTGTGCCGACGTGATGGCGGGGTGCGCGGCGCCGCGCCCCGATCAGGACGCCACGTGGATTACCGTGGAGATGATAGAGGCGTACGGCCGGCTGGCCGCCCTCGGCCACGCGCACTCCGTGGAAGTGTGGTCGGAGGGCGGGCTCGTGGGCGGCCTGTACGGCGTGGCGCTCGGCCGCATGTTCTTCGGCGAGTCGATGTTCAGCCGGCAGGCCGACGCGTCGAAGATCGCGCTCGTGACGCTCGTGTGGCAGCTCGAGCGGTGGGGCTTCGAGCTCGTCGACTGCCAGATGTCGACCGCGCACCTCGCGTCGCTCGGCGCACGGGAGATTCCACGCGCGGAGTTCCTGCAGCACGTCGACCGCCTGGTGAGGCTTCCCGGCGCGCCGGCCCCGTGGGTGCTCGACCCAGACCTGCCGGGCTCTAGGTAAAATGACACACACATGGGAGCCCCGCGTGAATCGACGCTGACCGAGACGCGCAGCGACGAGAAGCTCCAGCGACCGCGGATGTGGCGCGTGCTGCTTCACAACGACGACTACACCACTCAGGACTTCGTCGTCTGGGTGCTGGAGTCGATCTTCCACAAGTCGCACGCCGAGGCGTTTGCGATCATGATGAGCGTCCACCAGTCGGGTCTCGGCGTCGCGGGGGTGTTCACGCACGAGGTTGCCGAAACGAAGATGAAGGCCACGCTGCGGCTCGCCGAGCAGCACGAGCACCCGCTGCTCGTGACGATGGAGCCCGAGCCCGAGCCGGAGAGCATTTAGCGGACAGTATCAACTGATGTACTGCGACGGACGACAGCCTTGCGACCGCGGTTCTGCTGGCCGCGCCATCGGCGCGGCCAGTGTGGCGCCGCGAAGGACGTACCAGTAGATGTCCCAGCCTCCAGTGCCGTTTGCGCCCGAGACGCTCGAGACGATCCAGCGCGCGTTCCGTCTGGCCACCGAGCGGCGCCACGATACGGTGAGCCTCGAGCACCTGCTGCGCTCGGCCATTGACGAGCCGCAGGCGCGGCACGTGCTCGCCTCGTGCGGCATCGATCTCGACGCGCTGCGCAAGCAGCTGGAAGAGGTGCTCGCAAAGGCGTTCACGCCCGTGCCGCCTCCCGGCACCTCGGAGCCCGAGCCGACCAGCGCGCTCGATCGCGTGATTCAGCAGGCGATCGTGCACGCGGCGGTCTCGAGCGCCACACATGTGGATACCGGCAGCCTCATCGTCTTCCTGCTGCAGGAAGAGGAGAGCCACGCGGCCTACTTCCTGCGGCGGCAGGGGCTCGACCGCCTGACGCTGCTGCGCGTGATCTCCCACGGCGCCAGGCCGCAGCCGGGGCCTGCAGAGACGGGCGACGTGGAGGGAGGCGCGCCGGTACCCGTCGATCCGCTCGAGGCGTACGCCACCAATCTCGTCGCGCGGGCGGCCGCGGGTCAGATCGATCCGCTGATCGGCCGCCGGCTCGAGCTCGAGCGCATGATTCAGGTGCTCTGCCGGCGGCGGAAGAACAATCCGCTGCTCGTCGGCGAGCCGGGCGTCGGCAAGACGGCGCTGGCCGAGGGGCTCGCGCTGCGCATCCATCAGGGCGACGTCCCGGAGGTGCTCGAGGGCGCGAAGGTCTACGCGCTGGACCTCGGCGCGCTTCTCGCCGGTACGCGCTACCGCGGCGACTTCGAGGAGCGCGTCAAGCAGGTGCTCGAGCGCCTCGCGAAAGAGGAGAACGCCATCCTCTTCATCGACGAGATTCACTCGCTCGTGGGCGCCGGGGCCGCGTCGGGCGGCGCCATGGACGCCGGCAACCTGCTGAAGCCGGCGCTCGCCAACGGCACGCTTCGCTGCATCGGCTCGACGACGTTCAACGACGTCAAGCAGTCGTTCGACCGCGACCGCGCGCTGTCGCGGCGGTTTCAGAAGATCGACGTGCTGGAGCCGTCCGAGGACGAGACGCTCGACATCCTCAAGGGCCTGCGTCCGCACTACGAGGCCCATCACGGCGTCACGTACTCCGACGCGGCGCTCGAAAGCGCGGTCACCCTCTCCGCCAAGCACCTGAGGGATCTGCACCTGCCCGACAAGGCGATCGACGTCCTGGACGAGGCGGGCGCCGCGCAGAAGCTGCTGCCGACCGAGCAGCGCGCCGACACGATCGGCCCCGCGCAGGTGGAGCAGATCGTCGCCAAGATGGCGCGCGTGCCCGTGCAGGCGGTCTCGAGCGACGACCGCAAGGCGCTGGCCAGCCTGGATGTCGAGCTGAAGAAGGTGATTTACGGCCAGGATGCCGCCATCGAGGTGGTGGCCTCCGCGATCAAGCTCTCGCGGTCGGGCCTGCGGTCGCCTGACAAGCCGATCGGGAACCTGCTCTTCACCGGACCGACCGGCGTTGGCAAGACGGAGCTCGCGCGGCAGCTCGCCCGCATTCTCGGGGTCGAGTTCATCCGCTACGACATGTCCGAGTACATGGAGAAGCACGCGGTGTCGCGTCTCATCGGCGCTCCGCCCGGGTACGTCGGCTACGAGGAGGGGGGGCTGCTGATCGACGCCATCCGGAAGTCGCCGCATGCCGTGCTCCTGCTCGACGAGATCGAGAAGGCGCACCCGGACATGTACAGCATCCTGCTCCAGGTGATGGACCACGCGACGCTGACCGACTCGCACGGACGCAAGGCCGACTTCCGCCACGTCGTCCTCATCATGACGACGAACGTCGGCGCCCGCGATCTGTCGGACAGGCGACTCGGGTTTGGCGAACCCGGCGTGGGGGCTTCGTCCCGCGGCGCGCTCGAGCGGGCGTTCACGCCGGAGTTCCGCAACCGCCTCGACGCGGTCGTCCACTTCAACGCGCTCGGCACCCCCGAGATCGAGCGGGTCGTCGACAAGCAGATCGACGAGCTGCGGACACTCCTGGCGCCAAGAGGCGTGACGATCGAGCTTGACGCGGACGCGCGCGCGTGGCTCGCCGCCAAGGGGTTCGACCGCGCGTTCGGCGCCCGGCCCATGGCGCGTCTCATCGAGCGCGCGGTGAAGAAGCCGCTCTCCGACGCGCTGCTCTTCGGATCGCTCGCCGACGGGGGGACGGTGCGCATCGTCGTCGAGCACGACGATATTCGGTTGATGGTTGGTGGCTAGTGGTGAACCACCAACCGCCAACTACCAACCACCAACCATGAGTGTCTCCGACATCCGGCGCGAGTACGCGGGCGAGCCGCTCGACGAGACGCGATCCGATCCCGATCCCTTCCGCCAGTTCTCGATCTGGTTCGAGCAGGTGCGCCCGCTCGAGGAGGACCCGACCGCCATGGCGCTCGCCACCGCGACGCGCGAGGGGCGGCCGTCGGTCCGCACCGTGCTGCTCAAGGCGGTCGATCCACGTGGGTTCGTCTTCTTCACCAACTACGAGAGCCGCAAGGCGCGCGAGCTGGCCGAGACCGGCCGCGCGAGCCTGCTCTTCGTGTGGCGTTCGGTCGAACGCCAGGTGCGCATCGAAGGGGCCGTCGAGAAGGTGAGCGCGGAGGAGTCGGATGCCTACTTCGCCACGCGCCCGGTCGAGAGCCGCTGGAGCGTGTATGCCTCGCGGCAAAGCGAGCGGCTGGACAATCGCGCCGTGCTGGAGGCGGCCTACGACGCGGCACGACGGAAGTACGGCGACACCGTGCCCCGGCCGGCGTGGTGGGGCGGCTACCGCGTCATCCCCGACGAGTTCGAGTTCTGGCAGGGGCGCGAGAGCCGCCTGCACGACCGCCTGCAGTACCGGAAACGGCTCGACGGGATCTGGATCCGCGAACGCCTGGCTCCCTGAGTCCCGATCTGCCACAATAGGCCGCCACCGCCACGGAGGTTGACATGCGCAAGACCGCGAGTGCCTGCGTCTTGGCCCTCCTCATCGCCCGACCCGCGCTCGCGCAAGAGTGGACCGAGTTCAAGAACACGCGGGACGGGTTTCAGGCGCTGTTCCCCGGACAGCCAGCCGTCGTGGACACGACGTGGAGATCGCAGGCGGGGTTCATGCTGCCATCGCGCGTCTACTCCGCCGAGCGCGGATCGGAACGCTATTCGGTCACGGTTGCCGATTACAGCGGCATCGAGGCGCTCGGCAAGGAGCGCGTGAAGACGTGCCCGGCGGGCGCGGAGACCTGCCTCGGGGCGCCCAACCTGTCGGGTGTCGGCTACTGGAAGCACGACACGCGCGGCGCACCGCTCGATGCCGCGGCGCGCCTCATCAAGCGCGACGTCAAGCTGACCGGGATGTTCTGGAACCAGTTCTACAGCGTCTCCGGCATCACGCTGCAGCTCACCAGCACGGTCGATGAGTCGCGCACCTTCGCCTACGTCGTGATGCACGAGATGAAGCTCTACATCGTCGAAGCGACGGTGCCGAAGGGCGCGCCCGAGCCGGCGCTGTTCGTGTCGAGCTTCGGCCTGCTCGACAAGGATGGACATGAGCTGCGCTACCAGACGCTGTACTCGCACGAGATTCATGGCCTCAGGGAAGCTCCCGTTCCGGCCCATGCGCCGCTGCCGCAGTAGCGCGGTCGTTCTGCTCCTGACCCTGCCAGCCGGTGCGGGGACTGCCGCGCAGGAGCGGCCCGTCCCCAGCGATTCCAGCCGCATCACCATTGCCGGCTGCGCGCGCGACCGCACGTTCATCGTGGCGCAGCCGGAAGGGCACGAGACACATGCCAGCCCCATCCAGTCGGGCCGCCGGTTCCGCTTGTCGGGCCCCCGCAGCGTGCTCAACGACATCCGCACGCGCGAGGCGACGATGGTGCAGATTACCGGGCTGGTCAGGAAGTCGGATCTGGCCGGCCCCGGCGGCTGGCGGCTGCTCGGCGGCCGCGTGCGCATCGGCGGCGCCATGCCACGCGATCCGGTGCGCGACCCGATGTACAACCAGACCGTCATCGACGTCGAAGGCTTTCAGCTCCTGCCCGATCCCTGTCCGGCCCGGTAGCGCGCCCGTCTTCGCGCTCATCACAGTCTTCGTCCGCTTCGTGGTAATGTTCGCGCTGTGAAACGGCAGCGTGGCGCTGCCGTACCGGAGACCCGGCACGAGGACCGGGGTAGGGATGGCACAGCTCGACCTCTTCGTTTCTCCTTCCGCCACTGAACGTCTCGCACGTGCCGGCACGGCGGTGCGCGCCTGTGCCCCCGGCAGCCGTGTGCTGATTGTGGGCGCCTCGCGCGGCGCCGCCGATGACCTCGCGCGCAGCGCGGCGGCGGCCGTGCGCGCCACGTTTGGCATTCAACGCCTGAGCCTGACGCAGGCGGCCGCGCGCACGGCGCTCGTCGCGCTCGCCTCGGGTCAGATGACGCCGAGCAGCCGGCTGGGCGCGGAGGCCGTGGCGGCTCGCGCCGTCTTCGACGCGGTGCAGTCGTCTGCGCTCCGCTACTTCGGGCCGGTGGCAACGATGCCCGGGTTCGCGCGCGCGCTCGCGCGCACACTGCAGGAGCTGCGCCTGGCCGGCATCGCGGGCGCCGCGTTGGCGCCGCTGCCGCGGGCAGGATCGGATCTCGCCTGGCTTCTCGAGCGGTTCGACGCGTGTTTCGCGGAGGCGAGCTCGGTCGACCGGGCGGCGCTGTTTCGAACGGCGGCGGCGGTGCTCGGTGCGGCGGGGCTGCCGCGCCTGAATCATGGGCGCGGCGAGCCCCGCCCTGCGTACGATGGGGTGATCCTGCTCGACGTCGCGGTCGAGCATCTTGCGGAGCGGGAGTTTGTCGCGGCGCTGGTGTCGCATGCCGGCCGCGCGCTCGCGACCGTGCCGCATGGGGATGCAGACACGCTGGGCCACCTGCGCGGCCTGCCCGCTGCCCGTATCGAGTCGTCGGCCGACGGCGGGTCGACGGATCTGGCGCGACTGCGCCGGTACCTCTTCGCGACCGACGAAGAGCCGCCGCAGCACGACGCGCTCGACGGTACGGTGCAGTTGTTCTCGGCTCCCGGCGAGGGGCGCGAGGCGGTCGAGATCGCGCGGCGCATCCTCGCCGAGTCGCGCCGCGGCGTTCGCTTCGACGAGATGGCGGTCGTCGTCCGATCGCCCGCCAGCTACTTCGGTCTGCTGGAGCACGCGCTCGGGCGGGCCGGCGTGCCGGCCTGGTTCGATCGGGGCACGCGCCGGCCGCATCCAGCGGGGCGCGCCTTCCTCGCCCTGCTGGCGTGCGCGGCCGAGCAGTTGTCGGCGGTGCGCTTTGCCGAATACCTGTCGCTCGGACAGGTGCCGGATATTGGTGACGACGGCGGCGGGTCTGCCGCGCCAGAATTGCGCGCGCGGCGAGACCTGCCCTACGTACATTCGGGGGACGAGGCCTTCGGGCTCCCGGACAGCGCGCAGCCGCTCAGCGACGAGCGGAACATCTCTGAGAGCGCAGAACCTGAGAACCAGGAACCTAAGGATCCCGGATCCCCGATCCCGGAGCCCGTCCTGATTGCCCCGTGGCGCTGGGAGCACCTGCTCGTCGAAGCGGCGGTCATCGGTCGCGATGCTGCACGCTGGCGCCGGCGGCTCGCCGGCAAAGCCGCGGAGCTCGATCGGCAGATCGCCGAAGCCGCCGGCGAGCATGGGACCGACAGCGGGCGCGTCGACGGGCTGCGGCGTATGCGGGATCAGCTCGAGCATCTCCGCCGCTTTGCGCTGCCGATCATCGAGGAGCTTGCCGCGTGGCCGCGCGCGGCGACGTGGGGCGCCTGGCTCGACGACTTTACGCGTCTGGCGCCGCGTGTGCTGCGAACCCCGGCGCACGTCCTGCGCATCCTGGCCGACTTGCGGCCGATGGCGGAGATCGGGCCCATCGACCTCGACGAGGCGCGGCGCGTGCTCGCCGATCGGCTGCTGATGCTCGAGTCGGAACCGCCGGCGCGCCGGTTCGGCCGCGTGTTCGTCGGCTCGCCGCAGCAGGCGCGGGGCCGCAGCTTCCGCGTGGTGTTCGTGCCGGGCATGGCCGAGCGGATGTTTCCGCAGAAGCCGCTCGAGGATCCGCTGCTGCTCGACGAGCTCCGCACGTCCGCCGATGCCTCGCTCCGAACCCAGCCGCATCGCCTCGCCGGCGAGCGGCTGCTCCTGCATCTGGCCGTCGGCGCCGCCTCTGAGCGGCTCTACGTGTCCTATCCGCGCATCGAGCTCGCCGAAGGGCGGGCGCGCGTGCCGTCGTTCTATGCGCTCGACGTGGTGCGCGCGGCCACGGGGCGCATTCCGGACTACGAATGGCTGGAGGAACGCGCGCGCGACGCGGGCAATGCCACGCTCGCCTGGCCGGCGCCCCCGCGCCCCGACGAGGCGATCGATGACCTCGAGCACGACCTCGCGGTGCTGCGGCGGCTGCTCGACGAGCGAGACCGCAATCTCGTCAAGGGACACGCGCACTATCTGCTGAAGCTGAACGAGTGCCTGCGCCGGTCGGTGATCGATCGGTGGGCGCGCGGCGAAGCGCGGTGGTCGGTGAGCGACGGGCTCATTCGCGTCGCCGACGACACGCGGGCGATGCTGGCGTCGCAGCGTCTCACGGCGCGCCCGTATTCGCTCTCGGCGCTCCAGCGGTTCAGCGCGTGTCCGTACCAGTTTCTGCTCGCCGCGGTCTATCGGCTTCAGCCGCTCGAGCAGCCGGAGCCGCTCCAGCGCATGGATCCGCTGACGCGCGGCAGCCTGTTTCACGGGATGCAGGCCGAGTTCCTGCGCATGCTCGACGCGCAGGGACGTCTCCCCGTGACCGAGGCGACCCTGGACGGCGTGCGCGCCGTCCTCGACCAGGTCGTCGATACGGTGGCGGCGCGAGCCTATGACGAGCTGGCGCCCGCGGTCGATCGCGTCTGGGAGGACGAGATCGCGTCCATCCGGCGCGACCTGCACGGGTGGCTCCCGTACCTCGCGCGCGACGGCGGCGAGTGGCACCCGCGCCATTTCGAGTTCGCGTTTGGCGAGGTGCCGGGCGAGCGCGACGTGCACAGCATCCGCGACGAGGTGACGATCGAGGGCGGGTTTCGGCTCCGCGGCGCCGTCGATTTGATCGAGGAGCACCGCGCAATGGGGACGCTGCGCGTCACCGATCACAAGACCGGACGCCGGCCGGAGAAGCTCGACACGGTCATCGTCGGTGGGGGTGCCGTGCTGCAGCCGGTGCTGTACGGGATGGCGGTCGAGGCGGCGCTCGGCCGGCCGGTCTCGATCGGGCGGCTCTTCTACTGCACGGCGGCCGGCAGCTACACCGACCACCCGATCCCGGTGAACGACCGCACGCGCGCCGCCGGCCTCGAGGTGCTGCAGGTGATCGATCGCGCCATCGAAACGGGCTTCGTGGCGGCCGCACCCACCGAGGAGGCGTGCGGACGCTGCGACTTCCGGCCGGTCTGCGGTGCCGACGTCTTCCGCCGGGTCAGCCGCAAGCCGCAGGACCGCCTCGCCGACCTCGCCGCGCTGAGGAGCCGGCCATGACGACGACCGCGCACGACGCAGACGACGAGGCGCGCGCGCGCATTGCCGGCGCGCTCGACGAGACGCTGGTGGTCGAGGCGGCCGCGGGCACCGGGAAGACCACCGAGCTGGTGCGCCGCATCGTCCGCGTGATCGCCGAGGGCCTCGCCGACGTGCGCGGCGTCGTGGCCGTGACGTTCACCGAAAAGGCCGCCGGCGAGTTGAAGCTGCGGCTCCGGCAGCGGCTCGAGGTGGAGCGGCAGCAGACGGCGGATCCGCAGGCCGCGTCGCGCCTCTCGGCCGCGGTTCAGAACCTCGAGGAGGCACACGTCAGCACCATCCACGGTTTCTGCGCCGACCTGCTGCGCGAGCGTCCCGTCGAGGCGGGCGTCGATCCCATTTTCCGGGTGCTGACGGAGGCGCAGGCGCGGGCGCTCTTCAATCAGGCGTTCGATGTCTGGCTGCAGCGGCAGCTCGAGCAGCCGTCGGAAGGCGTGCGGCGATCGCTCAGGCGCACGAGCCGCGGGTTCCGGCCAGGCGAGGCGGATGAGGACGGGCCGATCGAGCGGCTGCGGCGCGCTGCGTGGGAGCTCACCGAGTGGCGCGACTTCCGCGGCCCCTGGTCGCGCGAGCCGTTCGATCGGGCCGCCGCCGTCCTGCGTGTGATCGAGCTCGTGCATACATGCGCGGACCTGTCCGCGCATCCGTCGTATGCCGGTGACAACCTGTTCGTCGACACGGCGCCCGCCAGGCGTCTGAGCGCCGACCTCCGGCGGACGAACGTGGACGATCTCGACGATCTCGAATCGCGGCTCGTCGAGCTGCGGCGCAACCGCGACTTCCGGAGAGCGCGAAAAGGCAGCGGGCCGACCTACGGCAAGGGGGTGACGCGGGCGCAGGTGCTCGACGCGCGGGACGGCCTGATGGCCGCGCTCGATGAGTTCCAGCGACACGCCGACGCGGAGCTGGCGGCGCTCCTGCACGACGAGCTGCTCGACTGCGTCGACGAGTACACGCGGCTGAAGACGCGCGCGGGCGTCATGGACTTCCTCGACCTGCTCCTGCGGGCGCGTGATCTCGTGCGCGACCGCGCCGACGTGCGCGCCCACTTCCAGGCGCGCTTCACGCACATCTTCGTCGACGAGTTCCAGGACACCGACCCCCTGCAGGCGGAGCTCCTGCTGCTGCTCGCGTCAGCCGACCCTGCTGAGACCGACTGGGAGCGCGTGGTCCCGCTCCCCGGCAAGCTGTTCATCGTCGGCGACCCGAAGCAGTCGATTTACCGGTTCCGCCGCGCCGACGTCGACACGTACCTGCGCGTCTGCGCGCAGCTGACGCGGGCGGGTGCCCGGCACCTGGAGCTCCGAAAGAGCTTCCGCAGCGTGCCGAACATCCAACGCGTCGTCAACGCGGCGTTCCGCCCGGTGATGGACGGCAACCCCGAGACGCTGCAGGCCGACTACGTGCCGCTCGAGCAGGTACGTCCTGACCACGCCGCGCAGCCGTCGGTGGTGGTGCTCCCGGTTCCGGAGCCGTACGCCCAGCGGTTCATTGCCGCCAGGCAGATCGAACGGTCGCTTCCCGATGCTGTCGGTGCGTATGTCGACTGGCTCGTCAAAGAGAGCGGGTGGACGGTCACCGAGCGCCGGGAAGCCGAGAGGCGTGTGCCGATTCAGGCGCGCCACATCTGCATTCTGTTCCGCCGGTTCCTCAGCTACGGCGACGACGTCACGCGCCCATACGTGGAGGCGCTCGAGGCGCGGGGCATCCGGCACCTGCTGGTCGGCGGGAAGACGTTTCACGATCGTGACGAGATCGAGACGCTGCGCGCGGCGCTCATGGCCATTGAATGGCCGGACGATCAGCTCTCGGTGTTCGCCACGCTGCGCGGCGGGCTGTTCGCGATTGGCGACGAGGAGCTCCTCGAGTACTACCAGACGAGCCGGAGCTTCCATCCGTTCCGCCCGCCGGACGGCCTCCCGGCGCACCTCGAGCCGATCCGCCAGGCGCTGACGCTCGTCGCGACGCTGCATCGCGCGCGGAATCGGCGGCCGGTGGCCGACACGATTGCGGCGCTGCTCGCCGAGACGCGCGCGCACGTCGGCCTGGTGCTGCGTCCGGGCGGGGAGCAGGCGCTCGCCAACGTGCTGCACGTGGCCGAGCTGGCGCGGCAATACGAGATGAACGGCGGGATGTCGTTTCGCGGGTTCGTCGAGTCGCTGCAGGCGGAAGCGTCGGTTCGACAGCCGGCCGAGGCGCCGATTCTCGAGGAGGGAAGCGACGGCGTGCGCCTCATGACGGTGCACAAGGCGAAAGGGCTCGAGTTCTCCGTGGTCATCCTCGCCGATCTCACGGCGCGCCTCACGCCGTACGATGCATCCCGACATCTCGATCCGCGGCGCCAGGTGTGTGCGCTTCGGATCGGCGGGTGGTCGCCCGCGGATCTCAACGATCACCGCGACGTCGAGCTCGAGCGCGAACGGGCCGAGGGCGAGCGCATCGCGTACGTCGCCGCCACACGCGCGCGCGACCTGCTGGTGGTGCCTGCCGTGGGCGACGAGCCATATGCCGAAGGCTGGCTCGCGCCGCTGAATCGGGCGATGTACCCGGCCGAGGATGTGCGGCGGCAGCACGCACCCGCGCGGGGCTGCCCGATGTTCAAGAGCCGCGATACCGTGCTCAGGCGGCCCGATGGTGACCCGGCGTCGTGTCTCACAGTCTGCCCCGGCGAGCATCGGATTCCGGTAGACGTGGCGTCCGGCCTCAGCCGGGCCGCGACTGACGAAGAGGTCACGGTTGTGTGGTGGGCGCCCGATGCGCTCGCGCTTGGTGCCGAGCCGTCGTTCGGGTTGCACCGTGACGACCTCATCGTCCGCGACGTGGCGCCGGCGATCCTGCAGCAGCGGCTCGCCGAGTATCACGCATGGCGCGACGCGCGGGAGGAGGCGCGTGCCTCCTCCGCCGCGCCGTCGATCGACGTGGTCACCGCGACCGAGCTGGCGCTCTCGTGGGCGCCCGGCGACATCGGCGTGACGATTGAAACGGTCGCGGCCGACGGTCCGCGCCCGGGCGGTGCGCGCTTCGGCACGCTCGTGCACGCACTGCTGGCGGATGCGCCGCTCGACGCCGTCCAGCAGGCGATCGCGCGGCTCGCCGACGCGCACGGCCGAGTGCTGGGCGCAACCGCGGAGGAGATCGCCTCGGCGAGAGACGCCGCGGGTCTGGTGCTGCAGCACCCGGTGCTGCGCGACGCGGCGCGCGCGGCGACCGGCGGCGGCTGCTATCGCGAAACGCCGGTGACGTGGCGGCTCCCCGACGGCCGCCTCGTGGAAGGAAATGTCGACCTGGCCTACACGTCAGGGGATGAGGTCGTCATCGTCGACTTCAAGACCGATCGCGAGCTCGACGGGTCGGTGGACCGGTATCGACGGCAGGTGCAGATCTACGCGGCGGCGGTAGGGGCCGCGCTCGGACGGCGGACGCGAGGGGTGCTGATGCGCGTGTAGGGCCTACGTACGTCGCTGGACGACGCGCCGCCAGGCGACACACGCGATCGACGCGGCGGCGAGCCAGAGCCGCGTCGGCGGAGATACCACGGCTTCTCTGCATCGCTCTCGCGACGACCGCCGCGCGAATGGGCACGGCGGTCGCGGCCGCCGCGTGCCGGCGCTCGTCGCCGGCGAGCGGCTCATGCGCCATACGGCGAGCTCACCACCGCAGGCGCGCGCCACATCTCATCCGCAACCCAATGAACTCCCAACGCAAAAACGCCAACTCCCACGCTCTTGGGCGTTGCGGAGTTGGAGTTGGAAGTTGTTCAGCGCAGGCACATCGGTTGCTCGGGTTGCTGCGGGATGAGGCTCACCGAGTGGCTCGGCCATTACCGGTCGGGTCGCCGTACGGCGACCCGACTCGCAGCGCTGGCTCGCGGCCCGCTCAAACTGAAGAAGCGCTATTTCGCGTGCGCGGCGGCGCGCTCGGCCGGGGCGATGCCCATCAGCTCGCCATGCGCGGCGATGTGCGCCTTGACGATCGCCTCGGCCTGGGCCACCGCGGCGGCATCGCCGGCGCGGTACGCGGCGTTCGCCTCGATCAGACGTCTCTGGCTGGCCGGCGTCGACTCGGGGCTGTCATAGATCGCGGCCACCGGACAGGCCGGCACGCACGCGCCACAGTCGATGCACTCGTCGGGGTGGATGTACAGCATGCTGGTGGTCGCGAACTCCGGTTCATCCTTGCGCGGATGGATGCAGTCGACCGGACAGACGTCGACGCACGCAGCGTCCTTGGTTCCAATACACGGATCGGTGATCACGAAAGCCATGGGGGTGAAGCTTACACAAAACCGGCCGGTTTGAAAATGGGTTTCAGGCTACGGCACGAACCGGATCATATGGCGCGACTCGCCGAGCATGAAGAAGCGCGCCCACTCGCCGGCGGTCTTGTCGGTGCCGGCGCCGTCTTCGAGGCCCAGCACCTGCGGGTACCACGTGCCGCCCTTGAGGATCCGGGTCGGGACCGACCAGGCGCGCGGATCCTGGAGCGACCTGGCAAACGACACGTACACGCCTTCCTGCTCCCAGGCGACGTCCTTCGCGCGGCTCAGAAGCATGACGTAGTGGCCGATGCGCGTGTTCCAGTGCACCGACGGCCCCCAGAACGCATCGACCTGCTGATCCGCGTCGTGCCACGACTCGGCAGCGGGGAAGATGGGCGACGCGGCCGGATACAACCAGCGCTCGCTCTCGCTCGTGCGGAGGGCGCTGCCGGGCGTCCAGGCACCGTTCCGCCAGATGGTAATCTTGCCGATCGGCGCGTCGCGATCGGCCCACGCGAGACGCGCGACGGCGATCCCCTGCGACATCATCGTGCGCAGGTACAGCGAGTAGAAGAAGTACAGATCCCGCGAGTCGGCATCGAGCATGACCGTGAAGTCGCCGACACCGCCGACGATATACGCGCTGTTGGTGTTGCAGGCGAACGAGCGCGGCGGCGCCTCGAGCACGATGCCGAGGTCTTCCCAGCTCGCGCCGCGATCGCGCGAGCGGGCGGCGCCGATGCGCGGAATCATCTTGTCGGTGCGGCCGCACACCTCGGCTGGAATCTCGTTGTGGTAATAGCCGTACCAGGTACCGTCGACGTCGCGGAGGATCGACTCCATCCAGACGCCGCCGCCCGGCCACGGCGTGAGGGCCACCTGGCGCGCGGCGCCCATGTTCACCATGTCGCGGCCCCACGCGCGACGCGGCTGGCCCGACTCGGACATCATCACGAACAGGAGATTGCGTCCGCCGACGCGGTCCCAGACGGCAGGACTGTTGCTGTCGACCACGCCCGGAAACGTGAGGAGGGGGGCCGATCGAAGCTCGACGTGGGGTGTGCCGGGCCGGTCCTGGGCTTCGACCACGTGGGTCACGTGCAGCAGAACCATGGCAGTCGCGGCGAGAGGTACAGTGAGGGGGCCGATGCGCATCGGTACTTCTATACGACGCGAACGCCTCGACGGTTGACGACAGGAGATGACAGGGCCGAACACCCGTCGCACCCAGGGGGCTGACCGAGGCCGAGAAGCGGCGAAAGCTCGTCTCGCTGGTGTTCGGGGGCAGCGAGGAGCGGTCGACCGAGTGCTGCCGCGTCATCCGCGAGGAAATTCCTCCGGGGACGCGCGTCATGCCTTTCTCGAGATCGTGCCGCACGGCCGCGCCTGGCGCACCTACGGCGTGCACCTCGCCGCAGTGCACGCCGCGTGGACCGAGCGGCGGCGCGTGTACGAGCTCGGCGCGCGGCTCGCGATCCGGCGGCGCCAGCCGGGCCCGCACGCGCTCATGGGCGACTTCAACACGATTGCCCCGGGCGAGGTGCTCGACGTCGAGCGGCTGCCCGGCCGCCTGCGCGCGCTCGTCTGGTTGAGCGGCGGACGGATCCGCTGGCATACAATCCAGGCCATCCTCGACAACGGCTACGTCGATGCCTATCGCCGCCTGCAACCGGATCTCGTCGGCAGCACGTTTCCGACCTGGGATCCCCACGTCCGCCTCGACTACCTGTTCGTGCCCGGCGACTACGCCGCGAACCTCCGTTCGTGCAGTGTGGTGACGAACGCCCCGGCACCGGCCGCCTCCGACCACTTTCCACTGCTGGCCGACCTGGACCTCGACTTCTGATGTTTCCTCTGGCGCTCGTCGTCTTCTGCGCATCCGGCTTTGCCGCACTGCTGTACCAGGTGATCTGGCAGCGGATGCTCGCGATCTTCTCCGGGGCCGACGTGTACTCGGCGACGGTCATCGTCGCCGCATTCATGGGCGGGCTCGGCGTCGGCCATCTCGCCGGCGGACACGTCGCCGACCGTGTGTCGCGGCGGTCGAGCCTGCTGCTGTTCGGGGCGGCGGAGTTGGCGGTTGGCGTCTTCGGCCTGTTCAGCGGGTCGCTGTATTACGGAGTCCTGTACGAGCGCCTCGGCGCACTCGATCTCGGCCGCGAGGCGATCGCGCTGATTCTGTTCGCGAGCCTGCTGTGGCCCACGTTCTTCATGGGCGCCTCGCTGCCGCTGCTGGGGCGCGCCTTGACCGACCGGATCGACCGCGCCGCGGCTGCGGTGGGTGCGTTGTACGGCGTCAACACGCTCGGCGCGGCGGCGGGGGCGATTGTCGCGACGTGGGTGCTGCTGCCGGCGCTCGGCCTGGGCGGCAGTCTTCAGATCGGTGCCGCGTTCAACGCGGCCTGCGCGCTGGTGATGGTGCCGGCGGCGTTGGTGCGATCTGATCGTTCGGAACGTTCGGATCGTTCGATTCGTTCGGAACGGAACGATCTGAACGACCCGAACGATCCGAACGATCCGAACGATTGGTTCTGGGCCTGGGCGGTCATCTACGGATGTGCCGGGTTCGTGGCGCTTTCGTACGAGATCGTCTGGTTCCGGCTGCTCGGCGTGGTGGTGAAGTCGACGGCGTTCACGTTCGGCACGCTGCTCACGCTGTACCTTGCGGGCATTGGCCTTGGGGCGGTCGCGGGCAGCCGGTGGGCGCCGCGCGCAGCCCAGCCGGCGCGGACTTTCTTCCGGCTGCAAGCGGCCGCCGGCCTGACGGCCGGGCTCCTCCTCGCGCTTCTGGTGGTCGCTGCCGACCGCGCACGCGCCCTTCACGGCTACTTCGCCGGATACGAACCGCTGGATGTGCGTGAGAGTGTGTTCGCGCTCCGCACGCTGGCGGTCAACGTGCTCCCAGGACCTGACGTCGCCGCCGACCTGCCGGCGAATTTCCTGCGGCTGTACGTGCTGGTGCCGCTGGTCCTCGTCGTACCACCGACGTTTCTGATGGGATGCGCCTTTCCGTACCTGCAGCGCGTCGTGCAGACCGACGTGCGGCGTGTCGGCCGGCGCGTCGGCGCCCTCCTGCTCGCCAACATCATCGGCAGCATGCTGGGCACAGTCGTGACCGGATGGGTGTTGCTCGGCCTGCTCGGGACGGCGGCGACGCTGGCGCTGCTGACGGCGCTGAGCAGTCTGTTCCTGATCGGCGCGACGGCCGGCGCCACGAACAGGCGGCCGGTCACGGTCGCCACGGCCGCCGTCGCCGTGCTCCTGGTGGCGGGGATGCCCGACGCCGCGCGGCTCTGGGCGCGCCTGCACGGCACGACCGCCGAGCGGATCATCTTTGCCGAGGACAACTCCGGTGTCTCGGTGATCAAAGCGGACGATGAGCGCTTCGACGGTCAGAAAACCGTCTTCGTGAACGGTGTGGGCCAGAGTGTCATCCCCTACGGCGACATCCATACGGCGCTCGGCGCACTGCCGGCGCTCGTCCACGCGAATCCGCGTGAGGTCGCCATCATCGGCCTCGGGTCGGGCGACACGGTGTACGCGGCCGCAGCGCGACCTGAGACGACGGACGTGACGTGCATCGAGATCGTCCGCGCGCAGTTGGACACGCTGCATCAGCTGGCTCGACGTGATCAGTATGCGGGGCTGCGCGCGCTGCTGGCCGACCCGCGCGTGACGCACGTGGCGGGCGACGGCCGCGCGTTTCTGCTGCGGCACGCCCGGCGGTTCGACATCATCGAGGCCGACGCGCTCCGGCCGACGAGCGCGTACTCTGGGAATCTCTACTCCGACGCGTATTTCACGCTCGTCAAAAACCGGCTGAAGCCGAACGGGCTGGCCGCGACGTGGGCGCCGACCCAGCGCGTGCACGACACGTTCGTGCGCGTCTTTCCGTACGCGATCAGCATGCCGGGCATCCTGCTGGGCAGCAGCCAGCCGTTCGAGATCGACGCGGCAGCCGTGTCGGCCCGCGCGCGTGACCCACGCGTCCGCGAACACTACCAGCGCGCCGGCATCGATATCGAAGCGCTCGTCCGGCAGTACCTCGAGGGACCGTCCGGGCGGTTCGGCCCCGAGTTCGATCGCACGACGCTCGTGGACGTGAACACGGACCTGTTTCCGAGGGACGAATACGATCTATCGGCACCCTGATGGAGCAGCGGTCGGCGAGCTGCGGCGGGCGCAGGGCGCGGCGGGGGCCCCGGCTTGAACGCGACGTGGAAAGCGTTATCCTTCCAGCCGCCGCCGATCTCGGGCTCGGCGTGATCGTCGGAGGAACGAACAGACGCCGCCAGGTTGGCTGAGACGTGAAACGGGGAGACATGATGAAACGCGTCATCGGGGGCCTGATCGTCGTCCACCGGTATCTCGGCGTCGCCTTCTGCCTGATCTTCCTCGTCTGGTTCGCCTCCGGCATCGTGATGGTGTTCAAGCGCATGCCGGAGTACCCGCAGGAAGAACGGCTCGCGCGGCTGCCGCCGCTCGCCGCCGCCGCCATCCGCCTCACGCCCGCCCAGGCCTTCGAAGCGGCGATGCTGCAGAGCCCCCCACGGCGCGTGCTGCTCACGTCGTACCAGGATCGGCCCGTGTACCGTTTCGGTTTCGAGTTCGGGTCGATCACCGTGTTTGCCGACGACGGTACGTGGCTCGAGAGTGTGACTCCGGACGACGCGGTGGCGATCGCCGGGCGCACGTTTCCGGAGCACCGCGCGACCGCGCGGGACGTCGGTTCCCTCAACGAGCCCGACCAGTGGACGATCGGGAACCGCTTCAATGCGACCGGCGCCCTGCACCGCGTGGCGCTCGGCGACGAGGCGGGCACCGATCTCTACGTCGCGGAAGCCAACGGCGAGATCGTGATGAAGACCGATCGCTCCAGCCGGTTCTGGGGGTATCTCGGACCCGTGCTGCACTGGTTCTACTTCACCCCGCTCCGTTGGGACCACGCGCCGTTGTGGAACGACTTGATCGTCTACGGGTCGCTCGTCGGCTGCATCCTGTGCGTGCTGGGGCTCGTCATCGGCGTCTCCCGGTTCTCGATCACGCGCCGGTTCATGCGAGGGACCTCCGCCACGCCGTACGTCGGCTGGCTGCGGTGGCATCATTACGCGGGGCTGCTGTTCGGCGTCATCACGCTCACCTGGACGTTCAGCGGTCTGCTGACGATGACGCCGTGGAACCTGTTTCCGCAGGCCGGGCCGTCGCGAGAACAGGTGGATGCGATTGGCGGCGACGGCGTGGAGATGAGCCGCTTCCAGCTGCTGCCTGCCGCGGCCATCGCCGAGCTGCAGCAGCGCTTCCCGCCGAAGGAGCTCGAGCTCGTCCAGTTCATGGGCACGCCGTTCTATGCGGCGTACGAGCGTGCCGGCGTGTCGGGGCGCCCGCATCAGGATGCCGCACGCTACGCGCCCGAGGACGAGCGCCCGCAGCGCGTGTTCGTGTCGGCGGGCAGCGGACCGCCGGGCATCCGCGACCTCTTCACGCGCGATGAGCTGCTCACGGCGGCACGCGCGGCGATGGTCGGCTACGAGCCGACTGAGATCGCGTGGCTGACCGAGCACGACGCGTACTACTACGACCGGACGGGCGGCCGCCGGCTGCCGGCGCTGCGCGTGAAGTTCAACGATCCCGAGGAGACCTGGCTGTATCTCGATGCAGCCGAGGGCACGATCGCGCTCGCCGAGGTCCGCGGCAGCCGGATGGAGCGGTGGCTCTACCAGGGGCTGCACAGCCTCGATTTTCCAGGACTGTACACGGCGGCATGGGCCTGGTATCTCGTGATCGTCGGGCTGAGCCTTGGGGGGCTGGCGCTCAGCCTGACATCGCTGGTGATTGGGTGGCGCTTTCTGCGCGGCAGGGGGCGGCCGGTGGCCGAGCCCTCGTCAACCGCGGCCGCCTGAGGGGGCCTCGTGCCAGATGGCGATCGTGTGGCGTCCCGCAGGCACGCGCGCGATCGTGAACGTGCCATCCGCCCCGCTGACCGCGAAATACGGATGCGGTATGACGCCGACGTAGGTGGTCATCCATGAGTGGATGTCGCACCGGATCCGGATCATGACCTCGCTCGTCTTCAGCTGGACCTTGTAGACCATCCCCTGCTTGGGCTGGCTCGTGTTGAACCCGTTGGTCTGCGAGACGCTGTGTACGTTGTGCGCGGTGGGGTCGCTGTTGGTGATCTGCAGCGTCTGCCCGACGCGCGCGCCGGCCACGCGCGGCACGAACAGACAGTTGTGCTGATCGATCGTCACCGGCTCGGCGGGCGCGGGCGTGGCCGGGAACTTCCCCTCGAGGTGCACGAACGCGTTGGCGAGACCGCCATCGGCGCTCCTGAGCACGACGTCCTGGGTGATGCGCTGCCCTCGCGTGGCGCGGCTGCAGCGCGGGTCGGCGCCCATGCGGATCACCGCGTTCGGCGGTGCGGGGCCCTGCAGCCGGACGCGTCCGGTAATCGTGCCCGTCGCGCCACCCTGGGCGGCGATCGGTGCTGACGACGCACCGGTCAGCGTCAGCACCCCGAGGCAGAGTGGGAGCGCGACCGCGATGCGGTACGTCGGCCCGGCCTTACTTGGGGGGTTCGGGCCGCTTCTCATCCGGGTACCAGAACTCCAGGTGGCACGTCTCGCACGCCTGGTCGATCGGCTCGCCGACGTCCCACAGGGCCTGCACGTTCTTGTCGAGGGCGGCCTGGTACGCCTTCATGGCCACCTCCTGCAGCTGCTTGACATGCTTGAGCCATGACGCGCGGTTCGCCTCGATCCGGGCCTGAATCTCGATCGGCGGCAGCTCACCCTCGCCGGCCGAGGTCTTCTCGTCCTCGGGCCGCGACACGCGGCGGCCGGGCATCGCGACGAGGTTGGTCGCCTCGGCGAGCGTCATCGCCGCGTGCAGGACGGCATCCCAGTCCTCTTCCGTCTGCGGCTGCCGCTCCTGCGTGCCCTTTTCGGTCACGGTGACCGCAACGGAATCAAAGATCACCTGCGCCGACGGTTCGACGACCATGTGCATCACGTCGCGGATGGGGCCGAACATCACCGGTCCCTCGGCTGCGGGTCTCTGCTGCGGTTCCTGCTGCGATCGACAGGCGGCCGCCACGAAGACAATCACACACATCAAGATGAGCCAGCGGAAACTGCGCATCTGCGCCTCCCTCCGCCCGTCAGTCTACTCAGCCGACGCGGAGGCGGCCAAGCTGAAATTTCCTGAATTTTTTGTCAGGAAACTGAGGGGGGTCGGTCGCTCAGTACCAATCACGCTGGGCGCCTGGCCACGTGCCGCGCGTCCACACGCCCTTCTGGACCTCGCGCACCAGACCCGAGGAGGCGAGCCGCTCGAGGATCCGCTCCGCGGCGTCGGGCGGGATATTCAGCCACTGCTGCAGCGTCTGGGAGGTGAGCGTGACGCTCGGGTTCTGGACCACCCCGTTGATCACGCGCTGCACCACGGCCGCGCGAGCGATGATATTCCGCCGTTCCTCAGCCGGCATCGGCGTGTGAGCCTCCACCCCGCATCAGAGGCAAACGGGATGCCGCCGACAACAGCCCGGGTTCCCTGGAGCGCTACCGACAGGCCGGGTGCTGGCAATCGCAGCGGAGCTCGATCTTGTCGCCCGCCTGCTTGCAGTGCTCGCTGCAGAACTTCCCATAGGGCCCGTTCGGCGTGACGAGGCAGGCACAGACCGGATGCGCGCATTTCGTCGGTTCTTTCGTCATCACGCACCCCCTCCGGCGACTCTACGCCTGTGGCCCGCGCACGACAAGGCCGGGCTCGGTCGGCGGCCGCTCCTGAGCTGCGCGTCGCCTCGCCCCTGCCGGGTCACGGCAGACGCGCGTCAAAGGTGCGGATCGCCTCCACGATCATGTCCGCCGTGTCGCCGAAAAACCGCGGGTCGATACGGTCGGCCGTGTCGGTCGGCTTGTGATAGTCGGGGTGATCCTCGACGCCGAAGTAGATGAACGGAATGCCCGCCGCATGGAATGCGCCGTGATCGGACGAGCGCGTCCAGTCCTCCAGGCCGCCGGCGCCCGCCGGCGGCCGATCGTGGCCGAAGCGGATTCGCACCGACGCGCGGCGCTGCACCTCGAGCAGGACGGCCGTCAGCCACGGCGTGTGATACGTGCCGGCCGCGTAGATCTCGTGGGCGGCGCTGCGCGACACCATATCGAGGTTGACGTTGAGCGCGACGCGGCCGCGGGGGAGAGCCGCCGACGCGACCAGCGTCTTCGCCCCGTGCAGTCCCACCTCCTCGGCGTCGAGCGCGGCGAAGACCATCGTGTGCTGCGGCCGGCTGCGGAGGAAATGACGGGCGGCGGCGAGCAGCACGGCCACGCCCGACGCATTATCGTCGGCGCCGGGGTACACGACATCGTCATCCACGCCGAGATGGTCGTAATGGGCCGTGATGGCGATCACGCGTGCGCCCAGGTCGCGTCCCGGAATTCGCCCGACCACATTTGCCGCCTCGATCGTCGTCTGAAAGGGGCGCGTGCCGGGCAGGACGTGGCGAAGCTCGGGCGCGGTCACGGTGAACGGCTGCGTGTAGCCGCCCGTGCCGGCCGGTGTGATGCCAATCTCGCGAAACCGCTCGACAATCCACGCGCGCGCACGCACGGCTCCCGGTGATCCCGTTTCACGCCCTTCAAGGCCCGGATTGCCGAGCGCGGCGACCTCGCGCATGAGCTGTGCGCGATCGACGTACCGCGCGAAGCCGGCGGGCGCCTGCGCGACGCCCTGGCTGAGCGGCAGAAACAGCGCCGCGACGAGCGCGAGCACGCGCGGTCGGCGTACGGTCACGGCAGAAGTGTAGCAGCCGCCCGACGCCGGGGGGACGCGGGCGGCCTGTGAGACACTGTCGGACGTGTTCAGACGCGCCTTCCTCGGCACTCTCGGTCGCACGATTCCCGGTCTCGCGGTCGGTGCGCTGCTGCCGTCCGCCTTTTCCGCCCAGCAATCGATTGGGAAGTCACGCCTGATCGTTCGATCGGCGCGGCCCGAGGACCTCGAGACGCCCGTGCATCTGCTGACCACGTGGATGACGCCGAACGACCTGTTCTACGTGCGCTCCCACTTTTACACGCCGTCGATCGAGCCCGGCGCGTGGCGGCTCCGCGTCGACGGCGAGGTCGGCACCCCGCTCGAGCTGTCGCTGGCCGAGCTCCGCAGCTTCCCCTCGACCACGCTCGTCGTCACGCTCGAGTGCGCGGGCAACGGCCGCGCGTTCTTCGATCCGCCGGTGGCGGGCGTGCAGTGGGAAAAGGGCGCGGTCGGCACGGCGGCCTGGCGGGGCGTGCGCCTGGGCGAGATCCTGCGCAAGGCGGGCGTGCAGCCCTCGACGCGGTACGTGTGGCTCGACGGCGCGGACCGCGGCATCGGCAAGGCGCCCGACTTCATCCGCAGCGTGCCGGTCGACAAGGCGATGCACCCCGACACGCTGCTCGCCTACGAGATGAACGGCGAGCCGCTGCCCGTGTCACACGGCTTCCCGCTGCGTGCCATTGTGCCGGGGTGGGAAGGCGCGTACTCGGTGAAGTGGTTGACGCACCTGCAGGCGAGCGCCCGCGACCACGATGGCGCGTTCGTGCAGGCCGGCTACCGCTATCCGCGGCGTCTGGTTTCGCCCGGGACGGTCGTGCCCCCGGCCGACACCGAGCCGCTGCGCGGCATGCCCGTGAAGTCGCTCATCACGGCGCCGGCTGATCACGCGGCAGTCGGCAGCGACGTGCGGATCGTCGGATTTGCGTGGGCCGGTGAACGCGAGATCCGGCGCGTCGACGTCTCGGTCGACGCGGGGCGCACGTGGCAGGAAGCCGAGCTCGGCCGCGATCGCGAGCGGTATGCGTGGCGGCAGTTCGAGTACCGCTGGCGGCCCTCGGAGGCTGGCTCGTACGTGGTGTTCTCGCGCGCCACCGACGAGGGCGGCCGGGTGCAGCCGATCGTGCCCGCCTGGAATCCGGCGGGCTACCTCTGGAACGCCGTCGATCGCGTTCGCGTCAACGTCGGCCTGACGCCTCCCGCCGTGTCGAGCCCTGCGGCGCGGGCCGGCGCGATCGACGAGCCCGGCGCGTCCATCGCCGAGACGCGCTGCACGGTCTGCCACGACCTGCGGCTGATCGAGCAGCAGCGGCTCGATGTCGACAGCTGGCGCCGCGAGGTCGACAAGATGATCGGCTGGGGTGCGGCCGTGGGTCCGGATGAGAAGGAGCGCCTTGTCACGTACCTCGCCGGCCGGTATCGGTAGTTTCTCCCGCCAGAAATTGACCGGTCCTTGCCTCGTGACCATGCGCGAAGCGGCGCGCCGCGAAGGGTTCACGCTGTTCCCTGCCGACCGATTCCTCGCTCTGACGTTCCGGTGCGGTCCGTCTATACTCGCGCTATGCCCCGTCTCGGAGTCGTCATCGCCAGCATCCGCGAGGGCCGCATCGGGCTGCCGATCGCGCAGTGGTTCATCGAGCGTGCCCGCCTGGACGGCCGCTTCGATGTGGACGTCATCGATCTGAAGGAGCTCGATCTGCCGCTCTTTGCGGAGCGGAATCATCCACGCTTCCAGAAGTACGAGCACGAGAAGCAGAAGGCGTGGAGCGGGCGCGTCGCCGCACTCGATGCGTTCGTCCTGGTGACGCCGGAATACAACCACGGGACCTCGCCGGCGCTCCTCAACGCGCTGGACTACCTTTTCGTGGAGTGGCACTACAAGCCGGTCGCCTTCGTCAGCTACGGCGGGATCTCCGGCGGGCTTCGCGGGGTGCAGCACACCAAGCCGACGCTGGCCGCGATGCGAATGGTCCCGATCATCGAGGCGATCGCCGTCCCGTTCGCCGCGAAGGCGGTCGAGGCGGGCGTCTTCAAGGCGAACGAACAGCACGAGCAGTCCGCGAAGGCCATCTTCGACGAGCTGCTGCGCTGGACTGACGCGCTCGCGCCGCTGCGGCGGCGCTAGATGACGCCGCGGCGGCGGAGGTTCTCCACCTCCACCCCGCTGAGGCCCAGCTCGCCTGTGAGGATGGCGTCGGTGTGTTCGCCGAGCGCGGGCGAGCGGCGGTCGGTCGGCCGCTCCGCCGCAGAGAGCCTGAGGGGATGGCCGACCAGCCGCAGCTCGCCGGCCGTGGGGTGCGACACGGTCGAGATCATGTCGCGCGCGGCCAGCTGCGGATCGGCCATCATCTCGCCGATCGTGCGGACCGCGCCGCACGGCACACAGGCGCCACGCAGCAGCTTCACCCACTCGTCGCGCGTGCGAGTCTTCAGGATGGGCGCCAGCAGCGGCAGCAGAACGTGACGATGGGCGACGCGCTGCGGGTTCGTGGCGAACCGGGGGTCGTCGGCGAGCGCCGGCAGTCCCGCTCGGTCGCAGAAGCGCCGGAACTGATCGTCGTTCCCCACCGCAAGCATCAGCAGGCCGTCGGCGACGTCGAACGTGCCGTACGGAACGATGCTCTCGTGGGCGTTGCCCATGCGGGGCGGGTTCTTGCCCGTCGCGAGGACGCCGGCCGCCTGATAGGTGAGGAGCGCGGCGACCGAGTCGTGCATCGCAATGTCGACGTGCTGGCCCCGGCCGCTGACCGCCCGCGAGAGCAGCGCGAGGAGAATCCCCTGGACGGCAAACAGACCCGAGACGAGATCGACAATCGGCAGCCCGAGACGAAACGGCGGGCCCTCGGGGTCGCCGGTGATGCTCATGAGCCCGCCTTCGGCCTGCGCCACGGCATCGTACCCGGCGAGCTCGCGCAGCGGGCCCGTGTGACCGTATCCGGAAATCGATGCGTAGATCACGCGCGGACAGCGCCTCGCCACCGCGTCGTAATCGAGGCCGAGCCGGGCGAGCGTGCCGGGGCGGAAGTTCTCGACGAGCACGTCAACGCGATCGAGAAGCGCGTCGAGGATGCGGCGCCCCTCCGGCCGCTGGAAGTCGAGCGTGAGGCTCTCCTTGTTGCGGTTGACGCTCAGGAAGTAGACGCTGTCGCCGTCGACGAACGGCGGCCCCCACGCGCGCGTGTCGTCGCCGCGCTGCGGGTGCTCGATCTTGATCACGCGTGCACCCATGTCGGCGAGCATCAGCGTGCAGTACGGGCCCGACATCACGCGCGTGAGATCGAGCACCGTGATGTCTGCAAGCACCCGAGCGGCCATCACCGCATCTTACGTTGGATGGGTGCCGACAATTCGGCCGTCGCGCATCTGGACGATGCGCCCGCCGAGCGCGGTGGCATCGTCGCGGTCGTGCGTCACGTAGACCGCCGTGATCCCGAGCTGACGCTGCAGCGACACCAGTTCGGCGCGCAGCGTCGAGCGCAGCTCCGGGTCGAGGCTCGACAACGGCTCGTCGAGCAGAAACAGGCGGGGCCGTCCGACCACGGCACGGGCCAGCGCTGCGCGCTGTTGTTCGCCGCCCGAGAGCTCGTGCGGGTAGCGCGCCGCCAACGACGTGCGACGCCGGCACGGATCGGACGGTCGCGGCGAGGATGAGCGCCGCGACCGGCAGGAATCTGCGGCGTAGACCAGCAGCAGCATCGCGTCCGTTCCGTACGCCGCGCCCAGAGGTCCAGGCCGGTCCCAGAGATCGATCAGGCCGACGCCAACGACCGTGCTGGCACCGCGAACAGCGCCACGAAGGTCACGTCCGCCAGCTGACGCGGACGCCGCCCGAACCGTGCGCTGGCGTACCCGAGCCAGAGCGCGACGGCGATGACGAGTGTCGCACCGACGGCCGCGAGCACGAGGCTGTTCGCGATCGCGGGGCCTGAGCCGGCGAGAGCGTCCGCGAAAGAGCGGGCCCGCACCGCTGCGGACACGAGAATCGCGACGGGCAAGACGAGCGCGTCAGCGCGACGATTGGAACAACTCTCATCGCACACTCCTTCGCTTACCGCGCTTTCGAGCGACCGCCCGGGGGCCCGTGCCATGCGCCGTCTGCCGGAAAGCACGATACAGCGCCTCGAACAGCACCATGCCTTCGGCAAGCAGCGTCTGGTCGTCCTCATGTGCCAGACGGAGCCCATCGACGATCGAGCCGACCGTGGGCGCTTCCGGAGGCGTAAACTGCTCGTCCTTCAGGTCGAGGTCGTGCACGATCGCCGCAACTGGCGCGAGGGCCGCGTCGCGTAACGCGAACGTTTCGCACAGCACCTCGAACGTACACAGCGTGCCGCGGTGTGTGAACTCGACCCCGAACATGTCGAACGGCACCGCCTCGCGGGGTGCGCTGTCGCGGTCGGCCACGAAATCGAACCGCGCCTCGGGGGCGATGAAGCGGCGAATCAGCCAGGCCGAGGCCATGCGGTCGACGCCCGGGCGTGGTCGCGTCACCCAGAGACGTCCGGCGTACGTCTGCGACCTGTTGTCCGTCGCTGCGGGACGAGCAGGCGCCTTCGGGGCTCGGACCTGCTGTTCCAACTGATTCAGAATCGATACGACCCGGTCACGTCCGGCGCTTGCGAAATAGTCGATGCGCTCGATCGCGGCCAGCCGCTCGCGAAGCCGCCGGACGAGCCCCCGCGGCGAAGCCTTCCGGCCGCGCCGGCGCCCGACGACGGCGCGCAGCACCGCCTCGGCCTCGCCCGCCAGCTCTTCGTATGCCTGTTGCCGGGATCGCCGGAACTCTTCGATCAGCCCGTCGTCGGACCAGGCATCGACACTTTGCGCGGCGAACACCGTCGCCTCCCCGCGGGCCGCTTCGATTTCCGCCTTGAGCCATTCGAAGTCCTCCCGTGTCTCGGGAGAATCGGGCAGAACGTAGATGCCCTGCCGCGCGGGGATCGCCCCGATCTGCTGCAGACGCCGCCAGGTTCGGACGCGGAGATTGGAGGACTGCGCGGGCAGATGGTGCACGAGAAGGAGCCATCGGACCGTCTGCGACGCGGGCCGCGCACCCGTGGGCCCGGTTTCGGCCGCAGACGGCTCGATCGCACGCTTTGACATCAGGGTCGGGTCGCGTCGCGCGAGTGGACCGCGTGGGTGCCCGTGCCCGTCTGGTCGATGGCCGCTCTGATCGCAGAGGCGAGCGTCTGGGCCGGCCCTCTGCCCCAGTAATGGAGGAAGAAGACCGTCGGCTGCGTCCCGGTCATGTGGTGGTGAATGGCGACGACGTCGATTCCGCCGGCACGCAGCGCCTTGAGAACCGCCGTTACTTCCGGCGCCAGCATCGCGATATCGCCAGCGGCCACCGCCTCGGCATCGCTGCCGTAGAACGCCGCCCAGGTGTTCAGGCCCATTCGGGCGTTGATGGCCGCTCCGTGCTCTTTGAGCGGAATATCGGGACGCCCGATGGTGATCTTGTAAACCTCGCCTGCTTGCTCGCCTTCATGCCCGATCGTCTTGGCCAATCGGACCGTATCGAGCGGGCCCGTGAGCGCGCGCCCGCCTGCGGTACCCGTGGCTGAAGGGGTGGCGCCGATCCGCGCCAGTGCGGGACGAATCCTCGTGGCGAGATCCGCCGCCTTCCCATATCCGTGCACGTGCATGTAGAACATGCGCGGCGATTCGAAGAAGAAGTGATTGTGGAGCGCCGTCACGTCGAGCCCGTTCTCGAGCACCGCGGACATGACGGGATTGACCTCGTCCTCGGTGAGCACGAGATCACCCATCATCAGGTCCTGTCCGCCGTTCCCTTTCGTAAACGCGATCCACCCGCCGAAGCCGAATGCGGTCGGGGTGGTAGTGCCATCGACAACGACATGGAGGTCGTTGCGCGGGATGTTGACCTTGAGGACGGCCTCTTTGTAGTCGCCCTGGCGGCCGAGGGTCTTCAGAACAGCGGCGTAGTCGTTCGGGATGTCCTGCGCGAAGGCGGGAATCGCGACCA
>JACPCS010000136.1 GCA_016184455.1 Acidobacteriota bacterium
ACTCCGTGCTGCCCATCTCGTCGGCCGCCTGCGCCACCTCCCACGGCACCTCCGGATGCACGATGACGCGGACGCCAGGGTGCTGGCGCCGGACGCCCTCGATCTGCGCGGCCGTGAACCGCGCGTGCACCGAGCAGTGGCCCTTCCAGAGGATCATTCGCGCGCGCGCCACGGCATCCGGATCGAGCCCGCCGAAGATCTCTTCGGGATCCCAGGCGACCATCTCGTCGAGGCCGATGCCCATTCGGTACGCGGTGTTCCGCCCGAGATGCTGGTCGGGCAGGAAGAGCACCTTCTCCCCACGGGAGAACGCCCACCGCAGCGTGGCGGCGGCGTTCGACGACGTGCACACGGTGCCGCCGCGCTCGCCGACGAACGCTTTGATGGCGGCGGCGGAGTTGATGTAGGTGACCGGGATGACGCCGCGCACCTCCATCTCGCTCAGCTCCTCCCAGCACCGATCGAGCTGGTCGGGCGCCGCCATGTCGGCCATCGAGCAGCCCGCGGCCAGGTCGGGCAGGATCACCTGCTGGTGCGGGGCCGCGAGCACGTCGGCGCTTTCGGCCATGAAGTGCACGCCGCAAAAGACGATGTACGCGGCGTCGGACCGCGCGGCGATCTGGCGCGCCAGGCGGAAGGAGTCGCCGGTGTGGTCGGCGAACTTGATGACCTCGTCGCGCTGGTAGTGGTGGCCGAGGATCACGAGGCGGCCGCCAAGTGTCCACCGCGCGGCGGCGATGCGCGCGTCCATCTCGGCGTCGGACAGGCCGAGATACGGCTCGGGGAGCGGCTGGCGCTCGCCCAGGTGTTCTTTCTCGAATTCAGTGAGAACCGGAATCAATGAAGCCATGCGACAACGACCGTGTTTGTGAAAAATTTCTCAATCTCAGGACGTGAAAAAGGCCAAACTCCCCCTTCGGCTCTTGCCCGAGGAGTTTGCGCCTACGAAAAGTATAGCGTGTGCGGGTCCGCGCGGGAACCGCAGCGGCCGACTCGCGGGGTCCCCAACCGGGGTCCCCATCGCGCCTGCGCGATGGGGTGGCGTCGCGCGGACTGGGCGCGTTGGGGTGCTCTAGAAGTCCAGCTGCGCGCTGATCTTGACGAACCGCGGCGTCATCACGAACTGCGGGGTCCGGAACGTTCGGTATGCCGTGCTTTCGATCAACACCGCGTTCGAATTGAGCACATTATAGACGTCAACATTCACGGTCGCGCGGCGATCACCAATCCGCAGGATCTTGCCGACCCGCAGGTCGACCTGGTTGACACGGTCGCCGTACACGACGCCCGCGGTCGCCGTGCCCGGCGTCTCCGCGACCGCATTCGCCTTCAGCAGGTTGACCTGGACGTTTCCGGCGCCCCCCGACAGCGGCCGCCCGAGTGACTGAGCCGCCAGCGCGCTGGGCGCGACGAAAGTCGCTTGCACGACGGGGCCGGGATTGCTCTGGACGGCCGCGGCGACCTGAACGTCCACCGTCGGGATCGTGTAGGAGACCATCGCCTTCGCCTGCGTGAGGAACGGCGAATCCAGATGACAGGAGTCGGTCGGCAGGGCGGTCGTGGCGGTGGTGATCACCTCGGGGAGTTGCTTCACGATCTCGCAATTGTCGGTGCTCGTGCGCCCCGAGCTGACGCCGGCCTGCACCCTGACGCCCTGCACGAGCCGCGCGGTCGCGCTGACGTCGACCCCATTCCAGTGCTCGATCTCCTTGCCGTACTTGGACGACAGGGTCGTGAGGTTTTGGGTCGGGACGCCGAACTTCTCCGGCTTGAGGTTGTACAACCCACAGATCTGATGACCGCCGCCGCCGGGAAGCCGATTGTCCACCGGTGCCGTGATGCAGTACGAGTCGAAATCGGACGCTGACAGAGCGATGGTGTCGGTTGCGCCGAAGTTTCCATACCAGCGCCGAAAGTAGCCGGCCTCGATCGACACGCGCGGGGACAGCTGCTGTTGGACGCTCGTGGCGAACTCCCAGTTGAACGGACGCTTTCCCCAGCCGATGATGGCGTCGCGGTCGTAGATTGTGCTGAGGATCGGCTGCCCGAGGTTCGGGTTGGCCATCGGGCCGCATTCGCCGTTCGCCAGGCGGCTGGTGAGGTCGCAATCGGGCACGAAGTTCCTGTTGGCGTCGTTCCAGCTCCGCGTCGTCGAGTGGACGACCCGGTTGTACGGGGCGAGCTGACCGTACCTGAACGCCGAAGAATCGACACCGATCAGGTACTTGTTCAGGCTGACTTTGAGCGCGGTCCGGCCGTCGCCGAAGACGTCCAAGGCCGCGCCCAGCCTGGGCGTGACATCCTTCCAGTCGGCGTTCACCTCCTCGGGGAGCGTGAAGTTCAGCGTCGGGGCAAACTGGATGGGCCCGTACGTCACTTCCGGGAAACTGGTCTTGATGGCGTCGACCCGTACGCCTCCGGTCAGCGTCAGTCGCCTGATGGTCCACTTGTCCTGGGCGTACACGCCAATCTCGCGGTTCAGATCCCAGTTGTCGTAGTACGGCGTGGCGTACTGCGTGATCAGGTAGGTGTGGGGTGTCAAGGCATCGCGCCCATCGCCTGTCTGATGTTGTAGAAGGTGTCGCGCTCGAACGGCTCGCGCCCCGCCGCCCGCACGAGCCGCGACAGCTGCGCCATCGACAGCCCCTCCGGGGTCGACGAGCCGGCCATGTGGTAGATCTTCTCCTCCTGCACGGTGCCATCCAGGTCGTCGACGCCGAACCAGAGCGCCGCCTGCGCCACGTCGACCCCGGTCGCAACCCAGAACGCCTTGATGTGCGGAATGCTGTCGAGCATCAGCCGCGACACGGCATGGACGCGCAGCGTATCCGCGGCGCTCGGCGCCGGCAGCTTCCGCATCTGGTTGTTGTCGGGATGGAACGCGAGCGGAATGAACGCCTGGAAGCCGCCGGTCTCGTCCTGCAGCGCGCGCGCCCGGAGCATGTGGTCGACGCGCTCCTCATACGTCTCGATGTGCCCGTACAGCATCGTCACGTTCGTCTTCATGCCCATGAGATGCGCCGTGCGATGGATGGAGAGATAGCGGTCGGCATCGCACTTGTCGTGGCAGATCTTCCGCCGCACGCGCTCGGCGAAGATCTCCGCGCCGCCGCCCGGCAGCGAATCGAGGCCGGCCTCCATCAGCTCGCGGAGCACCTGCGCGTCGGTCATGCCGTACAAATCCGCGAAGAACGCGATCTCCACGGCGGTGAAGCACTTGAGATGGATGCTCGGGCGGATCCGCTTGAAGCCCCGCAGCAGCTCCGTGTAGTAGCCGAACGGCAGATCGGGATTCAGGCCGTTGACGATGTGAATCTCGGTGAGCGGCTGGTGCGCGCGCTGGCGCAGCTTGTCCCAGGCCTGCTCGAGCGGCATCGTGTACGCGGCGCTGTCGGCCGGCTTCAGCCGCGCGAATGAACAGAACAGGCAGCTCGCCACGCAGACGTTGGTCGGTTCGAGCCGCAGGTTGTAGTTGAAGTACGTCCGCGCGCCGTGGCGTCTCTCGCGCTCGCGGTTGGCCAGCCAGCCGACGGCCAGCAGATCCGGACACTCGAACAGGCGAATGCCGTCCGCAAGGTCGAGCCGCCCGCCCGCCTCCAGCCTGCGGCTGATGTCGGCGAGCCCCGCTGCCTGGACACGTGACTGCACGCGAAGCCTCCCGGAATTCTAGCGTGCTATACTCAGCCCCAACAAACCGACACCGCCGGGTGATCGGGGGAAGTGGGTGCGAAGCCCACACGGTCCCGCCACTGTAAGTCCTGCCGGGTGGTGGTTGGTGGATGTGGCGTGTCCACGAACCACCAACCGACAGGGCGAGTCAGGAAACCTGCCCCGGCGCATGTCCCCTTGGTCCGGCGCGAGCGACGCCGGAGGGAGACGATGGCCCTCCAGCTCCAGCAGATTTCATTCGAGTACGGCCCGACGAACGGGTTCGCCGTCCGTGACGTCTCCGTTGTCATCGAACGTGGGTCGCTGACGGGCCTGCTCGGGCCGAACGGCTGCGGCAAGACGACTGTGCTGAAGCTCATGGCCGGCGTGCTGCGGCCGGAGCGGGGAACGATCGCGTTCGACGGCCGCGCGCTGGCCGACATTCCACGGCGCGAGCTCGCGCGGCACATCGCGTCCGTGCCGCAGGAAACACATCCGGCGTTCGACTACAGCGTGCTCGAGATGGTGCTGATGGGACGGCATCCACATCTGGGCACGTTCGCGCTCGAAGGACCGGGCGATCTGGCGATTGCGTACGACGCGCTGGCCGGCACCGGCACAGCGCATCTGGCCGGCCGCACGTACATGTCGCTCAGCGGCGGCGAGAAGCAGCGCGTCGTCATCGCGAGCGCGCTGGCCCAGCAGCCCGACGTGCTGCTGCTCGACGAGCCGACCGCTTCCCTGGATCTCGCCTACCAGCTCGAGGTGGCGGCGCTGCTCGCACGGCTCAACCGCGAGCGCGGCGTCACCATTGTCGTGGCGACGCACGATCTGAATCTTGCCGCGTCGATCTGCCGGACGCTCGTGCTCGTTCGCGGCGGCCGCGTGCTCGCGCAGGGCGCCACCGACGCGGTGCTGACGGGCGACACGATCCGGCAGCTCTACGACGTCGATGCGGACGTCCGTTTTCACGACCGCTCGGGCCACCTCACGGTCGTCCCAATCGGGCGAATCCGATGAGGGCGACTTCCTCATCCGTCGTCGCGCCGGTGGGATCGACGCTGCGGCCGATCCGGCAGCGGCTGCTGCTGACGCTGCTGGGTTACGGCACGTTGGCCCTCGCTGCGTGTCTGCTGGCGCCGCTCGTGGGGAGCACGCGCATCAGCCTGGCTCGTGCGTTCGATCGCTCGATTCCATTTGCCGACAACGTCGACGCGCAGATCTTCTTTCTGGCCCGGATGCCGCGCGTGCTCGCCGGCGCGATTGTGGGCGCGGCGCTCGCCGCGGCGGGCGTCGTGCTGCAGGCGCTGCTGCGCAACCCCCTGGCCACCCCGTTCACGCTCGGCGTCTCCGCCGGTTCGGCGCTGGGCGCCATGCTGGCGATCTCAGCCGGGGCGGCGGTCGCGTTCGGGCCGCTCTCGCCGGTGCCCCTGGCCAGCCTCGTCGGCGCGTTCGTGGCCGCCGCGATCGTCTACGCGCTGGCGACGCGGCCGGGACGGCCGATGTCGACCGCCGTGCTGCTGCTCGCCGGCGTCACGCTCAACTCGTTCTTCTCCGCGCTCATCCTGTTCGTGCAGTACATGGCCGATTTCGCAGAAGCCTATCGCACCGTGCGGTGGCTGATGGGCGACCTGGACGTCGGCGGGTTCGCACCGATTGCCGGCGTCCTCCCGCTGCTCCTCGTGGCGTGTGCGGCGTTCGCCGTGCTGCCCTCGTCGCTCAACCTGCTGAGCGTCGGCGCCGATGTCGCGGCGACGCGCGGCGTCGACGTCGCCCGCACGCAGCGGCTCGCCTTTCTGAGCGCCGCGCTGGCGACGAGCGCCGCCGTCGCGCTCGCCGGCCCGATCGGCTTTGTCGGCATTGTCGTCCCGCATCTGGTGCGGCTGATGACCGGCGTCGACCATCGCGTGGCGCTCCCCGCGTCGGCGCTCTTCGGCGCGGCGTTTCTGGTGGCGTGCGATCTGGTGGCGCGTACCGTGCTCGCGCCGGTCGAAGTCCCGGTCGGCGTCGTGACCGCAATGATTGGAGGCCCGTTCTTCCTGTGGCTGCTCGTGCGAAAGGCCTGACGATTCTGCTCGTCCTCGTCGCGATCTGCGCGTACGTAGGGCGGGTCTCGCGAGCGGAACAGGCCATCGCGAGCAGACCCGCCACTGCGCCCGCCACGCGCATCGTGTCGCTCGTGCCGGCGCTGACGGAGATGCTCTTCGCGATCGAGGCCGGGCCTCAGGTCGTCGCCGTCAGCAGCTATGACGACTTTCCACCCGAGGTGCAGCGTCTGCCCCGCGTCGGCGCGTTGCTCGACCCCGACGTCGAGCGCATCCTCTCGCTGCGGCCGGATCTGGTGCTCACCTACGGCTCGCAGGACGGGCTCGAGGCGCAGCTCGCCAGGGCCGGCATTCGCACCTACAGCTACCGGCACGGCGGTCTCGAGGTGCTGTTCAGGACGATGAGCGAGCTCGGCACGGCGACGGGGCACGCCGCGGAAGCCGGACGGACGGCCAGCGGGATTCGCCGGCAGCTCGACGCGATTCGCGCGCGCGTGCGCGGCCGGTCGCGGCCGCGCGTGCTGCTCGTCTTCGGACGCGAGCCGCAGTCGCTGAAGCAGGTGTACGTCAGCGGCGGCAGGGGGTTCCTTCTGTTCAGCCCTCATCCGAGACGCTCCTCACGCGTGCGCCCGACGTGATCCTCGAAATCCACGAGAACCGGACGATTGCCGGCGCTGACGCCGTGCGCGAGCGTGCGGCGTGGGGCGCGCTCTCGGCGATTCCGGCGGTCCGGAGCGGACGCATCCATTTCCTCAGCGGCGACTACCTCACCGTTCCCGGTCCGCGGGTCGCCCTCGCAACCGAGGCGTTCGCCCGTGTGCTCCACCCGGAGGCCTTCAAGTGAAGATCCTGCTCTCGTGGAGCTCGGGCAAGGACAGCGCCTGGGCGCTGCACGTGCTCAATCAGACGCACCCCGGCTCGGTCGGCGCGCTGCTGACGACCGTCAACGAGGCGGTGGACCGGGTGGCCATGCATGCCGTCAGGCGCGCTGTGCTCGAGGCACAGGCCGCCTCCGCCGCCCTGCCGCTGCGCGTCGTGCCGATACCCCATCCCTGCCCGAACGAGGTGTACGAGGCGCGCATGCGCGACGCCGTAGCCGCAGCCGTCGCCGACGGCTTCACCCATGCGGCGTTCGGCGATCTGTTCCTCGAGGATGTGCGCCGGTATCGCGAGGAGCGGCTGGCAGGAAGCGGCCTGCAGCCGCTGTTTCCCGTCTGGGGAATCCCGACAGCCGAGCTCGCGGATCAGATGCTCGCGGCCGGACTCCGGGCGCGCGTGGCGTGCGTCGACACGCGTGTGCTCGATGCGTCCTTCGTCGGTCGCGAATGGAATCGCGCGCTGCTCGACGAGCTGCCGCACGGCGCGGATCCGTGCGGCGAGAACGGCGAATTCCATACATGCGTCTACGCGGGACCCATGTTCCTCCGTCCGCTCGCGCTGACCTGTGGCGAGCGTGTCAGCCGCGATCCGTTCGTCTGGTGCGACCTGATCGCCTCATGAGCGCCTACCCGTCGCGCATCGTCTGCCTGACCGAAGAGACGACCGAGACGCTCTATCTGCTCGGAGAGGGCGACCGCGTGGTGGGCGTCTCCGGCTATACGATCCGGCCGCCCGAGGCGCGCCGGAAGCCGCGCGTCTCTGCGTTTCTGAACGCCCGCTTCAGCCGGATCGAAGCGCTTCGGCCGGATCTGGTGCTCGGCTTCTCCGACCTGCAGGCCGACATCGCTGCGGAGCTCGTCCGGCGCGGATATCCGGTGGCCGTCTTCAACCAGCGGAGCGTCGCCGAGATCCTTCAGATGATCCGCGTGCTCGGCGGCATGGTGGGATGCGGCGACCGCGCCGAGGCGCTCGCCTCGCGGCTCGAGCTCGAGATCGACGCCGTGCGCGCCGCCACAGCCGGCCTGCCACGCCCGCGCGTGTTCTTCGAGGAGTGGGACAATCCGCTGATTTCTGGAATCACATGGGTCGACGAGCTCGTCGAGATCGCGGGCGGTCAGCCGATCTTCCCCGAGCTGCGCGACGCGAAGCTCGGACGCGACCGGATCGTCACACCGGACGAAGTCGTGCGCCGGAACCCCGAGGTGATCGTCGCGTCGTGGTGCGGCAAGGCCGTCCGCACGGAGCGGATTGCCACGCGGGTGGGATGGCACGAAGTCGCCGCCGTTCGCAGCGGCCATATCTACGAGATCAAGTCCGCGTACATCCTGCAGCCCGGACCTGCGGCGCTGACCGAAGGCCTGCGGCAGCTCCACGACATCCTTGCGCGCGTCCGCACCACGTGCGGCGCCTGAGCAGCGTTTCATCGACGTCGTGGAGCGCTCGAGTGCCGGCGCGATTGATCGGCGGTAATCGAGATGGCGGGCAGGGTTACCTGTCTGGCTGGCACGCAACCGCCGCGCTCGCCGCGCGTCTTTCCTGACAGCAACGCTGGAGAAAGCAACACGTTGCCGGCCGGACGACGTCTGTCCGCGTCCGATGGATACGTGTGAGTTTCGCGCGTATCCTTCCGGCGCGCGGGTAACCGCGGATTCATCCGGGCGCGTCTCACCAGTGCTATCATCCGGCGCCAGTTACAGATAGATAGGTGCGGTGTCGATATCGATGCCCTTCCTCGAGAGCTACTGCCACAGGAGCCCGAAGGCTAAAAGGTATGCAAGCGAAAGTGTTCTGGGTGGCCGGACCCTGGCGCGGCAGACTGGGCATTCTGCTGCGGCCACGGGGCGGCGACTGGTTGCGAGACGAGACGACGGCCTGGCGTGAGGCAGGCATCGACCTGGTGATTTCGCTCCTCGAGCCCGAGGAGGCAGCACAGTTGGTCCTGGAGGGCGAGGCGACCGCAGCCGCGGCGAGCGGAATCGACTTCAGACCGTTCCCCATTCCGGATCGCGGGGTACCTGCATCCCAAGAGGCGGTTGCGGCCCTCGCCAGTGAAATCGTCGATGCACTCGACACAGGAAAGACCGTGGCGGTCCACTGTCGTCAGGGCATCGGGCGCTCGGGGCTGATCGTCGGCGGTGTTCTGCTAGCCGCTGGCAAGGACCTCGGTGCTGCACTCACAGCCGTTAAGGAGTCGCGAGGCCTTGAGGTCCCGGAAACTGAAGAACAGCGACGGTGGCTGAGCGACTTTGCTTCGTGGCTGGCGTCAACACAGGCCGCCCGCCAAGCCGCTGCAGCCGACGAGCGGCGCGGCGGCGTCCGGTCCAACTCAAGACGATCCTGAGCGCCGCTCGCGGCTGAGCGTTAGGGCGTTGAGACGCCGACGCCCACATGCTGCAGCCCGGACCTGCGGCGCTGACCGAAGGCCTGCGGCAGCTCCACGACATCCTTGCGCGCGTCCGCGTACAATGCGGGCCTCGAACACCCGTTCGTGTGGATGGAGAGGCGATATGATGCAGATCCGTTTCGGGGCCTTCCTCGGCGCGGCGCTTGTCACCTTGAGCGTGGCCGCTGCGCACACGCAGAGCGGACAGACGCAGCCGCCGCAGGGCGTCGATCCGTACGCCAACAATCCTGCCGCAGGGGCGACCGCATTCCCGTTGGCGGCCCCCGCCGGCACCGACAGCAACGCCCGCACGGTCGCGCCGTCGGGATCCGTCAATCAGGGGCCGTTCGATCCGGCGACGTGGACGTACGGGCCCGCGTTCAATCCGCCGGGCGGCGCCAGGATTTGGAATCCCGTGCGCCTGAAGATGATGCAGGGCGGCAAGGTCACGGGCGGGACGCTCTTCAGCTCGACCGACCCGACCGTCTATTGCGCGATGGCGAACGCCGGCTACGACTTCATCTGGACGGAGATGCAGCACAACGAGCGCGATTGGGGGGCGGCCGCGCGTCTCTGGCGCACGTGTCCGCACGCCAAGGCCGTTCCAGGCGTGCGGGTCGCCTACGGCGACGAGCGGGAGATTCAGCACGCGCTCGACGCAGGCGCACTCGTCATCGTCGTGCCGACCGTGGACACGGTCGAAGAGGCGATTGCCGCGCGGAACTGGACGTACTTCCCGCCGCTCGGCCGGCGCAGTCAGGGTGGCGGCCAGGCATTCGACCCGGACATGTGGGGTGCGGTGCCGGGCGGCTACCGGAACACGATCAACGACAACATCGTGCTCATCCTGATGATCGAAACGCTCGAAGGCCTGAAGAACGCCGATGCGATCGCGCGCGTGCCGGGCGTGACCGCGCTCTTTGCCGCGAGCGGCGATCTCGGCAACTTCACGGGCTTCCGCCAGGGCACGCCCGACTACGAGCGCGCGATCAACATCGTGCACGACGCCGCCATCAAGGCGGGCGTGCGGCTGTGCGGGCCGCTCGCCTGGCGCGATCGGGCCGACTTCACCTGCTTCCAGGCGGGCAGCGAGCTGGCGGCGATCACGCGCGGCGCGGCCGCCGAGCTCGGTCCGCTCGCCAACACGCAGGCGCGCCCCGAGGTCGGGCCGTTGGCGACGCCGAAGCCGTAGCGAGCGCGCTCTCAGTCGGCGGTCGTCGGATCGACGATCGCCCGTACGGTCCTCACGGCGTTCGCGGGGAATCCGCCCTGCCGCGCGTTCAAGCGGCAGTTCGGCGCACGCCCGCGCGTGTCACATTCAGGAATCCTTGGGCCCGAAGGCGTGCACCGCCTCCTCGATCGTCGCGCAGATGTCGAACACTCGGTGCAGGCGCACCAGCTCGAACACGCCTCGAACCTGCTTCGACATCCCGCACAGCTTGATGTCGCCCCCACTGGCGTTCAGCTTCCGGAGGCAGGAAATGAAAGCGCCCAGACCGGAACTGTCGACAAAATGCAGGCGACTGAGATCGAGCACCAGCTTCGTATTGGCCTCCAGCAGCGGCGCCACGTCCCGCTTGAACTCTCCCGCGTTGCTGGCGTCCAGTTCTTCCACCGGGACGGCTGCGACGGTCAGGTCGCCCACTTTGTCGAACACGATCTCCATCGCGTGGGTCCTCGCACCTAGGGTTTCCGACACTTTACCAGAGCAATACAGTTTCTCCCGCGTTCATCACGATAGAACCGAACGTCGTCGACCGACTTGGTGATGAGGTACATGCCCAATCCTGACTCCTGCGAGCCATCCAGCTTCGGTGGCAGGACCGCCGAGGGATCGAATGTGTCTCCAAGATGATCCAGCCGAACGGCAACACGATGGGGAAACGCCTCGAGCTCCAGGTGAATACGCTGGCCGGGGCGGCCGTGATAGGCATGCTTCATGATGTTGACCACCGCTTCATTGACCGCCAGCTCGAGCGCCGCGACGTCGTCTTCGGCGACCGGGGAGCCGGGAAGGTCGCGGGAGAAGGCATGGACGAATTCGCGGACGCGCCTGAGATTCGCGTAGTCGCTGTCGATCTCCAGCTCCGCCCGCGCGAGCAGGGCCTCCTGTTCGCACGCTCTGATCACGACGCAGGTCAGGTCGTCGTTGGGGGTGTCCGATGCGGCAAAGGCGAAGACATCCCGCCGAATGGCCTCGACCAGCGCCTCGGGCTCGAGCGTGCGATTGAGCCGGACACAGTCTGACAGGCGGGCCGCGCCGAACGGCTCGCCCGACCCGTCGCGCATCTCCGTGATGCCATCCGAGTAGAAGAGAAACAGGTCGCCGGGCCCGAAGGGAACGGCGATCTGGCTGAAACTCTCTCCCCCGCGGATCCCCAACGGCAGATTGTCTCCGTGCAGGATCTCGCAGCGGCCTGTCGCGGCACGCACGACCATCATGCCCGTATGTCCGCAATCGACGAGATGGAGCATCTGCCGGTTTGGGTCTAGTCGGGCGTACGCCAGCGTCACGAAGCTCTCGAGATCGATCAGGTGCCCGACCATGTCCGCGTGGGCCAGCGTCACGATGTCTTTGGGCTCCGGAAGCGCTCCGCTCGTGGACAGGGCCGTCAGGTGGCACAGCGCCTCGAGGACGTTGGTCTTGGTCGCCGCGGCCAGCAGGGCAGCGGGCACGCCCTTGCCCATCACGTCGGCGACGATGACGTCGAGGCTTTGATTCTCATGCCTGAAGAAACCGTAGAAGTCGCCGTCGACCCGCTGAGAGGGGATCGTGAGCGCGGCCACTTGGAGTCCCGACAGGTCCCGCGGCGGCTGCGTGAGCAGCAGCATCTGCTGGATCCTGAAACCGATCTGCCCCTCCCGTTCGCGTGCGGATGCGAGCTCGGCGGCCGCCGCCTGTTCCCGCACGATGAGCTCGTCCTTGAGCCTGTTGGCTTTCTCGAGCTGAGCGGTCCGGGCCGCCACGCGCTCTTCCAATTCGACGTTGAGCCGCCGCATGGCCTCTTCGGCTCGCTTCCGCTCGGTGATGTCGCGGATGTAGCCGGTGAATTGCGGCGGACCGGCCAGGGCGATGCGGGCGATGACGAGCTCGACCGGAAATTCCTCGCCGCTCGCGCGCAGCGCCCTCAGTTCGATGCGCCGGTCGAGGACCTTGGGCACGCCGGTCTCGAGGTATCGGGCCATTCCCTGCCGGTGGCGGTCCCGGAGCGACGGCGGGATGATCACATCGGCGATTTCACGGCCGAGAACATCCTCGCGGCGACGGCCGAACATCTGCTCGGCGGCCGGGTTGAACTCGGTGATGGCACCTCGCGCGTCCAGGGTGACAATGGCGTCGAGCGACGCCTGCATGGTGGCCGCGCGGCGTGCTTCGTCGCTTCGAACCTCGGCCTCCGCCATGCGCGCGGCGGAGATCATGCCCTCGACGAGGACGGTGTAGGTGTCGCGCACCTTTTCGGCCGCCTTCGTCGCCTCGGTTCGCCCAGCCTCCGCCTCGGCAACGTGCCGCGTCGCGCGCGCCGACCACTCTCCGAGGGTCAGCGCGGCCGCCAGAAAGGCGGCGAGCTCGACCCCCTTCTCGAGGTCGGCGACAATCAGCGTGTAGAGAGGCGGGAGGAAGAAGAAGTCGAACGACAGCACGCCGAGGAGTGAGGCGACCACGGCCGGCCAGCGGCCCCATCGCGCCGCGACGAACAGCACGAGGAAGAGAAACGCCAGGGCCACGGTCGTCTCGTTCAGGGCAGTGCGGAATGGCGCGCCGATGGCCGTCACGACCGTGGTGCCGAGGACGGCTGCCAGGTAGCCGGCGCCCTTGCGGCGGAGGGGGCCGTCCAGCATGCCTACCCTTGACCAGAGGACTCTGGCACGCTCGCGATTCCCCACACATCGTTCGCATATTCACGGATCGTGCGATCGCTCGAGAACCGGCCGATCCGCGCGACGTTCAGAATCGCCTTCGATACCCACGCCGGCGGCCGCTCGAACTCCTTGGCGACGCGATCCTGCGCATCGATGTACGCCGGTAGATCCGCGATATGAAAATACGGATCGCCCTGGTCGAGGAGCGACTCGAAGATGGAGCGGAACAGCCCCGGCTCCTTCGGGCAGAAGCGGTCGGAGGCGAGCGCGTCGACGATCCGCTTCAGGCGCCGGTCGCCCGACACGAGATCCCGTGGCCGGTACGTCCCGCAATTCCGCCACGCCTGCACCTGCTCGGCCGTCAGCCCGAAGATGAAGATGTTCTCCGCTCCGACGGCCTCGAGGATTTCGATCGTCGCGCCGTCGAGCGTGCCGATCGTCAGCGCGCCATTCATGGCGAGCTTCATATTGCCCGTTCCAGACGCCTCCGAGCCGGCCGTCGAGATCTGCTCGCTGAGGTCGGCGCCGGGTATGACCGTTTCCGCCAGCGACACGCGAAAGTCCGGAATGAAGACGACCTTCAGCTGTCCCTTCACGCGCTGGTCGTTGTTGATGGTCGCCGCCACATTGCAGATCACCTTGATGATGTGCTTGGCCGCCCGGTACCCCGGCGCCGCCTTCCCGGCAAAGATGTAGGTCCGGGGCACGGCCGGGTGTACGCCGTCCTCGACGAGGCGCAGGTACTCAAAGACGATCTGCATGACGTTGAGCAGTTGCCGCTTGTACTCGTGAATGCGCTTGACCTGCACGTCGAAGAGCGAAGCCGGGTCGACACGGACGGAGGTGGTCTCGCTGATCAGACGCGCGAGACGCTCTTTATTCGCTCGCTTGGCCGCCAGGAACTCCTGCCGGAAGGCGCTGTCGCCCGCGTAGGGTTCCAGCGCGCGGATCTTGTCGAGATCGGTGATCCATCCCTCGCCGATGGTCCTGCGAATCAGCCGGGCCAGCAGCGGATTGGCCTGCAGCAGCCACCGGCGGGGCGTCACGCCGTTTGTCTTGTTGCTGAATCGGTCCGGCCAGAGATCGTGGAAGTCCCGAGCCAGCGTCGTCTGGACGAGCCGGCTGTGAAGCACCGAGACGCCGTTGATGGAATGGCTGCCCACCATGCTCAGGTGCGCCATGCGGACCTGTTTCGAGGGCCCTTCCTCGACGATCGACATGCGCTGTACCCGGCCCTGGTCGCCGGGCCAGACGCAGGCGACCTCGGTCAGGAAGCGCTGATTGATTTCGTAGATGATCTGCAGGTGCCGGGGCACGACGCGCTCGAGCAGCGGCACGGGCCACTTCTCGAGCGCTTCCGACAGCAGCGTGTGGTTCGTGTACGCCATCGTCGATTGGGTGATGTCCCAGGCCCGGCCCCACGGCAGGTTGCGCTCGTCGACGAGGATGCGCATCAACTCGGCCACGGCCAGTGCCGGATGGGTGTCGTTCAGGTGAATCGCAACCTTCGTCGGGAAGGCGTCTAAGGTTCCATGGGCTTTCTCGTACCTGTTGACGATGTCTCTCAGCGTGCAGGCGACCAGAAAGTATTCCTGAACAAAGCGCAGCTCCTGGCCAGGTGGCACGGCATCTGAGGGGTACAGGACTTTCGAGATCGTTTCCGAAGCGATCTTCTGTTCGACCGCTCTCAGATAGTCCCCGGTGTTGAAGATCTGCATGTCGAAGTTGCGGGAGGATCGGGCGGAAAACAGCCGGAGGAGATTGACCGTCCTGCCGCCGTAGCCGACGACAGGGACGTCGTGCGGCACCCCGATGAGAAGCTGCCAATCCAGCCACATCGGGTTGTACTGGCCCGATCGGTCGACGCCGTCCTCGACCCGGCCGTAGAGAGGCACGAGACAGGCCTCACCGGATCGCTCGATCTCCCACGGCGTCCCGAAGGCGAGCCAGTTGTCCGGCTTTTCCTTCTGATAGCCGTTGTCGATGTCCTGCCGGAACAGGCCGTACTCGTAGTTGATCCCATAGCCGTAGCTCGGCATGTCGAGCGTGGCCAGCGAATCCAGGAAGCAGGCCGCCAGCCGGCCGAGCCCGCCATTGCCGAGGGCGGCATCGGGTTCACACTCTTCGATAAGGTCGAGGTCGGCGCCCATGTGCCGAAGCGTCTCCCGGCAGAGGTCGTAGATGCCGAGATTGCTCAGATTGTTGGCGAGGAGCCGCCCCAGGAGGTACTCGATCGACACATAGCAGAGCTGCTTGGCATCGGCATGGCGATAGCGGCGCTCCGTTTCGAGCCGGCGGTCGATCAGGAGGTCCCGCAGGGCCAGGCTGACGCACTCGAACATCTGTCGGGTTGAGAGGCTCTCCCACGGCTGCGCCTGCGAGTATCGGGCGTGACGCTCGATCGAGTCGCGAAGGGTCGACATAGAGATGTCGAGCCCCGGCCGCTGCGGGGGTACCGGCTCGTTTCGTCCTGGCATGAGCCTCGAGCACTGAACCGACATACAGGCGCCCGTCAATGCAGGTGGGCGGCCGACACAGTCAGCGAGTGATAGGGATTCTACTGTGAGTCAACCTCCGACCAATGCATGGCGTCGGTCGGTTGAACGCCCGCCTCGCGCGCGCTAGACTCCCGTTCCACGATGCCTACGCGGTGTCGCCTCCTCGGTTACCTGCTGGTGCTGGTGGTCATGGCTCCGGCCGCCGCCTCGCAGCGCCGCGCGGTGCAATCAGACCAGGAGATCCTCATCGAGCTGGAGCGCGGGTGGAACAACGCGTTCTACAAACGCGACGTGACGTTCATCGAGCACCTGCTGGCCGACGAGTTCATCGCGACCTATGACGATGGCGCGCGCGGCGACAAGAAGCGGGAACTGGAGCTCGCGGCGAGCTTCAACCAGCAGGTCGAATCGGCCGTCCAGGACGATTTCCTCGTCAAGGTCTATCGCGACACGGCCGTCGTCTGGTTCACGTTGAATCTCGTCGGGGTGAAGCAGGGCGTGCGATCGCCGCTGACGCTGCAGTACACCGACGTCTGGGTGTTCCGCGACGGGCGGTGGCAGTGCGTCTCGAGCCAGAGCACGCGCGTGCTCCAGCGGTGAGCCGGAGGGCTCAAGCCCTCCAGCTACCTACGAGGAGGCTCCCTACGATGAGGCGCGCTGGTAGGCGTCGATGATCTCGCTGCCGGTGGCGAACCAGACGCGTTCGTGCTTCTTCATGTGCGCGAGCGCGCGCTCCAGATAGCGGATCCGCAGCGGCTGGCCGGTGATCATCGGATGCAGCGGCAGGCCCAGCACGCGCGGGTGCCTGGCGCTGTCGGCGTACAGCGCGTCGAACTGATCGACGACAGACTGCAGGTACTGCTCGCCGGTGTAGCCCTTCCGCATGAAGAGCGGAATGTCGTTGATCTCCATGCAGTACGGGATCGCGAACATCCGGCCCTTGCGGACCTTCATCGGATACGGCTGGTCGTCGTTGTTCCAGTCGCCGCAGTAGATCACGCCCTCCTCGGCGAGAATGTCGAGCGTGTTGTGCGTCTCGATCAGGCCCGATCCGAGCCATCCGCGCGGCCGGCGACCGGTGGCCTGCTCGATCGTCTTCAGCACCGTCTGGATGAGGGCGCGTTCTTTTTCCAGCGGCAGACCGGCGATGCTGTCGCTGTTGGTGATGCCGTGGCCCATGAACTCCCAGCCGCGGCGCCTCATCTCGTCGATCGCCTTCGGGTGCGCTTCAGCCACGGCCGAGTTCAGCGCCACAGTCGCGCGCACCCCGGCGGCGTCGAGCGCGTCCGCCATGCGCCACAGGCCGACGCGCATTCCGTACTCGCGCCACGCGAAGTTGATGACGTCGGGGACGATGCCGCGATCGTTCGGCGAGATGGCCTGGCCGGATGCGGCATCGTAGCGCCAGACTTCCACGTTGGGGACGACCCACACGGCGAGCGTCGCGCCCCCCGGCCACGTGAACGGCTTGCGCTCGAAGATGAACGAGTCGTCATAGCGGTCGGAGCGGCGGACGGGCGCGGACGGCGCCTGCGCGAACGCGCGCGGCGGCGCTCCCGCTGCTGCCAACGCCCCGGCCCCCGCCAGCGCGAGCCCGCGGCTGAGGAAATCGCGTCGACTGGTCACGGCCGTCTGGGTGGATTATGGGGCAGGCGGCCTTGTGGCACAATCCCACCCCACGGCGCAGGCGTGCGCCGTGGGGGCCCCGGTGCCCGGCACTCACGAGGGACAGGAGGCTGGTATGCGGAACCGATCGGGCGTCGGGTGGGTGGCGGTCGCGCTCTGGTGCGGGTTCGCCACCGGACAGGCCGCGGCTCAGACCGCGACGGCGGTGAAGGTGACCGTGCTGTCGACGATGCTCGCGGGCAATCGCGGGGCGGGGATCGGCGAATGGGGTTTTGCCGCGGTGCTGGAGGTGGACGGCCGGCGCCTCCTCATCGACACCGGGGAGCGGCCGGAAACGGTTCTGCGCAACGCCGCCGAGCTCGGCATCGATCTCTCCGACATCACCGACGTCATCCTGACGCACAACCACGGGGATCACACCGCGGGGCTCCTCACGCTCCGCCGGGAGCTGGCGAAGAAGAATCCGCGCGCCCTCTCGCGCGCACGAGGCGGCCGGCGGCACCTTTGTCGAACACGAAGGACCGACCGAGCTCGTGCCTGCGGTCTGGTTCACCGGCCCCGTGCCGCGCCAGCATCCCGAGCGCAACTGGACGCCTCGCGGGCAGGTGCGCACCCCGGCAGGTCTCGTCGAGGACACCGTGCCCGAGGATGCCTCCGTCGTGATCGATTCTGCCGAGGGCCTCATCCTCATCAGCGGGTGCGGCCACGCCGGCATCATCAACACGATCGAGTACGCCCGCACAGTCGTCCGCGCCGCCCCGCTGCACGCCGCCATCGGCGGCTTCCATCTCTTCGCGGCGAGCGACCCCATGCTGGAGTGGACCGCCGGCAAACTGCGTGAATTCGGGCTGCAGCACCTGCTCGGCGCGCACTGCACCGGCATCGAAGCCGTCTACCGCATCCGCAGCCTCGCCGGCCTGACGCGCCGGACCGCGGTGGTCGGCGCCGTCGGATCGAGCTTCACGCTCGGCAGAGGCATCAGCGCGCTGTCGATTGCGGGCTAGCGGAGCGATCAATGGTGGCCGTCATCTTCGAAGTCTGGCCCGCTGAGGGACGCCGCCAGGAGTATCTCGATCTCGCCGCGGTGCTCCGACCGCAGCTCGAGCAGATCGACGGCTTCATCTCGGTCGAGCGCTTCGAGAGTCTCTACGAGCCCGGAAAGATCCTGTCGCTGTCCTTCTTCCGCGACGAGGAGGCGGTGGCGCGGTGGCGTGCCGTGGAAGAACACCGGGCGGCCCAGGCCAAGGGACGCGCGGGGATCTTTCGCGACTATCGGCTCAGGGTGGCCGGGGTGATCCGCGACTACGGCAAGTTCGACCGAGGACAGGCCCCTACGCGCTGAATTCGACCGCGATCGGCTTCGGGATGAGGTGCTTGCCCCACGCCTCGTCGAAGAGCCGCCGGACGGCCGCACGGCCGCGCTCCCCGTAGTCGAGCGTCAGCTCGTTCACGTACATGCCGACGAAGCGGTCCGCTTGGGCGCGGTCGAGCCCGCGGCCGAACTGCAGCGCGTAATCGAGCGCCTCCTGCCGGTGCGCCAGCGCGTAGGCGATGCTCTCGCGCAGCAGGCGCGAGACCTTCGCAATGACCGCCGGACCAAGATCGCGGCGGATGACGTTGCCGCCCAGCGGCAACGGCAGCCCGCCCGTGCGATCCGCCCACCACTGCCCGAGATCGACGATCTTCTTCAGCCCCTCGTCCTGATACGTGAGCTGCCCTTCGTGAATCAGCAGCCCCGCCTGCGCCTCGCCGGCACGCACGGCGTCCTGAATGCGATCGAACGGCATGACCACGTACTGCACGTCCGGGTCGCAGAGCCGCAGCGCGAGAAACGACGTCGTGAGCGTTCCCGGCACCGCGACCGTGACGCCGTCGAGAGACGAGGGACCGTCGGCGCGCGCGACCACGATCGGGCCGTAGTCGTCACCCATGCTGGAGCCGTGCGGCAGCAGCAGGTACTTGTCCGTCAGGTGCGCGTAGGCGTTGAAGGAGACGGCGCTCACCTCATACCTGCCTTCGAACGCCGCGTGATTGAGCGTCTCGATGTCGGCGAGCAGCTGATCGAACTCGATCCCGTCGGTCGGCACCCTGCCGCTCGCGAGACCGTAGTGCATGAAGGCGTCGTCTGAATCGGGGCTGTGGGCGACGGTTATTTTCACGTTATTTCTTGGCGCGCTCGGCAAGCCAGCGGATGAGCGCGCTGATGTCGGCGGCGGGGGTGCGGAACTCCCGAGGCGTCACGTGGTCGACCATGTCGCGGTGCGTCGGCGCGCCATACGGAACCGGGCCGGTCGTCAGGTTCGCCTCCGGCCCGAACAGCACGATGGGCGGCGCCTGCCCGTAGACCTGCACGCGATACCGCAGGTTCAGCCCTTCGCGCTCCTCACGAACCGCGGACTCGCGGAGGCCCCGCTGAATCCGGTCGAGATCGACCGGCAGCCGGCTGACGTCGAGCGACTCCTGCGCCAGAGCCGGCGATGCGAACGCCAGCACGAGCAGGGCCGCCGAGATTCGGTGTCCAGACATGTCAGATGGAGCGACGAACCGCCGCCATGTGTGTTGTACCCATTCCCCGTGCCAACGGGCGGTCAGCTCGCGGCGGCCACTTTGGCCTCGCGCTTCCGGTGGTAATCGGCAATGGCTGCCTTGATCGCGTCCTCCGCCAGCACCGAACAATGAATTTTCACCGGCGGCAGCTGCAACTCGTCCGCGATATCGCTGTTCGTGATGGCGAGCGCCTGGTCGAGCGTGCGTCCCTTGAGCCACTCGGTCACGAGGCTCGAACTCGCAATGGCCGACCCGCAGCCGAACGTCTTGAACTTCGCTTCGTCGATGACCCCGGTCTCGGGGTTGATCCGGATCTGCAGCTTCATGACGTCGCCGCACTCGGGAGCCCCGACGAGACCGGTGCCGACGTGCGGATCGTCCTTCGGCAGCGACCCGACGTTCCGCGGGTTCTGGAAGTGGTCGATGACCTTCGGTGAATACATTACAGTTCGACGCCTTCCTTCATCAGCTCGTAGAGCGGCGACATCTCACGGAGTCGTCGAACCACCGCCGCAACCTTGTCGGCCACGTAGTCGACCTCCTCCTCGGTCGTCCACCGGCCCAGACCGAACCGAATCGACGAGTGCGCCAGCTCGTCGCCGGCACCGAGCGCCTTGAGCACGTACGACGGCTCCAGGCTGGCGGACGTACACGCGGATCCCGACGAGACCGCAACGTCGTTGATCCCCATCAGCAGCGACTCGCCTTCGACGTACGCAAAGCTGACATTGAGGCTGTGCGGCAGTCGGTGCTCCATCGACCCGTTCACATACATGCCGTCGAGGCTCTGATGGAGCTTCTCGTTCAGACGATCGCGCAGCCGCCGCAGCCGGGCGCTCTCCTCGATCATCTCCGTCCGGCACAGCTCGGCCGCTGTGCCGAGGCCGACGATGCCGGGTACGTTCAGCGTGCCCGAGCGGATGCCGCGCTCGTGGCCTCCGCCGCTGATCTGCTCCGCCAACAGCACGCGCGGGTTGCGGCGGCGCACGTACAGCGCACCCACGCCTTTCGGGCCGTAGATCTTGTGCCCGCTCATCGAGACGAGATCCACCTTGACCTCGTTCACATCGAACGGAATCTTGCCGACCGCCTGCACGGCGTCCGTGTGGAAGAGGATGCCGTGCTCCTTGGCGATCGCGCCGACGGAAGCGACCGGCTGAATCACGCCGATCTCGTTGTTGGCCGTCATGATCGAGATGAGGATCGTCTTCGGCGTGATCGCGGCGCGCAGCTCGTCGAGATCGATGAGGCCGTCCTTCTGCACCGGCATGTAGGTCACCCGGAACCCCTGCTTCTCGAGCTGGTGGCAGGGGTCGAGCACCGCTTTATGCTCGGTCACGCAGGTGACGATGTGGTTGCCCTTTTCGGCGTACATCGCCGCCCCACCCTTGAGCGCGAGGTTGTCCGCCTCGGTCGCGCAGCTGGTGAAGACGACCTCCTTCGCCGTCGCGCCGATGAGATCCGCCACCTGCTGCCGCGCCTGCTCCACGGCCTTTTCGGCCGCCCAGCCGAAGGCGTGATTGCGGCTCGCCGGGTTGCCGAACTCCTGCGTGAAGTACGGCAGCATCGCCTCGAGCACCCGGGGGTCGACGGGCGTCGTGGCGTGATAGTCCATGTAAATGGGCAGCTTCATCGGCGCAGTACCGCAGCGTGGACAACGGCCCGGCCGTTCCCCGGCCGGTCCGAAAGGACATGCCCGACACTCTCGGCTGCCAGCTCGGCAATCGTGACGGTCTGCAGCGCCAAGGCGATCCGCTCGCGAATCTGCCAGAGCGGATCGCGAATGCTGCACTTGGTGTACTGGTCGCAGTTGTGCTCGGTGGTGGAGCACGCGGTGATGCCGAACGGACCGTCGATGGCCTGGATGACGTCGGCGACGCTGATGGCGGAGGGCGCGCGTCCGAGCGCGTAGCCGCCGCGCGTCCCCTGCGTGGAGAGGAGTAGCCCCACGCGAACCAGCCGCTGCAGCACCTTGGCCATCAACTCCAGCGGAATGTCGTACTGCTCGGCAATCTCACGGGCGCTCGTCGACGGCGACGACCGTACGGCCAGATGCTTGACCGCCATCAGCGCGTAATCCGCCTTCTTCGAGAGCCTGAGCATGTCCGATCCACGCAGGCCGCAGGCCTCAGGCCCGAGGCCTCAGTATTTGGGCTGCGACGGATCGACCTTGTCGATCCACTCCAGGATACCGCCGCGCAGGTTCTTCACTCTCGTGAAGCCGACCGTGCGGAGGTAGTCTACCGCTTTCGCGCTGCGCCCGCCCATCTTGCAGTGCACGATGATCTCGCGGTTCTTGTCCAGTTCCTGATGCCGCCGCGGAATTTCCCCCAGCGGAATCAGCGTCGATCCTTGGATCCGATTGATCTGGTATTCGTTCGACTCCCGCACGTCCAGAATGAACAGGTTGTCGCCCGCATCGAGGCGGCGCTTCAGCTCCACCGGCGTGATGTCCCACTCGTTCACCGGCGCGGCGGCCTGCACCGGCGGTTCGGGGTGGACGCCGCAGAACTGCTCGTAATCAATCAGCCTGGTGACGGTCGGATTAGTGCCGCACACGGGGCACTCCGGGTCCTTGCGCAGCCGCAGCTCGCGGAAGCGCATCTTCAGCGCGTCGTAGATGAGGAAACGGCCGATGAGCGGCTCGCCGATGCCGAGCATCAGCTTGATCGCTTCGGTCGCCTGAATCACGCCGATGATCCCGGGGAGCACGCCGAGCACGCCCCCTTCGGCGCAGCTCGGAACGAGCCCGGGCGGCGGCGGCTCCGGGTACAGGCAGCGATAGCACGGTCCGTTCTTGACGGCAAAGACCGAGGCCTGCCCCTCGAACCGGAAGATGCTCCCGTAGGCGTTCGGCTTTCCACTCAGCACGCACGCATCGTTGACGAGATATCGCGTCGGGAAGTTGTCGGTCCCGTCGAGGATCACGTCGTACGGCCCGAACAGCTCGAGCGCGTTCTCGGACGAGAGCGCCGTCTCGTACGTGTCGATCTGCACGTTCGGGTTGAGCGCCTGGAGCCGCGCTTTGGCCGACTCCAGCTTCGACCGGCCGACGTCGGGCGTGCCGTGCAGCAGCTGCCGCTGCAGGTTGCTGAAGTCGACGACGTCGAAATCGACGATGCCGATGCGGCCCACGCCGGCTGCGGCGAGGTACATCGCCGCCGGCGACCCGAGGCCGCCCGCGCCGATGCAGAGCACGCTCGACGCCTTGAGCCGGCGCTGTCCGTCCATGCCGACCTCCGGCATGATCAGGTGCCGGCTGTACCGCTTGATCTCGTCCTGCGACAGAACCGGCTCTGCCGGCGCGTCCACGATCGGCGCGCCGCCCGCCACCGACGGGACGATGCTCAGCGAGTCGCCGGGCTTGACCGGCGTCTGCTCCCGCTGCAGGTACCGGATGTCCTCGTCATTCAGATACACATTGACGAAGTTCCGCAGCCGGCCTTCGTCCGTGTACAGGTGCTTGCGGAGCCCTTCGTAGCGGCGCGTCAGGTCCGCGAGCAGCTCGCCGACGGTGCCGCCGCTGACCTCAACCGACTCCTTCTTGTCGGTGAACGGCCTCAGCGGAGTTGGAATGTGAATCGTGTTCGCCATAAGTCAATTTTTCTTCGTCGAAAGCAGAGCGGTCATCACGCAGGCGCCATGAGGTCATGTCTTGCGGCACGCCGGCGCGAACGGACACGATAACGTACGAAAAAGACGGCCACGCGTGATCGAGATCGTACTGCGACGGCCGGGCCGGATGATCCGGGTGCGAATGATAAAACCCCAGGAGCTCCGCTCCCTGCTCCGCCGCCCGGCGCTCGGCGTCCCGGTAGTCCTGCGGCCGCACGCGAAACCGCCGGCGCGGCCCCTCCTCCGTGGTGTTGGGCAGCGCGTGCGCAGCCGACACGACCCCATCGCGGCCGATGAGCGCGCCGCAGCACTCGTTCGGGTACGTCTCCGCGCCGTGACGCCGAATCGCCTCCGCGACGCCCGCCGGGAGCACGAGCGCCATCAGCCTTTCTCGTCCCAGAACCGCTCGGAGAGGTATTTCTCGCCGCCGTCGCAGAACACCACCACGATCACCGCGTCCGAGACGCGGCGCGCCACGTGCAGCGCCCCCGCGAGATTGGCGCCGCTCGAGATGCCCACGAAGAGTCCCGACTGAGCCAGCCGGCGCGTCAGCTCGTACGCCTCCTCTGTGCTCACGGCGATGTCTTCGTCGGCGACCGACGGATCATAAATCCCCGGCACGATCGCCGTTGCCATGTGCTTCAGCCCCTCGAGCCCGTGGAGGGCCGTGTCGGGCTGCACGGAGATCAGCTGGATCGCCGGGTTCAGCTCGCGAAGGCGTCGGCCCGTCCCGATGAACGTGCCGCCCGTGCCGAGGCCCGCCACGAAGTGCGTGATGCGCCCCTCCGTCTGCTCGAAGATCTCGGGCGCGGTCGTGTCGTAGTGCGCCAGCCAGTTGCCGGGATTGTTGTACTGGTCGGCGTAGAAGTAGCGAGCCGGCTCGGCGGCGTACATCGCCCTCGCCTTCAGAATCGCGCCGTCGGATCCTTCCATGGGGTCCGTGAAGACGATCTCGGCACCGAACGCGCGCAGGATGCGCTTGCGCTCGGGCGTCACGTTCGACGGGACGCACAAACGTACGCGGTAGCCGCGCGCGGCGCCAATCATGGCGTACGCGATCCCCGTGTTGCCGGACGTGGCGTCGAGGATGATCGTGTCGCGCGTGAGCGCGCCAGAGCGCTCGCCGTCGAGAATCATTCGAGCAGCGGGACGGTCCTTGACCGAGCCGCCGGGGTTGCGCCACTCGGCCTTGGCCCACAGCTCGACGTTCTGCAGCCCCGTCTCGAAGCTCGACAGGCGCACGAGCGGGGTATTCCCGATCAGATCGAGGACAGACTGCGAGCTGCGCACAACAACGCCTGGGGTGACCACCTGCATGTCCGACTGTTCCAGTCCGATTTTATCAACTGGAGTAAGGCTACGCCAAAGACGTCCTTCCCGGCGTCCACCCCGGTTGTGCTTCCCGGGTCGACAGGGTAGACTCCCGGCCACACTTCATTATTCCGTCGGCTCATTCCGTCGGTCGCTGGTTCCGTTATCCCGAGCTGAGTCCCCGAACCCACCAGCCCGTCACGTCGGTTGATTGGAGGCACCATGATGGGACGTCCTTCCGGCTCCTGGCGGCGGCGTATCCCGAGCGATGTTCGACTTCTGCTGTGTGCGGTGCTGCTATTCGCTCCAGTCCTGACCCCGGCGTCGGTCGCGGCGCAAGTGACGAGCGGCGCCATATCCGGTGTGATTACCGATACGTCGAACGCCGTGCTGCCCGGTGTGACGCTAACGCTCCGGAACACCGAGACGGGATTTACCCGGACGACCGTCACCGACGGCGACGGCCGGTACCGGCTCGGGGCGCTTCCACCGGGGCGGTATGTGATGAGGGCCGAGCTGAGCGGGTTTGCCACGGTCGAGGTGACCGATATCATGCTGACCATCGGCCTCGAGGTCGCGCGCAACCTTTCATTGCAGCTGGGCAGTCTCCAGGAGTCAGTGACGGTGACCGGGGCGGCCCCGGTAGTGGAAACGACACGCACCGACGTGTCGGGCGTGATCACCCAGCAGCAGATCGAGACGCTGCCGCTGGCGACACGACAGCCCGTGGGGCTCGCGCTGCTGATGCCCGGCACGAGCCAGGACGCCGTGCGGCCGCGCAAGTTCAACGTCAATGTCGGTGCGGGCGCGTTCACGCACGGCTCGGCGCTCCTCGTCGACGGCATGTGGAACAAGGAGGGCAACACCGGCGAGCCGCGGATGGAGCTTCCGCAGGCGGCCATCCGCGAGTTCAAGGTGTACATCAGCCAGGCTCCGGCGGAGTTCGGATGGACGGCGGGTGGGGCCGTGAGCTTCGAGACGAAGAGCGGGACGAACCTGTGGAGCGGGGAAGTGTTCGAGTACTTCCGCGACAAGAACCTCAACCGGATGAACCGGTTCGAGCAGGAACGGCACGACACCCGCGGCACGCCGGAGCCGGACTTCCGCCGGCATCAGTTCGGCGCGGCGCTCGGCGGCCCCATCGTGCGGGATCGCGTCCACTTCTTCGCCACGGCCGAGCGGACCAAGACCGACCTCTTCGCCACGGTGACCACGGGGCGGCCGGAGTTCTACTCGGCGCTCGAGGGCACCTTTCCGATTCCGGAATACAGCAACATGGTGTTCGCGCGGGGCGACGTGCAGATCAGCCAGGCGCAGACGGCGTTCGGGCGGTATGCCTGGCAGGACTCCGACTTCACCTGCGAGGGGTGCGGGGGCCGGTTGGCGGTCTTCTCGGGAAACGGCATTCAGCAGAAACGCTACTCGTGGGTCGGAGGGCATACCTGGGTCCTGTCGTCCCGGGTGGTGAACGAGCTCCGGGGCCAGGCGACGAACGTCCATTTCCGCGGGCATCCCCCTGGGGTCAGGGCCCAGGAGAACCTCTATGACAACTCGCCCGCGCGGACTGCGCCACTCACGCGCGTGTTCAACTTCCCGAGCCTGGTGTGGGGGACGAGCTTCAACGCGTACTCGCTTCAAACCCAGCGGCAGATCAGGGACGACCTGTCGATTGCTGCCGGAAGACACACGTGGAAGATTGGGGGCGGCTACCTGCAGATCCCCATTCATGGGGATGTGCGGGAGAACATCGGGGCGTGGACCTTTACGTTCGATCAGCCGTTCGACCCGAACAACCCTGCAATCATGGCAAACCTGCAGGGCGCCAGGCTGTTCACCGCCGTGGCGCGAAACATCCGGCGGTACAACCCGAACGCGTACTGGGACATGTACGTCCAGGACGAGTGGAGGCCGGTCTCGACCCTGACGCTGAGCCTCGGGCTGCGCTACGAGTACCAGGGCAAGGCGTTCGGCCAGGGGCTCGACCTCAACGACAAGGAAATCTTCCCGACGACCGGCACCAACTTGCAGATTCCGTTCGTGGACTTCAGCCGTCGCGGCGACAAGAACAACTTCGGGCCGCGGCTGGGGCTTGCCTGGGACGTGAACGAGGGCCGGTCGGTCGTGCGGGCGGGCTACGGGATCTACTACAACCCGATGAATCTGGTCGTGACCCAGGGTGAGGTGACGAACTTCCGCCAGCCGAACATCAACATCACCAACCCGTCGTATCCGGATCCGTACCGGGGCCTGGACCCGGAGACGTTTGCGTCGACCGCGCCGCAGAACATCGTGATCGCGGAGAACGACCTCGAGAACCTGCAGTCACAGGCCTCCACGGTGGGGTTCTCGCAGGAGCTGTCATCCACGCTGGCGATTCACGTGGACGGCGTCTACAACAAGATGACGAAAGTTCCGCTCACCGTGAACATCAACCCGCGCAGCGACTTGACGACAGGACCGCGGCCGCTTCAGCAGTTCGCCCGTATCGATCAGGCCCAGTCCATTGGCGAGCTGACGTACAAGGCGCTGATGGTGCGGCTCGACAAGCGATTCGACAGCCGGTACATGTATCTGATCTCCTACACGCTGGCCAAGGGCGACGGCAACGTCGTGGCGACGGGTCCCTTCACATCGGTCGTCACCCACGCAGAGAATCCTGGGCTCGATTACGGCCCGGCCACCAACGACCGGCGCCACGTGCTGGTGGCGAGCGGCTCCGTGCTGCTGCCGTACGACGTGAGTGTGGGCGGTGTATGGACCGTACGATCGACGATGCCGTTCAGCGCGATCGCCGGCAGAGATCTGAATGGCGACGCGCTGGTCACCGACTACGTGCCGGGCACGACGCGTTCGATGGGCACTCGCGACAACGCGCGCATGATGGAGGCGGTGAATGCCTGGCGCGCGGTGAACGGACTCGGACCGATCGCGGCGTCTCAGATTGACGAAAACAGATACAACAGCGTGGACATGCGCGTCAGCAAGGCATTCCCGCTCGGCGGGAACAGGCGGGTCGAGCTGATCGCCCAGGTATTCAACGTGTTCGGCACCGACAGCCTACAGGCCGCCTGGACCACCAACGCCCTGTCCGATTCGTTCGGGCGCATCCTGCAGGCGTTCAATCGCCAGCAGGCAGAGCTTGCCGTGCGGCTCGCCTTCTAAGGGCCTGCTCAGCTCACGGGCCGTCCCTCGGCGTCGCGGATCTCCACGGCGCCGAGGTTCAGCTTCCGCAGCTCCGGCTCGATCACCTTCCGGTCGCCCACCGCGATCACAACCAGCCGATCCGGCACGAGATACTTCCGCGCGACCTGGAGCGCCTGTTCGGCCGTGACCGCGCGCACCTCCTGCGCGTAGCGCGTGTAGTAGTCGAGCCCCAGGTCGTAGATGAAGATGTTCGAGAAGCTGTTCACCGCATTGACGCTCGTCTCGAACGCGCCGGGCAGCGAGTTGGCGAGCGCCTCCTTCGCCTTCTGCAGCTCCTCGACGGTCATCGGCTGGGCGATCATGCCGTTGATCTCGTTGAAGATCTCGGTGACCGCCGGCGCCGTCACATCGGTCCGGATGCCGCCGGCCACGAGGAACGGCCCCGGACTGCGCAGAAACACGAACTGCGACCTGGCGCCGTAGGTGTAGCCGCGGCGCTCGCGCAGGTTCATGTTGATGCGGCTCGAGAAGAGCCCGCCCAGGGCGTTGTTCATCACCTGCAGCGCGCGGAAGTCGGGCGACGAGCGGGCCGCGCCGATGGACGCGACCCGCAGCTGCGTCTGCGGCGTGCCCGGCTTGTCGACGATCACCAGCCGCGCCTTCGTCGTCTCGGGGACGCCGAGTGAGGGACGCGCGGGGGTCCCGCGCGACCACGACCCGAACGCCTTCTCGGCGAGCGCGCGCAGCTCGTTCATCGAGATGTCGCCGGCGACGACGAGCGCGGCGTTGTTGGGTACGAAGTGCTGCTTCCAGAACGCCAGCATCTCGTCGCGCGTCATCCCCGTGTTCGACGCTTCGGTGCCGAGCTCCACGTACCCGTACGGATGCCGCTGGCCGTAGAGCGCCGCCGCCATCACCTGCCCGGCCACCTGCGCCGGGTTGTCGCGCTGCTGCACGAGCTGCCCGAGACGCTGGCCACGCTGCCGCTCGACTTCGGCGGCTGGAAACGCCGGGCGCAGCGTGATGTCGGCCATGAGGTCGAGCGTCGCGGCGAAGTTCTTCGAGAGCGATCGACCGCTGATCGTCGTCGCATCGGTGCTGCTCCCGGTCGTGAGCGAGGCGCCAAGCCGCGCGACCTCGTCGGCAATCTGCAGCGCGCTGCGCGTGGCGGTCCCCTCATCGAGCATGGCGGCGACGAAGTTGGCGAGTCCGGGCCGATCGGCTGGATTCGCGTCGCTCCCCGTCCTGAAGACGAGGTTGGCGGCGACGATCGGCAGGCCGCGGCGCTCGCTGAGAATGAGCGTCAGTCCGTTGGGAAGCACCGCGGAGGTCGGCGTGGCCACCTGCAGCGGGCGCGGTGGACCGGCGGGCGGCATTTCATTGCGCCATGGCTCGTCGGCGTTGATCGACTGGCCCCCCTCGCCCGACTGCGCCGACGCCTGCGAGGGGGCGGGCCCGGCCGCGGAAGACGGCGGCTGCCCGGGGACGGCGTGCACGACGACGCGCGTGTTCGTCGTCAGGTGGTCGCGTACGAACGCATGCACCGATGCGGGCGTCGCCGAGCGGTAGCGCTGGATGTCCTTGGCCAGGAAGTCGGGCGTGCCAAGGTAGTGGTTGTACATGTTCAGCCGGTCCGCCACGCCGCCGAACCCGCCGAGCCGCTCGAGGCCGCCGACGATCGCCGTCTCGATCGTGTTGCGCGCCTGCTCGAGCTCCGCGGCCGACGGCGGCGCGGCGCCGAGCGCCGCCAGCTCCTCGTCGATCGCGCGCTCCAGCTCCTCGACCGTGTGCCCGGGCCGGGCGGTCGCCTGGACGCGGAACATCGAGCCGAGCGTCAGCGACTCCTGAAACGCGACGACGTTCTGCGCGATCTGCTTTTCGTAGACCAGCTTCTTGTACAGGCGGCTGGCGCGGCCGCCGCCGAGCACGTGTGCCGCGAGCTCGGCGTCCGCGTCGCCGGGCGCGAAGATCCGCGGGGTGAGCCACGTCATGTAGACACGCGGCAGCTCGACGCGCGACGGCACGACCTTCTGCCGCTCGGCCGTGATTGGCGGCGTCTTCGCCGTAATCGGCGGCACCGCCGGTCCGCGCCGCAGCGTCCCGAAGTACTGCTCCACGAGCGTCTTCGTCTGGGCCACCTCGATGTCGCCCACGATCGCGAGGCTCGCGTTGTTCGGCGCGTAGTACTGCCGGAAGAACCGGTTCACGTCGTCGAGCCGCACGGCCTGGATGTCCTCGTGCGTGCCGATCACGTTGCCGTAGTACGGATGCCCGGGAGGAAACAGCGTCTGGATGAGCGCTTCCTCGGCAAGGCCGTAGGGCTGGTTCTCGACGCTCTGCCGGCGTTCGTTGCGGACGACGTCCTGCTGGTTCGAGAGCGCCGCCTGGTCGACCTTCTCGAGGAGATACCCCATGCGATCCGACTCGAGCCACAGCGCGAGCGCGAGCTGATTCGCGGGGACCGTCTCGAAGTAGTTGGTGCGGTCGTAGTCGGTGGTGCCGTTCAGGCCGGTGGCGCCGGCCGCCTCGAGCAGTTGAAAGTGGCCGTCCGGCGGCACGTGCTTCGAGCCCTGGAACATCATGTGCTCGAACAGGTGCGCGAAGCCGGTGCGCCCCGGCTCCTCGTTGGCCGGACCGACGTGGTACCACAGGTTCACCGCGACGACCGGAAGCCGCCGATCCTGGCGGACGATCACCTCCAGCCCGTTCGGAAGCGTGAACTTCTCGAAGTCGAGCCGCGGGATGTCGCTCTGGCCACGTACGGAGCGCCCGGCTTCAGCCGGACCGAGCAGGATGAATGCGACGACAAGGCCAACGAACGCGCGCGTACGCATCGACTTACTCCTTCAGCGGGACATTACGACCACCCCAACGCGCAAAATCCGCGCGTTGGGGGCCCCGGTTGTCCAGGCTCGCCCACAGATACCAGCAGGCGACCGATCGGTACGGACGCCAGGCCTCGCCGAGCCGCAGGAGGCGCGTGGGCGAGGGCGCAGTGCGCAGACGATACGCCCGCTGCACGGCTTTGACAATGCCCAGATCGCCGACCGGCAGCACGTCAGGACGATGCAGGCGAAACATCAGGAACATCTCGGCCGTCCACCGGCCGATCCCCTTGACCTCCGTCAATGCGGCGATCACCTCGTCGTCCGGCAGACGGTCCAGGGCGGCGAGCGGCAGTGAGCCCTGCTCCACCCGGCGGCACAGGTCGCGCACGTAGGCGAGCTTCTGCGCGCTGAGACCGACGGCGCGGAGACGCGCGTCGGGCGTGGCCGCGACGGCCCCCGGCGTCGGAGTGCCATCGTAGAGCGCTGCGAATCGGCCCTCGATGGTGGCCGACGCCCTGGTCGACAGCTGCTGCGAAATGATGGCGTGGACGAGCGCCCGGAACGGATCGGTGTGCTGCGCATCGGCGAGGCCGCACGGTCCGTAGCGGCGAATCAAATCGCGTAACACCGGATCGCGGCGGGCGAGCAGGCGTCTGGCCCTCGTGTAATCGATCGACACGCCTAGGGGAGCTCCGCCGTCAGGGTCACCTGCGCGCGGAACTCGATCTGCCCCACGGCGATTGGCGGCGCGTCCGACGCCTGGAATGCCTCACGCGCCGCGATCACGGGGGGCGGCGGGCGTGACACGACCCCGTGTTCTTCGATGCGAACCACGCGTCCAATAGTATCGCCACGCAGGCCGCGCACGACGGCGTTCGCTCTGTCGAAGGCATCCTCGACGGCACGCCGCAGCGCCTCGCGCTCGAGCGTGGCGCTGTCCTTGACATCGAACCGGATGCCGGCGACGGCGGTCGCGCCCGATTCGACGCCGTTCTCCAGCAGCTCGCCGACGCGCTCGACCTCATCCACACGGATCTCGATGGTGTTGCGTGCCACGTAACCGCGCGGCACGCGGCGATTGTTCACGAAGTCCCACTCCTGCTGCAGGTCGTACGCGATCGTGCGAATCGCGTCCGCCGGCACACCGGCCGCGCGCAGTGTGTCCTGGACGGGCTTCATGATCTCCGCGTTGCGCCGCTGCGCCTCCCGCGGGTTGCCGGCGCGCGACTCCGCCGTCAGCGTGATCCACGCACGATCGGGCGGGGCCTGCACGAGCCCCTCGCCGGTCACGACGACGACGGAGGCGTTGGGCGTCTGCTGGGCCGCCGCGGCGGCCGGCAGGGCGAGCACGAGGATGAGGACGGCGGCGCGAATCTGCGGCTGACTCACGATGTCTCCTTTCAGCGGCAGGGCCCTCTCTATTGTGACGCGCGGCGGCCTGCTCAGGTTTGGAGGCGCGGCGCGCGTGCCACAATGTCGCCGTGGAGATCTCGCAGGTCCGGAAACGGCTCACGCAGGCCATCACCGCCGCGCGCGAACGGGCGCGCCGCCGGCGCGAGCAGACGGCCGAGGCCGAGACGGCCTACACGGCCTTCCTCCAGCAGGTCGCGACGCCCGTCACCAAGCAGCTCGCAAACGCGCTCAAGGCCGAGGGCTATCTCTTTACCGTCTTCACGCCGGGCGATGGGCTTCGCCTCGCTTCCGACCGCGGCCGCGACGACTACGTCGAGTTCGCGCTCGACACGGCCGCCGAGCCGCCGCAGGTCATCGGCCGTATCAGCCTGACACGCGGCTCGCGCACGCTCACCGACGAGCGACCCATCAGGCCCGGCGCGGCGCCGAGCGCGATTGCAGAAGAGGACGTCCTGAGCTTTCTGCTCGACGCGCTGGGGCCGTGGTTGGACCGGTGATCCCTGATCTCACCTAGATTAAGGACTAAAGACGAGAGACTAGCTAAAGACCAAAGACGAACGGCTACGCCTTCCGCGCCGTGTGGATCGCCATCAGGCCGCCCAGCACCGGCACGACACGGACGTCCGTGAATCCCACCTGATCCATCAGCCGCGCCACCCCGTTCGCACCGGGATACAGCCGGATCGACTCGGGAATGTAGCGATATGTGTCCGGGTCTCGGTGCAACGCCAGGCCCAGCGTCGAGCCGACGACAGTCAGGTACGCGAGATAGACGGCGCGCACGATCGGGTTCTCCGGCCGATTGAAGTCGAGCGACAGCAGCCGCCCGCCTGGCGCGAGCACACGGTGAATCTCGACGAGCGCGGCGCGGAGATCGGGCACGTTGCGCAGTCCATAGCCGGTGGTCACGACGTCGAACCGCGCAGCACCGAACGGGAGCGCCAGCATGTCGGCGGTGACGAGATGCGTCTTCGTCCCACGATCGCGTGCCAGCTCCAGCATCCGGTGCGTGATGTCGACGCCCACGGCAAGGCGCGCCCGCTCGGCCGCCGCGAACAGCAGATCGCCGGTGCCGCAGGCCAGGTCGAGCACCCGGTCGCGGGCGCCGAGGCCGGCCAGCTCGATGAGCCGGCGCTTCCAACGCCGATCGCGGCCGTACGAGAGCACGACCGTGATGAAGTCGTAGCGGTCGGCAATCGCCGCAAACAGCCGCCGCACGTAGCGGCGCTTGCCTTCAGGAGTGGAGATGGTGGAACGGAGTCTCAAAGCGGGGCCTCCGGCCGGGGGCCCCCATCGCGCCTGCGCGATGGGGTGGCGTCGCGCGGACTTTGCGCGTTGGGGTGCTAGTTGACGCGGATCGTACCCCGCATCATCAGCCGGTGAGGACGGCAGACGTACTCGTAGGTGCCCGGCGTCTTCGGCATGTCGATGACGATGGTCTCGGTCTCGTTCCACGTAATCGGATCGAGCGCGGCGTCGAGCACCGGGACGGCAAAGTCGTGCGTCATCCCGCGATCCCGATTCTCGAGCACGACGCGCACCCGCTCGCCCGCCCGGACCTCCAGCGTCGGGTTCGGCGTGTGCAGATCGTCTTCGAAGTAAAAGGCCATGTCGTGCACGACGAGCGTGATCTCGCGCGACGGCGTGCTGCTCACCGCGGGCAGCAGCGCCACGAGCACCATGAGCAGCGCGAGCGCCGCCACAGCGCGTCCCGAAATCGTGCGACCACAGATACTCATCCGACCAGCATCCCTGTGACGTACATCACCGCGAAACCGGCACACAGCCCCGCGAGCACCGGCCCCGTGGCCAGCACCCGGGCGATCGACCCTTCGCGCGTCATTTGTCGCACGATCTGGCCGACGACCTGCGCGATCGCGCCGACGCCGATCGCGAGGAAGACCACCGACCAGACCGGCGAGTAGACGAACCCGCCCAGCCACGCGCCAGCAATCGTCGGCACGCCGCCGATGAGGCCGAGCGTGACCAGCCTGGCGAGCGCCACCGGCCGCCGCTCCCGCGCGAGCGGCGCGACGATGGCCAGCCCCTCGGTCGTGTTGTGCAGCGTGAACCCCACGATGAGGAGCGTGCCGAGCGCCGCCTCGCCCAACGCAAACGCAGAGCCGATCGCAAGGCCTTCACCAAAGTTATGAAGGCCGATGCCGACGGCGATGAGCATCGCCAGCACCCAGCCGAGCCCCGCATCCGCACTCCGACCGCGCCCTTTGAGCCAGCCACCGACCCCTTCGAGGAGCAAGTACGCGCCGACGGCCGCCAGCGCGAAGAGGACGACTCCCTGGAACGACTCGGGCAGCAGCCCCGCAGCCTCGAACCCTTCGCTGGTGCCGTCGACGAGCAGAAAGACGAGCAGTCCGACGGTGAGCGCCAGCAGGAAGTCCATGCCGCGCGCGGAAAGGCGCGTCATGAAGGGAAACCAGAGGAGGCCGATGACAACTGGAATCACGCCGACGTAGAGACCGATGAGCGTGAACACGCCAAAGAACCGCGCGCTCGGCCGCGGGGTCTCGACCGCGACGGGAATCTCGTGCTCGAAGGCCGTGCCGGTGGACGTGAGCAGGCGCACCACGTGCGCTTCGCCTTCGACCCACGGATACGGAATGCGCAGCGTCGTCCGTCCCAGATGCCGCAGCGCGACCCCGTTGTCCGCCGTAAACGTCCAGAACGCGTCGTCGACCTGCACCTGCGCGATCGTGACCCGGTCAGGGCCGTCGTTCATGACGCTGGCGACGATCGTGCCCCGCTCGAGCGTCACGCGCTGAAAGGTGACCCGCTCGACCGGCGGAAAGTTCTCGCCCCTCACCGCATCAGCGGGCCCCGACCGGACGATCACGGCGAGGAGCGCGCCAAGGAGCAGAAGCGGCACGAGCGCGAGCAGCAGGCGGCGCGTCACGTGGTGCGCACCTCCTCCGCGCGGAACAGCCCCATCCAGCCGAGCTCTGCGAACTCGGTCTGATGCGCGTGAAACATGAAGTCGCCCGGGTACCGGAACGTCGTCTCGAGGATCGCGCGCTCGGCCTGGCAGAGCATCAGCGTGTCGGTCTTCTCCAACGGTGTGAGCGAGGTGCCGGTGCGATAGACGTCGAAGAACATCGCGTGCAGGTGAAAGCTGTTGACGGGATCGAACTCGGTGAAGTTGACGAGGTAGATCCGGACCAGACGCCCGACCTGCACGCGAATCGGCTCGTGGACGTACGCGTTGGCAACCGTGTTCACGGCGTACACGTCGTTCTCGACGTCGAAGTTCGTCTTCGGGTCGACAATGAAGGCCCCGTAGAGTCCTTTGTGGATGTGGCGCTTCAGCGGAACCGTATGACAGTGGTAGTGGTGGAGCCCGAACGGGTCCGCATCGAACTCATAGACGAACGTCTCGCCCGGGTGCACCTCCTGCCCCGCGAGCGCGCCGTCCATCTCGGTCGGGTGCCAGCCGTGGAAGTGAATCGAGTGCGGATGCGTCCCGAGGTTCCGGAAGGTGATCCGGATCCGGTCCCCTTCGGTCGCGCGGATGGTGGGGCCCGGCACCTGCCCGTTGTAGGTCCAGGCGGGGAAGAACAGGCCGGGGGCGATTTCGATCTCGCGATCGACGGCGAAGACGTCGTACTCACGCAGGAGCGTGCCGTCGCCGCGCGGGGTCTCGCGATAGAACCGCGAGCGCTCGCTGGGCGGCAGGTCCGAGAAGTTCCAGCTCCGCAGGTACGCCGAGGGGTTGAAGCCGCCGGCTGAGGTGCGGCCGACGGTTCCCATCACGTGCGCATCGTGTCGGGGGTGGTATGCGAGCGTCGAGCCGGGCGCCTGTCCGCTCAGCCGAGCTCCGCCGATGACGCTGCCGGCCAGCGATGCGAGTCCCGAGGCCCGCAGCCACGCCCGCCTGCTGAGGCTCCACATTTTGAATGATCAAAATTACTTCACCCATCCGTGGAAGTCAAATCGTCGGCCCATCAAAGTCCGGGTTACACTAGCTGAGAACATGCTCCCGTCGAGCACGGTCGAGAACTACCTGAAGGCCATCTACCTGGGCTCCAGCGCCACGGGGCAACCCGACCACCTGCTGGCGATGGGACAGCTCGCCTCGGCGCTCGGCGTCGCGCCGGGAACGGCGACGACGATGGTGAAGACGCTGGCGGAATCGGGGCTGGTCCGGTACGAGCCGTACGCCGGCGTGACGCTCACGTCGGCCGGCCAGAAGCTCGCCGCAATGGTCGTGCGGCGGCACCGAGTCATCGAGCTCTTCCTCGTCCGCATGATGGGCTACGGGTGGGACGAGGTGCACGACGAGGCGGAGCAGCTCGAACACGTGGTGTCGGAGCGGCTCATCGACCGCATGGACGAGATGCTCGGCCGGCCTGAGGTCGACCCGCACGGCGATCCGATTCCGGACGCCGAGGGGGTCGTCAAGCCGCAGCTCGCGCAGAGCCTGCTCACGTGTCCGCTGAACACGCGCGTGACCATCACGCGCGTCCTCGATCAGGACAAGAGCTTCCTCCGGTTCATCGAGCGCCACCAGCTCAAGCCCGGCGAGGCCATCGAGGTCGAGGACCGCGACGAGGCCTCCGACAGCGTGCGTGTGCGCGGGAAGGACGATCAGCGCATCACGATCGGGACGCGTGCGGCGTCGAAGCTCCTCGTCCACGTCTCTGCCGCGCTGCTGCTGGTGCTGGGACTCTCGGTACCGGCGTCCGCGCAGCCGCAGATGCCGTTCGGCATCCTCGACAACTCGTTCTTCGTCGAAGAGGCATTCAACCAGGACGCCGGCATTTTCCAGAACATCTTCGGCGTCCACCTGGTCGGCGGTGGCGACTGGGAGGCGGGCTTCACGCAGGAGTGGCCGCTCGCCAGCCACACGCATCAGCTCTCCTTCACCCTGTCGTCACTCGCGGTGAACGGCGCGACCGGCATCGGCGATGTCGCGATCCATTACCGCCGACAGGTCGCGGACGAGACGGAGCGGACGCCCGCGTTCTCTCCGCGGCTCTCGCTCATCCTTCCGACGGGCGACCCGGCGCGGGGCCTCGGCAACGGCGGCGCCGGCTGGCAGGTCAATCTCCCCTTCAGCAAGCAGTTCGGCGATACGTATCTCCACTGGAACGCCGGCTTCACGCACACGCCGAACGCCGACATCGACGGCCGCAAGCACAATCTCTTCACCCCACACGCGGCGGTGAGCGGGATCTGGCAGGTCCGGACGATGGTGAATCTGATGCTGGAGTCGGTCGTCGAATGGGCGGACAGCCCCGGCGGACGCGAGACGGTCTATACCGTGGCGCCCGGCGTCCGCACGGGGTGGAACGTGAGGGACGCACAGGCAATCGTCGGCGTCGGGTTCCCGGTTTCGTTCGCCGACGATGCGACGGATGTCGGCGTCTTCGGCTATTTCTCCTACGAGCTGCCGTTTACCCGCTGAGCGCAAAACGCTCGATCACCGCGGCCAGCTGCCACGGATCGCGCGCGATCCACTCCTCTCCCGTGAGCCGCTCGGGCGGAAACGCCGCGTAGCCGAACCCCCAGGTCGCCAGGCAGAGACGCACAGCCGCACGCCGGGCCGTCTCGTGATCGATCGCCGAGTCACCCACGAGCAGCGTGCGGTCGCCGGTTGCGCCGGCGCGTTCCATCATCGCGACGAGCGCGGCGGGATCCGGCTTCCGCGGCAGCGGGCCGTCGCCGACGACGATCTCGTCAAAGAGCTCGCGGATCCCGAGGCCTGCCAGAATGCGCTCGGACGCACGCCCGGGCTTGTTCGTCAGCACCGCCACGCGCGCGTGGCGCCGGGCGATGCGCACCACCTCGGGGATGCCGTCGTAGACGCGCGTGTGGTCGAGCAGCCGCTCGTCGTAGATCTTCAGGAAGCGCGGAAGGGCGTCGGCGCGCGGCTCGAGCCCGGACGCGGCGAGCGCGCGCTGGACGAGGAGTGCCGCGCCTTCCCCGACCATCGCGCCGATGGCCTCCTCCGCAAGCGGACGTCCGCCGAGCTCCACGATCAGCTGGTTGGCGGCGTCGGCGAGGTCGCGCCGGGAATCGACGAGCGTGCCGTCGAGATCGAAAACGATAAGCCGCATTTACGAATTGACGGATTTACGAATTGACGAATTGATATGGCGCGTCCGTATCAAATCCGTCAATTCGAAAATTCGTAAATCCGTCAATGTCATCTGCCGGCGTAGGTCGCCCACGACGTGGGTGTCTCCCAGACGGTGACGCGGACGACGGGAAGCCCCTGCCCGCGGGAGACGTCGAAGAGGAGCTGCGCGATGCGCTCGACGGTGGGATTGCTGTCGAGCAGGTAGACCGGCTCGCCGAGCGCCTGAAGCGGCTTCACGAGCGGATCGTCGTGGCGCAGAATCATGCGGTGATCGATCTCGCGATCGACCCAGCCTTTCACGACGCGTTTGATGTCGCCGAAATCGGCCACCATGTTGCGCGCATCGAGTGCATCGGCCTCGATCTCGATTTCGGCCACGGCGTTGTGGCCGTGCGGGTGCCTGCACATTCCGTCGTAGTCGAGCAGCCGGTGCCCGTAGCAGAACTCGATGCGCTTGGTGACGGAGTACATCGCCCTGTAATCTTAACGGTGCAAACTCCCAATTCCCAATTCCCAACTCCCAAGAATCCGAGGTGTTGGGCGTTGGGAGTTGGAGGTTGGGAGTTGACGTGGAACATCCCTCAACGGCCGTCCTTCTATCGGCCGGCCTCGACAGCGCCGTCCTCGCGGCCGCGGAGGCCAGGCGGGGTCGCGTGCAGCCGATCTACGTCAGCGCCGGTCTCGCGTGGGAAGCCGGGGAGCTGGCCGCGCTCGAGCGCCTGCTCGCTCAGGCGCCGTTTGCGGGCGTGCTGGCGCCGCTCGCGCATCTGACGTTCACCGTCGCCGATCTCTACCCGGCGACGCACTGGGCGCTCCGCGGCGAGCCGCCTGCCTTCGATACACCCGACGAGGACGTCTATCTGACCGGACGCAACGTGGCGCTGCTCAGCAAGGCGGCGATCTACTGCGCGCGGCACGGCATCAGCCGGCTCGCGCTCGCGCCGCTGGCGGGCAACCCGTTTCCCGACGCGACGGCCGAGTTCTTCGAGACGATGGCGCGCGCGCTCTCGCTCGGCCTCCAGCATCCGCTCGTCGTGGAGGCCCCGTTTGCGTCGAGGGAGAAGAGCGAGGTGATCCGCCTCGGCCTCGAACTGGGCGTCCCGCTCGCGCTGACCCTGTCGTGCATGAACCCGCACGACGGCGCCGTCGCGCCAATCCGCTAGCGCATTTTTCAAATGCGTCTAGCGCGGATTTGTGGGGCGAGCCTTTCAGGCTCGCCTCGCGAACCCGAAGGGTTCGCGCCACAGAAACGACATCCGCGCTAGAGCGGCCGCCGGAGACCCGCCAGGCACCGTGCAGATCCGAGGGTCTGCCAACGGCCAATGGCGGTAGGATCGGGCCCGTGAATCGGGTGCTGCGGTCCTGTGGCGCCTGTGCCGCCGCGACGCTCGTCGTCGTCGGTGCGGCCGCGTGTTCGGTGCGATCGGCGCAGCCGACCGCGGGAGCCCCGTCGCCCCCTGAAGAGCTCGTCAGCGCCCTGCCGCCCCCTGCGCCACCTGCACCGCCCGGTCCACCTGCGGCGCGAAACGGTGGTGGTCTGGCCACATCGCCGCCCGCAGCCCCGGCGGCGCGAAACGGGGGGCCGCCGTCGCCCGCGCCTCCGCCAGGGCCAACCACCAGCACTGCGCCGCCGCCGCAGGTCGAGATCGTGCCGCCGCCGACGCCTGCGACGGCCGCGCCGCCGAAGCGGGCAGCGCCGCCCGTGTCGCCGCCCGCTCCGCTGCCGCCGGACAAGGCCATCGCTCCGCCTGCGTCGCCGCCGACTGGAACCGCGCCTCAGCCACCGTCGACGCCCGACCGCGCACCGGCATCGCTCGACGCTCCTCGCGACGGCGCACCCGCCGCAGCCCCAGCGGCCTTAGCGCCGCTCTTCCCCCTGTGGGCCTACATCGGCACCGCGATCTTTGGCGCGCTGCTCGTTCTGATTGTGCTGATTGCGACGCTGGTGCGGACGACCCCGTACGACGAGACGCAGCAGCCGGTCATCAGGACGGCGCTCGCGCTGGGCTGCGCGTGCGTGGCGGTGCTGCTGCCTGGCGCCGCCCACATCAAGGTTACCGAAGCGGAAACGGAAATCGGAAAGGCGGCGTCCGAATTCTCCGGCCCTCTGGCGCTATTCTTCTTGGTCTTCTGGTTCTACAAGCCGCCCTTCCAGGCACGCGACAAGAACGCGAAGAAGAACGCCGCCGCGCCGCAGGTCTGAGCCCGCCGCGCAGACGCTCAAGCGCCTGCCTTCGACCAGGCGGGACGCGCGACGCCTGCGGGACCGGAGCGCCACGCGTATTCCTGGATCAGCCTGGCTCCCGAGGGTCGCAGGGCAGCGGTCGTCTACGACGGAGGCATCTGGATTCACGACCTCGAGCGCGGCATGAGCGTCCCGCTCGCGCCGGAATATCGCAGCGGTGCGAGAGGCTTTCCTCTCTGCGCCCTGAGATGGGCGCTGGCCGGCACCGCACGCCGCGCTTACCGACGCTCCCGCGCGCGAGCCGCCTCCACGCGCCATCGATCGGTTTGCGCGTTGAGGCCCGCCAGCGATCGATAACGGTAAATGCCAGGCACGAAACCGCGCGGGATGGAACGGCGGCCGAACTCCCATACCTGCGCGATCGCGCGATAGAGCGCCGGATCGCCCGGCACACGCCAGCAGGCAGGCTCCATCTCCGCGACAGTTCGGAACTTGCGTACCGGCATCACTCCTCCTCGTCGAGCTTGAACTGCTGCCTGAGCAGCTCCGCGTCCGCCTTGTCCTTCAATCGCACGGTATCCTTCTTCATCCTATACAACGTGGTCGGGCTCGCCACCGACACGGTGAGATCGCCGACGCGCTCGACGCGGCACACGAGCACGGCCTCATCCATCGCGATCTGAAGCCCGCCAACATCAAGGTGCAGAACGACGGCACGGTGAAGGTGCTGGACTTCGGACTCGCGAAGCTCACCGGTCCAGCGAAAGCCGGCCACGACGTACATCCTGGCGATCGCGGCGTCCGGCTTCAGCCGGACCTCACTGGGCTCGCCGACGATGAGCGCGGCATTTACCGGCGCCGGCGTCATTCTCGGCACGGCGGCGTACATGGCGCCCGAACAGGCGCGCGGGCGCGCGGGCGACAAGCGCGCCGATATTTGGGCGTTCGACTGCGTGCTGTTCGAGATGCTCACCGGTCGACGTGCGTTCGACGGCACTGACGCAACCGAGATGATCGCCGCCGTCGTCCGGGCCGAGGCCGAGTGGGCGGCTCTCCCCGCGGGCACGCCGCCGCGCCTGCGCGCGCTGCTGAAGCGCTGCCTCGAAAAGGATCCGCGGAACCGCCTGCGCGACATCGGCGACGCGCGATTCGAGCTGGATGAACGACGCGTTCTACTGAGTGTTCGTCGTGTTCCCGCCGCGGAACACGAGCCACGTTCCCGCGAGCGGCTGCTGTTCCACGCCTGGCTTCGACCAGTCGCATACGCCCGCCGGGAAGATCCGCCGCAGGCGCGCCAGCTCGTCGGCCGTGAAGCCCGCGTAGTCGGCCGCGGCAATCGGCTTCAACTGGCACTTGACCACGTCGTTCGAGATCGGCACGCCCGCGACGCCGCGCGGGAACGAGTACGCCGGATAGATCTCATGGCAGCGGCCCGCCCGGTACTGCAGCGGCTCGACGACCTTCTGCGGCGTGGCGTCCTGCGTCCAGCACGCATCTACCAGGTCCACCGGCTTGGCGCGGCGAAGCTTCGCGATGGGCGAATCGGACGAGGTGTCGCGCGAGACGTTCGTCAGCCACTCGTCCATCTGCGCGAGCGCCTGCACGAGCACCGGGCTGGTCGTGTCGAAATCGCCGTGCCGGCGGTCCTCGACGAGCATCACCATGTTGTCGGAGTAGCCGTTTGCCTTCTCGAGCCGCGCGCGCGTCGAGAACGAGTGGAAGCGCAGGTGCACGTCGCCGCCGGGCAGATCGTCGTAATACGTGCGGTAGTCGATGATCGGCGTGGCCTTCAGACCGCCGCCGCCATTGCCCATGCGGCCGGTCCGGTACGCGGCGCGCGTCGCTTCCAGGTCGGCCGCCATCCGCTGCGGCACCACGCTGCCGTCGAGGTCGAAGCCCCCGATCTTTTCGTTCAGATCGAGGAACTGCTCGCTCGTGATGACGCCCGCGTTGAGCGCCTCGAAGCCGTACTGGATGCCCACGTTGTCGAGCGGCCGGCGGGCGAAGCCGGTCTTCGGATCGCGGCCGTAGACGACCGCGCCATGGTCCCAGATGGTGCAGCGCGCGCCCTTGGGATTACTGGCCGGGTGGTACCGGTGCTCCGGCGTGAGCCCTTCAGGACACCGTTCCGTCGCACTGAACCGTCCCGCGCGCACGCGCGACAGGTTCTCGATCGTCGCCACCGTCCCAAACCCCGCCACCGCGCGCTTCTGCTCGTCGGTGAAGGGCACGCCGGCATTCTTCTGGAAGTACGTCAGCAGCAGACGGCTGTCGCCGCTGCTCGTCGCGCTCGCAAACGGCGTGTCCATGAAGCTGCGCCCCGTGATCAGCCCGTCGAGCAGGCCCGGATAGTTGTCGGCGATCTGGTACTGCTGGATTGCGCCGCCGGAGGAGCCCCAGCCGATCGTGAAGAGCGGCACCCCGTACGCCTCGATGAACCGCTCCTTCACCATCATCATCGTCTCGGCGGAGATCAGATCGTTGCAGTTGTTCCCCGCCACGGTCAGCGACGCCGACGCGACCGCGTATCCCTGGCGCAGGTGATGGTCGTCCATGACGCCGCCGGTGGAGGCGCCCTGCTGATACCAGCCCGGCTCGCAGCCGCCGCCAAATGTGAAGATCAGCTTGCCGTTCCATGCGGGAGACCGCACGGCAAAGGTGGGCGCCGGATCGGCGGCCGGATTGTGCAGCATGGCGATCTGATAGATCGCGCGATTGATGGTGCCGGTCTCGATCCGCACGATGTACGGCACCTGCCGCCCGTTGACCGCCACCATCGCGACGTCGGGCGGGGCCGCTTGTGGATCCGCGAGCGTCTTCAGGTCGCGGCCGCTGCCGGTCCGGTAGACGTAGTCGACGCGCGTGGCAATCGAGCAGCTCGCATCGAGCGGCCGGCTCAGCGTACCGCCCGACTGCAGCTTGAACCGCTCGGTCATGCAGACGAACGGCTGTTCCTGGGGCGAGGAGAGCACGGGGCCCGTGATCGGATGGTTCACGAGCGTCAACCGCGCCGACGCGCTGATGGAGGTCGCCATCACCTGACTGCTACCGGGCGCCAGGCCGGAAATCACGCCGGTGAGCGATCGGCCGCTCGCATCCGCCCGCAATTGCGCGGTGACGTCGGCGCCGTTGAGCGAGACGCGGACATCGCCGGCGTTCAGACCCGCCGGGACGTCGACTCGCACCAGCGCGTCCCCGCCGGTCACGAAGTCGGGCCGCGACGAGAGGGCCCGCAGTTGGAGCCCGTTCCCCTGTGCACGAATGGCGGTTCCGGCCGCGAGAAGGATGGCAGCCGCGGAGAGGACCACAGACGACGACAGCCGGGACATCAGGCCTCCTTTTCGACATTTGTGATGTGTGATTGTTGATTTGTGATTCCCTGCCTTGAAATCACGAATCGCCAATCGCACATCACGAATGGCCGGGCCTGATTATAGTCTTCGTCCGGGTGCTCTAGGCCTCAGAAGCCCTCAACGTAAGGTGCCGACGCATCGCCGAAGAACCAGAGCGCCGCCAGCGTGAGAATCGCCAGCAGAATCACGACCAGCAGCGCAGGAAGGAGGCGGGAGCGTCGCTTGACGATGGAGATCTCCTGCATGCGTCACCTCTGTCCAAGCGGCGGCTCGTCGGTCGCGCGGTTCACGACGACCTCGTCGTGCATCCGCTCCTCACGGCCGATCGGCCGACGTTCGACCACGATTTCTTCTTCCGCCACCGGAATCCGCACTGACTCGCCAGGACGAAGGTCGTCGATGGCGTGAGCGATCTCCTCGCCGCGCACGTGCCGCGTGATCGGCGTTCCTCGGCCAGGCTCGCCGCGGCGCCACCAGCGATCCCAGAACTCGCGCTGGTGCCGTTCGCGCGCGGTGCGAAGCTCGTTCACCCACCCGGGCGCGATGTCGTCGACGACGACCTGGCGCCCCTGCCGGTGGGCGCGCTCGACGGGCACCATGACGTGCGGATCCTCGCCGCGAAAGTCGAACAGCTTGTGGTCGAGCTCGACGTCGAGATAGGTGGCGGACATGCGGTCGGTGTCGACGATGAGGTCCTTGACCTCGCCCACGGCACGTCCGTCGCGGTTGACGACGGTCCAGCCGCGCGGATCCGGCTCGTTCCGGGCCACGTCGTACTCCCGCATCCGTGACAGGCGTTCCATCCGGCGGACCGACGCGTCGCGATCGGCTCTCATGGTGTGAGCCCTCCCCTCGAGGTGTGCGACGCGATGAGTGGGTGCAAGCCGGGTACCCGGCCGCTGTTCAGGTGCGTGCGGGACTGAAGACGTCCTGTCCGTCGATGAAGGTGCGAACCACACGGAACCCGCGGTCGAGCACGACGAGATCGGCGACGGCGCCCTCCGCGATGAATCCGAATCCGGTCAGTCCCAGCTCGCGCGCCGGTGTGGTGGCGCAGAGCACGGCCGCGTCCACGACCGACAGGCCGAAGCTGGTCACGATCGTGCGGAACGCCCGCTCCATCGTGAGTGTGCTGCCCGCGAGCGTACCTTCGTCGAGCACGGCGGCCTGATCGGTGACGCGGATCCGCCGCCCACCGAGACGCGCGGTCGATCCGACGGGCAGGCCGGCGCCCGCGGTGGCGTCGGTGATCGCCATCGTGCGCGCCGTACCTTTCGCGGCGATCGCCATCCGGCTCATGACCGGGTGCACGTGGTACCCGTCGCAGATCAGCTCAGCGGCGATGTCGTCGCTCGCCAGGACGGCGCCGGCGAGCCCGGGCGCCCGATGCGTCATCGGGGTCATCCGGTTGAACAGGTGCGTGGCATGTCGGGCGCCCGCGTCCATCGCCGCCACCGCCTGATCGAGGTCGGCACCGGAATGGCCGAGCGACACGCGGTGGCCGCCCGCCACGAGCGTGCGCACCAGATCGAGCGCGCCCGGCAGCTCGGGCGCCAGCGTGACAATGCCGACATCGGGCCGCGCTGCCGCGATCACGTCGAGGATGTCGCGCGCCGAAAAATCACCCTCGTCGAGGGCCCCCGGACCTTGGGGCGGCAACCGGAGGCACTCGGCCGGCTGCGCGCCGCGGTACTCCGGGTTGATGAAGTTGCTCTCCAGATGCGCCGGCAGCACACGCGCGCTCGCCGGCGCACGCGCGGCGCGCGCCCGTGCCACCTGCGCGAGCACCGCCCGCAGCGCTGCCGGCGGGCACGCCGTCGTCGTGGGACAGAACGCCGTGACGCCGTGTCGCGGCAGCCGCGCGGCGATCGCCGCGATCGGATCGCCCTCGTCCAGCGTGTCGAACCCGCCGATGCCGTGGACGTGCACGTCGACGAAGCCGGGCACGACGTAGCAGTCGCGCGCGTCGACAACGGTCGCGCCCGCCACGTCGGCGCGGTCGCGCGGCTCGACGGCCGCCAGGCGCGCGCCGTCGATGATGAGCGATCCACCGGCGAGCAGGCGATCCGGCAGAACGAGATCGCCGCCCGACAGGACGATCATTCAGCCAGGTGTCCCGGCCAGTCGACGTTCAGGTGCAGCTTCTGGCCGTCGAGGGCGACGGGCGTGCGAAACATGTCGTCGAGCCGCTTCAGCAGGCCGATGAAGCCGGGCTCGGTCGGGGCCGTCAGGACGATGACGCCGCCGCTCTCCGCGGGCGGGAACTTCTGGTCGTCCAGGTAATCGCGATCGAGCGTCAGGAGCGTGCGGCCGAGCTGACGCGCGAGCCGGTAGTGTTCGCCGTCACGCGCGCGGCGGAGATCTTCGTGCTCGAGCACGAAGAGGACGTCCCAGTGCAGGCGGACGCGCATGAACGAGACGAGCCCGGCGGGCACGTTGGCGTCGACATAGAGCCGCGGCTGGCCTGCGATGCGCCCCGCGTGTGGCCCGAGCTCCGACGCCAGTGTCCCCATCTACCGGTGTCTCTCCAGATCGGACATCGTCTCGACCGGATCGCCGACCGCGGGATGCTCCCGCCTGGCGATCGCCGCCTCCCGCTTGAGCGCGGCGACCAGCTCGTCGCGCGTGTGCACCAGCTCCTTGCGCGGGCGGCGTCCGTGCGAGGAGCCGACGGCGTACTCGCAGAAGAGCGGAAAGGCGATCGTCGAGTCGCAGTAGGCGACGACCGTGTCGGGCAGGACGCCGGGATTGACCTTGCCCCAACTCACGGCTTCCGACGGCGTCGCGCCCGAGAGGCCGCCCCACACGACCTGATCGGTCGTGATCTGGATGAAGTAGTCGTTCCCGCCCTTGGGAATGCCGTAGACCTCCCACAGCGTCGGCTGTCCCTGCAGGTAGAAGTTCTTCGGCGATCCTCCGCCGAGGATCACGCAGCCGTTCTTCTTGCCCGCGAGGATGAACGCGCACACCTCGTTGACATCCTTGTTCGGATCGATCATCAGCGCACGGCCGTTCATCAGCTCGTGATACGCGAGGTTCATGCCGATGGAGCTGTCGCCCGGCGACGAGGTGTAGATGGGGACGCCGAACGCCGCGGCCGCCGCCACCATCGAGTGCTGCTGGCATCCGGGCTGCCGTTCGCGCAGGTCGCACCCGAGCGCGTAGTGCAGCTCCGCCGTCGAGACCGGGCCGTTGACGCCCCACCGCACCAGGAAATCACGGATGTAGGCGTCGGTTTCGAGCAGCACCGACGCCGGAAACAGCACGTCGTAGATGCGGATGACGCCCTCTTCATAGAGCGCCACGTCGTCGACGAACGGCGATCCGCGGTGCAGCGTGAAGTTCAGCGCGTAGTGGAGGTCGTGATAGAGGTTCGCGCCGGTGCTGATGACGAAATCGACCAGCCCGCGCTCCATCAGCTCCACGACGCAGCCGCCGAGGCCCGCCGGCGTCATCGCGCCGGCGATGGTCAGGCCGATCATCGTGTCGTGCTCCGGCAGGAGCATCTTGTCGGTGAAGATGCGGCAGGCCTCGCCGAGACGCGCGGCGTTGAACGCCTGAAAGCCCTCCTCAATCAGCTGCCGGATGTCGGCGCTCCCGCGCGGCCGGTAGTAGCGGATCGCCTTGCCGGAGAGGTAATCGACGCGGCCCTGGCGTGGCGCGCCCGGAGCTCGGTGGGGCACGGTGTCTAGCTTACCCCGACTGTCGCAGCAGCGCCCCGCGACCGATAAGAGAGGCGGATTCGTGGACGAGAGCACTCTGACCGCCCGGCGCCCTGCCGCCGCCATGACACGGTCTGATCCGACCCCGGACGAGGAAGCCCGTTTTCGGACGCTGGTGCAGTCGCCGCTGCGCGCGGGCCTGCTGCGGTTCCTGCACGCCCGCACCGGGGAGGGCTTCGACGTCGATTCGCTGATGGCCGTGTTCGGCCGGATGCGCGGCGACGTCGACAACTGCCTCGCGGAGCTGGTCGACTTCGGCGTGGTCGCGCGCGTGCCCGGCCCGCCGCCGCGGTACGCCGCCAAGCGGCCCGATCATCCCGAACGCGGGGAGCTCCTCGATCAGTTCCTCGAGCGGCGGGCCGCGATCAGCGCCGAGGACCAGGCGCCGTCGGTGCAGCGGTTCCGGGAAATGATCGGCCGCGACGAGAAGATGCTGATCGTCTTCGAGTGGATCCGCACGGCGGCCAAGTCGGACATCTCGGTCCTGATCCTCGGCCCGACCGGTTCGGGCAAGGAGGTCGTGGCCCGGATGATCCACGAGCTGAGCCGCCGCGGGAAGGAGCGCTTCCAGGCGGTCAACTGCGCCGCGCTGCCCGACACGCTGTTCGAATCGGAGCTGTTCGGGTACGAGAAGGGGGCCTTTACCGGCGCGCACGATCGCAAGCCGGGCCGCCTGGAGCTGGCCGACCGCGGGACGCTCTTCCTCGACGAGATCGGCGACCTCTCGCTCGTCGCGCAGGCCAAGCTGCTGCGCGCGCTGGAAGATCGCCGCTTCGAACGCCTCGGCGGCCAGAAGTCGGTGCACGTCGACTTCCGCCTCATCTCCGCCACGAACCGGCCCCTCGACCTGTTCGTCCGCGATGGCCGCTTCCGCGAAGACCTGTATTACCGGATCAATGCGTTTGCGATCCGGCTGCCGTCGCTGCGCGAGCGCCCGATCGATATTCCCGTCCTCGCGTCGCGCTTTCTGGCGCGCTACTGCACGGCGAACGGCCTGCCGCTCGACGCCAAGGTGTTCTCCACCGAAGCGATCGCGCAGCTCCAGGCGTATCCATGGCCGGGCAACATCCGCGAGCTCGAGAGCACGGTGTCGCGCGCCGCCCTCTCGGCGCCCGGACGCATCATCCGCGGCAACGACGTGGAGTTCCTGCACGAGCACGCCGCGCACGAGGCGTTTGCACCGCCGCGCCTGCCGACGCTGCGCGAAGCGGAGCGGGCCCATGTCGTACGCGTCCTCGAAGCCACCTCCTGGAACAAGAAGGAGGCGGCACGGATCCTCGAGATCAGCCGCGGCACGCTGTACCGCAAGATCGTCGAGTACGGCCTCGACGACCCGAAGCGGTCGCCCGGGGCGTAACCCCTTCGCCCATCCTGAGGCGCTCCCCCCGGCGAAACCCATCGGTGTTACATTTCTGCCTCCCGATCCGTCGATTGGCTGTGCAGTTTCCGCACATTCGCTGCGCACGGCTGCACCGCCCCCGTTACAACCTCCGCGTCGATCGCAGGCTGGAAGATGCTGACGTTCAACACGTTACGACGGTTGGCGACGGCGGCCGCAAACCTCGGCAATATTCTTGCCCCCGGCCCGACGGCTCTCTCTATGACCAAACAGACTTTCGCCTGCCAGGCACGAATCGCGCTGCTCCTCGTGCTCGCGCTCGCCCTTCTAGGGCCGGCGCGCGCGGGGGCGGACCCCACCCCGCAGACCAAGCTCGATCGCGTGCTCCAGGCGCGCTCGCAGCAGCTGACCGGGAGCTCGCGCGTGATCGTCCAGTTCCACGGGGCTGCCGATGCCCGAGTGGTCACCGGGAGCGGTGGGCGGCCGGGGCGGCCGCTGCCGTCGGTGGGTGCGCTCGTCGCCGACGTCGACAACCGGACCATCGCCGGCCTGGCGGGCAATCCGCAGGTCGCGTGGATCCGCACCGACCACCCCGTCTTCCCCACGCTCGAGCGGACCGGCGCCGCAATCGCCGCCACCGTCGCGCGCGAGACCTACAACCTGACGGGCAAGGGCATCGGCGTCGCGGTGATCGATTCCGGCGTCACGGCCTGGCATGACGACCTGTACATGGCCGACTCGCGGTCCGGGCGTGCCGAGCCACGTGTCGTGCACTTCAAAGATTTCACCGCGCAGCCCCATCCAAATGTCTGGGCGTCCGAGCAGCCGATCGACGAGTTCGGCCACGGGACGCACGTCGCGGGCATCATCGCGGGCAACGGCTACGACTCGGACGGCGCGCGGACCGGCGTCGCCCCAGGCGTGCACCTCGTGGCGCTCAAGGTGCTCGATGCGCAGGGCTTCGGCTACATCAGCGACGTCATCGCGGCCATCGACTACGCCATCGCGATCAGAGACACCTACAACATCCGCGTCATCAATCTGTCGGTCGCCTCCGGTGTGTTCGAGTCCTATGCCACCGATCCGCTCGCGCTCGCGGCGCGCCGCGCCACCGAAGCGGGGATCGTCGTCGTGGCGGCCGCCGGGAACCTCGGCGTGGATGACAACGGCGAGCCGCTGTACGGCGGCATCACGTGTCCGGGCAACGCACCGTGGGTGCTGACCGTCGGCGCAGCGAGTCACCAGGCAACGGCGGCGCGGAGCAACGACACGTTCGCCCGCTTCAGCTCGCGAGGTCCGACCTGGATCGATCTTGCCGCCAAGCCGGATCTCATCGCGCCCGGCGTGGGCACCGAATCGCTCTCGGACCCGCAAAGCACGCTGTATGCGACTTATCCCGACTACCTCCGCGACGGCACCCGCAACACGGCCTACAAGCCGTACCTGAGTCTCAGCGGGACGAGCATGGCGGCGCCCGTCGTCACCGGCACCGTTGCGCTGATGCTCGAGGCCAATCCCGACCTGACCCCGAACGCGGTCAAAGCCATCCTGCAGTACACGGCGGAAGTGCGCGAGGGAGAGCCGTTCCTCGCCCAGGGCGGCGGGCTGCTCAACGCGCTCGGTGCCGTGCGGATGGCGCGCTTTTTTGCGAAACCGCAGCGAGGGGTCCCGACGCCCGACGACGTCATCGAACAAGAGCCGATCGCCTGGAGCGAGCACATCATCTGGGGGAACTACCGCATCGGCGGCGGCATCCCGCTGCCGGGCAGCAACGCATGGGCGCTCGACGTGACGTGGGGCACGGAGGCAACCGCGGCCGGCGATCCGATTGTCTGGGGCGTGGTGATCCCGGGACGACAGCTGTGGACCACGCAAAACGGCAACGCAGCGGCCGCGAACATTGTGTGGAGCACGAACGCCGATCCTGACGCGGTGCGCGGCACGAACATCGTCTGGAGTACCAGCGCTGACGATGCAGGCGTGCGCGGCGCCAACATCGTCTGGAGTACGAATGCGGACGACTCGACGGTCCGCGGCGCGAACATCGTCTGGAGTACGAATATCGTCTGGAGCACCAACATCGTCTGGAGCACCAACATCGTCTGGAGCACCAACATCGTTTGGAGCACCAACATCGTTTGGAGCACCAACACCATCTGGGGCACCAACATCGTCTGGAGCACGCAGACCGACGACGACATCGTGTGGACCGCTGGAGGCGTGGATCAGGTTCTCTGGCCGGCGGTGCAGCCCGTCGATGCTCGGCGCAGGGCTGCGGCGACCGGAACCCACTGAAAGGACGAAGGTATGAAAACGCGAGTCACGATCATCTGGCTGCCCTGACAGCACCGGATAGGCAGTTTACGCGAATGACCACGCGGCCGCTGGCCGCCCGCCTCTATGCGGGCGGCGCGCTCGCCGCCGCCGCCGCCGCGGTGGCGGCGTCCGTCTTTGCCCTCTCCGGCTCGCCGCCGCCGCCGCCGCGGTGGCGGCGTCCGTCTTTGCCCTCTCCGTCGTCTGGCTCGCCCTCGCAACGGCGGCGCTGCTCGCCCTGACGTTCTGCGCCTGCCGCGAGGTGATTGCCGACGAGCGGCGCAACGCGCGCCGGATGGTCGAGCTGCATCTGGCGACGATCGAAGCGCTGGCGCTCGCCATCGACGCCAAGGACCAGACGACCCCGAACCACATCGGCCGCGTGCAGAGGTACGCGACAGGCCTCGCGTGCGCGATCGGCATGTCGGACACCGAAGTGCAGGCGGTGAAGACGGCCGCTCTGCTTCACGACATCGGCAAGCTCGCCATCCCGGATCACATCCTCGCCAAGGCCGGGCCGCTGACGCCGGAGGAATTTCAGAAAGTGCGGGTGCACCCCGAGGTCGGTGCGGAGATCCTCCGATCCGTGCAGTTTCCCTATCCGGTAGTGCCGCTCGTGCTCTCGCACCATGAGCGCTGGGACGGCCGCGGCTATCCAACCGGCCTCAAGGAGCACGACATCCCGATCGGCGCGCGCATCATCTGTATCGCCGACTATTTCGAGGCGCTCACCTCGGATCGCCCGTATCACAAGGCGATCAGTCCGGATGCAGCCGTCGCGGTCGTGAAACAGGAGGCTGGGAAAGCGCTCGATCCGCGGCTCGTCGACGTCTTCCTCGGCATCCTGCCGACGCTGGTGGTCGAGGAGGACCCGGCGGACTCTGGGCTGGCGAGGTCGTCCGATCTCCAGGCCGGCCGGGGCGTGCGCGCGTCGCGAACCAGGCCCGCTCGGACGCCGCTGGCGACCGTGTTCGAGAACATCGCGGTCGCGCACCGCGAGATCCATGCGCTCTACGAAATCGCGCAGACCATGGGCACCAGGCTCACGGTGACCGACACGATGGCGCTCGTCTCGTCGAAATTGACGAGTCTGGTCCCGTTCTCCGCATGCGCGCTGTTCCTCTACTCCCCCTCGCGCGAACAGCTGCAGTGCCGGTTCGCAACCGGCACCGATTCGGAGCTGATCCAGCAGCTCACGCTCCGGAGCGGCCAGGGGTTGACCGGGTGGGTGGCGCGGAACCGGCGCCCGCTCGTGAACGCGCGACCGAGCACGGATCTCGAGGCCATGGGCTCGAAGGCGCCAACCGTGCTGCAGTCGGCACTCGTCTGTCCTCTGGTGTTCAACGATCGCCTCATCGGTACGCTCGGCGTCTATCACACGGAGCCGAGCGTCTACGACGACGACCACGCCCGCCTGCTGGACCGGGTGTGCGAGCAGGCGGCCGCCGTCATCAACAACGCCATCGTCTTCGAGCAGACGCAGGAAGATTCGCTGACCGATCCGCTGACCGCGCTGCCGAACACGCGATCGCTGTTCCAGCACCTCGCGCGGGAGCTGGCGCGCGCCGAGCGCCACAAGTCGGAAGTGTCGCTCGTGGTGCTGGACCTCGACGACTTCAAGGAGATCAACGACTCGTTCGGACACCGCGTGGGCGACTGGGCGCTGCGCGAGGTCGCGCGCGTCCTCCGCGGCGCCATCCGGCCCTACGACATGTGCGTCAGGTACGCCGGCGACGAGTTCATCGTCGTCCTCTCCGGCTGCGGCGGCGGCGAGGCGGAATCCAAGCGGCTCGAGCTCCAGGTGGCGATCGGCCGAATCGTGCTGGACGTCGAATCCGCCGCCCGCCGGCCTCTCTCGATCAGCGCCGGCATCGCCGTGTTTCCACACGACGGCGACAACTACGACGCGCTCGTCGCCAAGGCCGACCGTCAGATGTACGAAGACAAGAGCCGCCGCAAGGAAGAGACGCGGCGGCGCCGCGTCAACGTCGAGCCGCCCGCCCCGGACAGCGCGCCGCTCGTGTCTTAGCGCATTTTTCAAATGCGTCTAGCGCGGATTTGTGGGGCGAGCCTTTCAGGCTCGCCTCGCGAACCCGAAGGGTTCGCGCCACAGAAACGAAATCCGTTCTCGCGCGTATCGGCGATGTCGAGATTCCGCATCGTCAGCTGCCCGATGCGGTCGCGCGGCGTGAACGCCGACTCGCCTTTCTCCATCGTCAGCCGCTCGGGATGGTACGTCAGATTGGGGCTGCGCGTGTCGAGGATCGAGTAGTCGTTGCCGCGGCGCAGCTCCAGCACCACCTCACCCGTGATGGCGCGGGCGACAAAACGCTGGGTGGTCTCCCGCAGCATGAGCGCCTGAGGGTCGAACCATCGGCCCTGGTACAGCAGCCGTCCGAGACGTCGACCGTTGTCGCGGTACTGTTCGATCGTGTCTTCGTTGTGGATGCCCGTGACGAGCCGCTCATAGGCGATGAACAGCAGCGCCAGGCCCGGCGCCTCGTAGATCCCGCGGCTCTTCGCCTCGATGACGCGGTTCTCGATCTGGTCGCTCATGCCGAGCCCATGGCGGCCGCCGATGCGGTTGGCCTCGAGGATCAGCTCCACCGGGTCGGCGAACGACATCCCGTTCAGCGCCACCGGCTGCCCCTCCTCGAAGCGGATCGAGACCTCCTCGGGCCTGATGACGACGTCCTCGCGCCAGAAGGGCACGCCCATGATCGGCTGCACGATGCGGATGCCGGCGTCGAGCCGCTCGAGATCCTTCGCCTCGTGGGTCGCGCCAAGGATGTTCGAGTCGGTCGAGTACGCCTTCTCGGCGCTCATCCGATACGGCAGCCCCGCACGGTGCATGTAGGCCGACATCTCGGCCCGGCCGCCGAGCTCGTCGATGAACGCCTGATCGAGCCACGGCTTGTAGATGCGCAGGTGCGGGTTGGCGAGGAGCCCGTACCGGTAGAACCGCTCGATGTCGTTGCCCTTGTACGTGCTGCCGTCTCCCCAGATGTGCACGTCGTCGTCGCGCATCGCCACGACGAGCATGGTGCCGGTGACCGCGCGGCCGACCGGCGTCGTGTTGAAGTACGGGACGCCTGCCGTGGAAATGTGGAAGGCGCCGCACTGCAGCGCCGCGACCCCTTCGGCGACGAGCGGCGCGCGACAGTCGATGAGGCGCGCGCGCTCAGCGCCGTACTGGAGCGCACGGCGCGGGATCTCGTCGTAGTCGGGCTCGTCGGGCTGTCCGAGGTTCGCGGTGTACGCGTACGGCACCGCGCCCTTCGCGCGCATCCAGTGCAGCGCGGCGCTCGTGTCCAGGCCGCCGGAGAATGCGATGCCTACTTTCTGGCCGGCGGGAACGCGTTCGAGAATGATCGACATGAAGCCGTCCGGGGCCTCCATCATACCGGCTCTACCGCTGAAGTACACTGCGGACACGTGCTGGTCCTGACGATTCCGATCCTCACGACGCACGCCGCGACGCCACGTTCCCGTCTGGTGACTCTCGATCTCCAGGGCTACCGGCTCGACTTCCAGCCTGGTCAGGCGGTGCTCGTCGGCGCGCACGGGCAGCTGGAGCGGCGGCCGTACTCGATCGCGTGCTCGCCGCAGCGGGCCGCGGAGTCAGACACGCTCGAACTGCTGATCGCCACCGACCCCGACGGCGCGCTCGGGGCGAATTTCGGCGCCGCGTCCGAGGGTACGCTCGTCGACGTCGAAGGGCCGGTCGGCACCTTCACGCTGCCGCCGATGGTGCACGCGCGCTGGGTCCTCTTTGTGGCGGGGGGCACTGGGATCGCGCCGCTGCGATCGATGCTCGATCATCTGCTGCGGCAGGGCCCGGCGCACCGGCTGTCGCTGCTCTACAGCGCGCGGCGCGCCGACGAGTTCGCCTTCATCGACGAGTTCAAGGTGCACGCCGAGGCGGGCCGCCTCGAGCTGCACCCGACGGTGACGCGCGATCAGAGCCTGTCCTGGACCGGACGCCGCGGCCGCATCGGCCGCGACCACTTCGAGGCCGTGATTCACGAACCGGACGCGACGCTCTGCTTCGTGTGCGGACCCGATTCGCTCGTGGGCGAGTCGGTCGCGACGCTCAGGGCCCTCGGCGTCCCTGAGGCGCAGATCCGGACCGAAAGCTGGGGACGTTAGTCCGGAATGACCTGCAGGGCGTCCTTCACCTCGACGACCCCGTCGATCTGCCGCGCCAGCGCGATCGCCTGATCCCGCTCCCCTTGCGATTTCACGCGGCCCGAAAGGGTCACGACGCCCTTGAAGGTGTCGACGTCGATGCGCAGACCGCCGACCGCCGGATCGTTGAGCATCGCCGTCTTCACGCGCGTCGTGATCGTGGTGTCGTCGATCGTCTCGCCGACGGTGCGGCCGCAGGCCGCCACTGTCATCGCCAGCACGAGCGCGATCGATGCGATGTAGCTGAGCTTCCGCATGGACCCTCCATGGTTGGTGGTTGGTGGTTGGTGGTTGGTGGGAAGAACCCAGAACCTAAACCACCAACGACCAGCCACCAACCGCCGACTTGGAGGTGCGGATAGCAACCTACATGCCTGTGATGTGGAATCCACAGTCGACGAGCAGCACCTCGCCGGAGATCGCCTTGCCCTCGTCGCTCAGCAGGAACGCGGCAGCCTCGCCGACTTCGGCCGCCTCGACATTGCGCCGCAGCGGAGCGCGCTCGCGGTAGACGTCGAGGATGCGAGAGAAACCGCCGATACCGGCGGCGGCCAGGGTCTTGATCGGTCCCGCGGAGATCGCGTTGACGCGGATGTTGCGCGGTCCGAGATCCGCGGCGAGATAGCGGACCGTCGATTCGAGCGCGGCCTTGGCCACGCCCATCACCTTGTAGTTCGGGAAGACGCGCTGGCTGCCGATGTAGGTGAGCGTCAGCATGCTGCCGCCGCCGCGCTTGTCCATCAGCGGCGCAGCGCCGCGCGCGAGCGCGACGAACGAATACGCGGAGACGTCGAGCGCCACTCGAAACCCCTCACGGCTGGTGTTGAGAAACGGCGACGCCAGCTCCTCCCGCGGCGCGAACGCCGCGCCGTGGACGAGGAAATCGAGGCCGCCGAACTCCTGCCCGATCCGCGCAAAGACGGAATCGATGTCGGCATCGGAGGCGACGTCGCACGGCAACACCAGCGGCCGCGTGCTCAGCCCTTCCGACAGCTCACGGACGTGCTCCTCGAACCGGCCCTGGTACGTCAGGACCAGCCGCGCGCCGCGGCGGGCCGTGGCCTGTGCGATGGCCCACGCGATCGAGCGCTTATTCGCGACGCCGACGATGAGCCCGGTCTTCTCGGAGAATTCCGGCACTGTGCGAGGTGACGTGTCGGGAGGTCAGCGGCCGCGCTTGCGCCCGCCGCGACCGGCGCCGTGCCGCGGGCCGCGCGGCCCGCCCGGATGCCCGGGCCGGTTGCCACTCGGCCGGAAACCGGGCCCGCCGGATCCCTGCCCCGAGCCCTGTCGAGGGGCCTGTCCCGAGCCGTGCCGAGGGCCCTGCCCCGAGCCGTGTCGAGAGGGGAAGCGCTGCGGGTGCGACGCGCCGTGGGCGTGCGCCTGGCGGCGCCCAAGCCGTCCACCATTCTGGTGCTCGAACGGCCGCCCGCGAAAGCTCGGCTGCCGAATCGTGAACTCGGGTTCGCGGCGTTCCGGGGTCTGGCCGTCGGGACGCGGCAGCGTCGCCCGAATCAAACGACGATGCACGGGACCATCTTCGTCGGGGGCTGCCTCCGGTGGCGCCGCTTCGTCTTCGGCGGTCGTCACCGCGATCGGCGGCTCGACGGGCGGTAGGTCGGTCAGGCTTTCGGGCTCGGAGCGTTCGACGATCGCCGGCGCCGCGCCGGCCGTGGCCGCGCGCTTGCGCCGCTGCGGCGGCACTCTCGCGTGCTTGTACTCGTGGTCGGCATCGCACGTCGTGCACCGCGTCTGCTTCACCGCATCGTCGACCATCGCGACGACGGCGTGGTTGGTGATGCGGCGCTCGCGCGGACAGTAGTCGTCGAGGATGTCACCGAGCCGAAGCCGGCGTTGCTGCATTCAGACCTTCTGAATTGGTGTTGCCTAAGTACGCCGTACGCCCTCAGTTGAGACGGTTTCCCCCGGAGCCGGTTCCTATCAGGTGGGATATAAGGGGGCGCAGGTTCTCAGAGTGTAACAAAACCCCGACCGGCTGCCTATCCCGCCGCTACCGACCGGCCGGCCTCCTGGGAGGCCAGCCACTTCCGACACTCGTCCAGCGCCATCCGCACGGCCTGCGGGCTCGTCGACTGGGGGGTGCGCCGCGCCTCGACCGCCGCGAGCGCTGTGGCCACCTGCGGCACGTCGTCACCGAAGAGCTCGCTCGCCTCGCGCCATTCCGCCAGCGTCAGCGCGCTGAAGTCGCGCCCCTCGGCGAGCAGCCGCCGGACCAGCGCACCAACCACCTCATGGGCCCGGCGGAACGGCATCCCCCGTGCGACGAGGTAATCCGCAACATCCGTGGCAAGAAGCAGGCCGGACGCCGCGCGGCCGCTGCGGTCGGCATCGAGGGAGAGGCGGGAGACGACGGCCCGCGACGCGCCGAGCGAGGCACCGAGCGTCGCCTCCGCATCGAAGACGGCCTCCTTGTCCTCCTGCAGGTCCTTGTTGTAACCGGAGGGAAGCGCCTTCATCGTGGTGAGCCAGCCGGTGAGCCGGCCGATGGCGCGCCCTGTCTTTCCGCGCACCAGCTCGAGCGGGTCGGGGTTTTTCTTCTGCGGCATCATGCTGCTGCCGGTTGCCGACGCGTCTGCCAGATCGAAGAACCCGTACTCCTCGCCGGTGAAGATGATGAGGTCTTCGGCGAGCCGGCTCAGATGCACCATCGCGAGCGACGCGGCGTACAGAAACGCCGCAACGAAGTCGCGATCGGACGAGGCGTCGATGCTGTTGGCCACCACCCGCGAGAAGCCGAGGCGCGACGCCAGGCGCGCGGTATCAATGGCGTAGCTCGTACCGGCAATAGCGCCCGAGCCGAGCGTCAGTGCATCCGCTTCGGCGGCCGCGGCCGCCAGCCGTGCGTGATCGCGCCGCAGCGCCGCCGCATGCGAGAGGAAGTAGTGCGCCACGAGCACGGGCTGCGCCCGGCGCAGGTGCGTGTACGACGGCATCACCGCCGCGTCCGCGCGCTCGGCCCGATCCACGCACGCCGCGACGAGTGCCGCCACCTCCGCCTGGAGCACGGGAATGCGGCGGCGCACGTACAGCCGCAGATCGAGCGACACCTGCTCGTTGCGCGATCGGCCCGTGTGGAGCCGCCGCCCGGCGTCGCCGATGCGCTCGACGAGCTTCCGCTCGACGAAGCTGTGCACGTCTTCGTCCGGCCCGGACACCCACGAGGGGTCGCGCCGCCCTTCCGCGAGGATCGCCTGCAGGCCGTCGACGATCGCGCGCGTGTCGTCGGCCGACAGCACGCCGGCGGCGCCGAGCGCCTCCGCCCAGGCGAGGCTGCCCGTCACGTCGTCTTCGAAGAGCGCGCGGTCGAAGCCAAACGAGACGCCGAAGGCGAAGGCCTCGGGATCGGGGGCGGTATCGAACCGCCCGGACCAGAGCGTCATGAGGGGGCCACCGGGAGACGGGATCCGGGATCCGGGATCCGGGATTCGACATTGACCGCCAGCACGCGATGGTCTCCTTTGAGCAGGTGAATGCGGACCGTGCCGGTGATCGGTTGTGGCAGGGTCGCCGCCACCAGCGCACGGTATGCAGCGATCAGGACCACGCCGGCGGGCGCCTCGATCACGCCGGGATCCGGGATCGGGGATCCCGGATCAACGCGGCCGATGCCGTGGTGACCTGCAATGATCGCCAGTATGTCGATCAGCTCCGTCAGCGGCATCGGGACGCCGTTAATCGCGGTCGGCACGCCGCCGGCCCACGCGATCTCCACGTGCGCCGGCATCGGCGGCGCGTCGGCCGGTGCCGTCGTCAGCGTGTAAGAGGCGCCACGGCGCCCGAGCAGCGTCTGGTGAATCACGACGCGGTCAGCGGCCGGCGCGGCCCCTTCGATGGCGGCCACTTCCTCGAGCTTCTTCGCCGCGAGCTGCCGCGCGAGCGCCAGCGCCGCCGGATCGGCCTGCAGGGCGTCGGCGTGAAGCGCCGGCAGCACGTAGTCGCGCGCGAACTCTTCGCGCACGTCGAGCACGTGGGCCCGTACGGCGCCGGCTGCCAGGGCGCGGTCGCGGATTTCTTCGAGATCGGCGTCCTGGCCGAGGTCGAGCGTCAGCGTGACGATCTCGGCGTTCTGCGCCGCGGCTGCCGCGGCGATACCGGCCCAGCCGTCCGAGGCGCCCCAGTACGGGAACACGATGCGCGGCGTCACGGGCGTGAGAGCCTTTCGAGGCGCCGGACGAGCACCCGCGCGCGGCGGGCGTCGGGGGCGATTGCGAGGATCGTGTCGTCGCCCGCAATCGTGCCGACCAGTTCCGGCAGGCGCGCGCCGTCGAGCGCGACCCCGAGGAGCGGCGCCTGGCCGGGGCCCGTCCGCAGGATGACGAGCTGCTGCACGCGGTCGACGCGCGTGAGGTATTCGCCGACGGCGCGGTTCAGGAGCGCCGAGGGGTTGCCGTTGGTGGCGGCCGCGGCCGGCGGCTGATAGGCGCGGTCCGCGCCGCCCTTGACCAGGCCCAGCTCGCGAATGTCGCGGGAGAGCGTCGCCTGCGTGACGTCGAAGCCGGCGGCGCGCAGCAGCCGGCGGAGCTGCTCCTGGCTGCCCACGCGCTGCCGCTGGATCGTCTCGAGAATGACCGACTGTCGGCGTGCTTTCATGGGTAGCTGGGTCGCTCGGTCGCCGGGTGGCTCGGGTAGCTGGAGAGCACACCCACCCAGCGACCGAGCGACCTGGCCACCTAGCATAACCCAGGTCGCTTGACTGATTATGCACGCGACTGTATAAATATTCTTTTTCGACGATCGGTGAGAATGGCTCCCACTGCCCCTCAGGTCAGCGAAGACCCCGCCGCGGCGCCGCCGCGGCTCACGCGCGTCGCCGTCGCCGGCGCGACCGGCTATGCGGGCCAGGAGCTCGTTCGCCTTCTGGCGCGCCACCCGGCGGTGACGCTGACCGCCGCCATGTCGTCTGGCTCGACCAGCGCGCCGCGTCCGCTGCCGGCGCTCAAGCGCGTCTGGGACGGCGCGGTCGCGCCGCTCGACGTCGAGCGGCTCGCGGCGAACGCGGAGATCGTGTTTCTCGCGCTGCCCGAGACGGCGTCGGCCGAAGTCGGCACGGCCCTCCTCGCGCGCGGCGTCCGGGTGATCGACCTGTCGGGCGCGTTCCGGATCCGCCGCGACGCCGACCGGCAGCGCTGGTATCCGGCCACAACCGCGCTCCCCGACGGCGTCGTGTATGCGCTTCCGGAGCGGCATGCGGCAGCGATTCGGAACGCGCGGCTCGCGTCCTGTCCCGGCTGCTACCCGACGGCGGCACTCCTCGCCCTCGAGCCGCTTGCGGCGGCCGGGCTCCTGGAGGGCGCGATCGTGGTCGACGCGAAGTCGGGCATTTCCGGCGCCGGCAAGACGCCGAGCGAGCGCACCCACTTCTCCGAGAACCACGGGAGCGTCGCCGCCTACGCCGTCTTCTCGCACCGTCACACGGCCGAAATCGAGCAGGAGCTCGGCACGCGCGTGACGTTCGTGCCGCATCTCGTGCCGCTCGACCGCGGCATTCTCGAAACGATCTACGCGCCACTCCCGCGCGGCACAACCGCGACGCAGATCGCCGCGGCGCTGGAGGCGGCGTACGCGTCGGCCCCCTTCGTCCGGCTGACCGGGACGGACCTGCCGGAGATCAAGCACGTCGCGCACACGAACTTCTGCGACATCGGCTGGCGCGTGGATGAAGCCGGCGGACGGCTGGTGCTCGTGGCGGTGCTCGACAATCTGCTCAAGGGCGCCGCCGGGCAGGCGGTGCAGAACCTGAATCTGATGCTCGGCCTCGACGAGCGCACGGGGCTGTTGTGAGACGGGGGCCCGGATCCCGGATCGTGATCAAGCTGGGCGGCGAGCTGCTCGAGCAGCCGGACGATCTTCGCCGCGTCGCCAACGGCATCGCCCGGCTGGCGCGCCGGACGCCGGTCGTCGTCGTGCACGGCGGCGGGCGCGAGATCGACGTGGCACTGGCCGCGGCCGGTATTCCGAAGCAGCAGGTGGACGGCCTGCGCGTCACCGACGCCCGGACGCTCGCCGTCGTCGTCTCCGTGCTCGCGGGTGGGATCAACACGCGGCTCGTCGCCGCGCTGCGGGGCGCCGGCGCCCGCGCCGTCGGTCTGACCGGCGCCGATGCGTCGGTCGCCACCATGCGCCGGGCAGCACCGATCACCACGGTTTCGGGTGAGAGGGTCGATCTCGGGCTCGTCGGTGCGCCCGTCAGCAACGGCACCCCCGAGCTCCTGACCACGCTCGTGGCGCGCGGCTATGTGCCGGTCGTCGCTTGCATCGGCGCGACGCGCGGCGGCGAGCTGTTGAACGTGAACGCCGACACGCTCGCGTCGCATCTGGCCGCGGCGCTCCACGCCTCGCGGCTCGTGATTGCCGGCGGCACCGCCGGCGTGCTCGACGCGGAGGGGCGGACGATCGCGCGGCTGACCACGCGCGAGGCCGCGCGTCTCGTTCGGAGCGGCGCCGCCAACAAGGGCATGGTGGCGAAGCTCGAGGCGTGCCGCGCCGCGCTGCGGCGGGGCGTCGGTGACGTCGTGATTGCCGACGGGAGAACGATCCGGTTCGATGCGCTGGCCGCGGCCCGCGGTCCGCTGCCCGGCTGCACACAGGTGGTGCGATGAACCTCACACTCGAGGACATTCAGGCGCGCGAGGCGCGCCACATCCTGCAGACCTACCGCCGGCAGCCCGTGGCGTTCATCCGCGGCAGCGGCGCGCGCCTGTACGACACGGCCGGTCGCGAGTACCTCGATTTCATTTCCGGCATCGGCGTGACGTCGCTCGGCCACGCACACCCGACGCTGGCGGCCGCGATCGCGGAGCAGGCGGCCACCCTCCTGCACACCTCGAATCTCTACTACCACCCGTACCAGGCCGAAGCGGCCTCGCGGCTGGCGCAGCTCTCGGGCCTGCCGCGCGCGTTCTTCTGCAACAGCGGCACCGAAGCGGTGGAGGCCTGTCTGAAGTTTGCCCGCCGCTACTGGTACACGCAGGGCGCGAAAGAGCGGACGCGCTTCGTCGCGCTGGCCGGCGGATTTTCCGGCCGGACCTTCGGCTCGCTCTCGGTGACGCACGACGAGCACTATCGCGCGCCGTTTGCGCCGCTGCTCGAGGGCGTCACCTTCGTCGATCCCGACGATCCGGCGGCGCTCGAGGCGGCGGTCACGGATCGGACCGCCGCGATCATCGCCGAGCCGATTCAGGGTGAAGGGGGCATCCGGCCGCTGTCGGCCCGGTTCGCGGCCGCCCTCACCGAGGCCTGCACGCGCACCGGCACGCTGCTCATCGCCGACGAGGTGCAGAGCGGCCTGGGCCGGACCGGTCATCCGTTCTACGCGCCGGTGCTCGGCCTCCGGCCGGACCTGATCTCGGTCGGCAAGGCGCTCGGCGGCGGCGTCCCGGTCGGCGCGGCGCTCGTATCCGAACGCGTCGCCCAGGCGATTTCTGCCGGCGATCACGGCAGCACGTATGGCGGGAACCTGCTCGGCACGCGTGCCGCGGTGGTGTTCCTGACCGAGCTCATGGATCGCGGCCTGCTCGATCACGTCAAGACCGTCGGCGTCCACTGCGAGCGCCGGGTGCGGGCGCTCGCGCTCAAGCACCCCGTCATCGTCGAAGTGCGCGGTGTCGGATTGATGCGCGGCCTGCAGCTGAGCCTCGACGCGACGCCGTTCGTGGACGAGGCGCGCACGCGCGGCCTGCTGGTCAACCGGACCGACGAGAAGGTCGTCCGCCTGCTGCCGCCGCTGACGATCGAACAGGCCGACATCGACCGCGCCGTCGACCTGCTCGATGCGGTGTTCGCGGCCGTTGCCGCGGAGGTGAGAGCGTGAGCCCGGCGACCCAGACGGCCACCACCGCGCTCTTACGACCGGCGACGCCGGCGGATGCGCCCGCCATTCATACGCTGATCGTCGAGCACCTTGACGAGGGCCATCTCCTCCCGCGAACGCTCGAGGAGGTGACCACCCACGCGCACCGGTTCATCGTGGCGGCCAACGGCGGCCGTCTCGTCGCCTGCGGCGAGCTCGCGCCGCTCAGCCGCGTGGTCGGCGAAGTGCGATCGCTGGTGGTCACGCGCGACGCCCGGCGCCTCGGCCTCGGGGCGGACATCATCGGTGAGCTGGTGCAGCAGGCGACCTCCGCAGGATTCGACACGCTGTGCGCGTTCACGCACGCGCCGGCGTACTTCGTGCAGCTCGGCTTCTCGATCGTGCCCCACGTCTGGCTGCCGGAAAAGATCGTGACCGACTGCCACGCATGCGCGCACTTCCGGCGCTGCGGGCAGTACCCCCTGGTTCGAGCGCTGCGCCGCGCGCCGCAGCCGTTCGTGCCGCTCGCCTCACTCCATGGCTGACGTCCGGTCGATCGAGAGTCGCGGGCATATCGCGCCGGCGCACGGCGGCATCACCGCGCCGAGGGGATTCACCGCGGGCGCGGTGCACTGCGGCATCAAGGCGGCCGCCACGGCGCTCGATCTCGCCGTGCTGGCCGCAGACGCACCCGTTCCCGCGGCGGCGCTGCTGACGACGAACCTGGCGCAGGCCGCGCCGGTCATCCTGTCGCGGCAGCACCTCGAGCGCACCCACGGCCGCGCGCGCGCCGTCGTCGTCAACAGCGGCTGCGCGAATGCGTGCACCGGCCGACAGGGCCTGGCAGACGCCGCGCGGATGGCGCAGGAGACCGCAGAGGCGCTCGGTTGTGCGCCCGACGAGGTGCTCGTGGCGAGCACGGGCGTCATCGGCGTGGCGCTGAAGATGGATCGCATCGTCAGCGGGATCCGTGCGGCCGTCGGCCGCATGAGCCGTGAGGCCGCCGCTGAGGCGGCACGCGCGATCATGACGACCGACCCGTTCCCCAAGGATCATGCCGTCGTCGTCGAGACGCCTCGCGGGCGCTTCGCGGTCGGCGGCATGGCGAAGGGCTCCGGCATGATCGAGCCGCACATGGCGACGATGCTCGGGTTCCTGACGACCGATGCGGAGGTCCCGCCGGCACTGCTCCGGCGGGCGCTTCAGCTCTCGGCGCGCGACACCTTCAACGCGATTACCGTCGACGGCGAGTGCTCCACCAATGACTCGCTCTTCGCGCTCGCGTCGGGCGCCAGCGGCGTCGTCATCGACGAAGAGACCTATCCCGCGCTCGTCGACGGGCTCCTGGCCGTCTCGCGCGAGTTGGCGGTCGCCATCGTGCGGGGCGGCGAAGGGGCCACCAAGGTGATTGCCGTCACGGTGGCCGATGCCCGGACCGTCGACGAGGCTCGGCAGGTGGCGCGCACGATCGCGAACTCGCCACTCGTGAAGACCGCCGTGCACGGCGCCGATCCGAACTGGGGCCGCATCGTGGCGGCCGCGGGCCGGTCGGGCGTCGCCTTCGACATCAACCGTCTGACGGTGCACGTCGGCGGCACGCGGCTCTTCGAGCACGGTCTGCCGCACGACGAGTCGGCGCCGATCGCCGCCGAACACCTGAAAGGCAAGACGGTGCAGATCGATGTGAATCTCGGATCGGGCGGCGGTGTGTCGGCGACGATCTGGACCTGCGATCTGAGCGCCGAGTACGTGCGCATCAACGGCGAGTACCGGACATGAAGGCATCCGCCCCGCCGGCGCTGCCGGCCACGAAGGATTTTCTCTCCGTTCTCGATCTCCCGACCGGCGAGCTCACGCGCCTGCTGACGCTGGCCGCGCAGCTCAAGGCGGACCGCCGCTTCGGCGAGCAGGCGCCGACCGCACGCGCCCTTGGCGGCGCGCACGTGGCCATGCTGTTCGAGAAGCCCTCGCTCAGGACGCGTGCCACGTTCGAGATTGCGATCCGCGAGCTTGGCGGGCATCCCCTGCACCTGCCGCCGGAATTTGCGAACGGTGGACGCGAGCCGCTCGAAGACGTCGCCCGGAACCTCGAGCGCTGGGTGCGTGCGGTCGTGATCCGTACCTACGCGCACGACAAAGCGCAGACGATGGCGGCGGCGACCACGCGGCTGCACGTGATCAACGCGCTCAGTGACAGCGAGCATCCGTGTCAGGCGCTGGCGGATCTGCTCACGATGATCGAGCAGTGGGGCGAGTGCCGCGGGCGGACCGTCGCCTACGTCGGCGACGGCAACAACGTCGCGACCTCGCTCGTGCACGCGGCGCCGCAGATCGGCGTCTCGGTGCACGTGGCGTCGCCCCCCGGGTACGGGCTGCCGGCACAGGTCCTCGAAGGAGCGGACCGCGTGGCTCGCGACGGCGCGCGGATCCGGACGTTCACCGATCCGTACGAGGCGGTGGCGGGCGCCGATGCGGTGTACACGGACGTCTGGACGTCGATGGGGCAGGAAGCGCAGGCCGACGTCCGCCGGCGCACGTTCCGGCCCTATCAGGTCGACGGCGCGCTGATGGCCGCGGCGGCGCCGCGTGCGATCTTCATGCACTGCCTGCCGGCGCACCGCGGCGAAGAGGTCACCGCACAGGTCTTCGAGTCGCCCGCGTCGGTCGTGTTCGACCAGGCGGAGAACCGGCTCCACACGCAGAAAGCCCTCCTGTTGATGCTGCTCGGGCACTGACAACTGGCAACTGGCAACTTAGAATGTGCGCCGTGCACAAGCCCTGGCTGGCGCACTACGACTCGGACGTCGCCAAGACCCTCGCGCCCTACCCGGATCGGACGCTCGTCGATTACCTCTCCGATCTCGCACGCGAGCACGGCGACAAACCGGTTCTCCTCTTCAAAGGCGCCTCGGTCTCGTACGCCACGCTCGACCGGCTGAGCAACGTCTTCGCCGCGGCGCTCGCCGCGCGTGGCGTGCGCCCCGGCGATCGCGTGGCACTGCTGCTCCCCAACTGTCCGCAGTTCCTCATCGCGCAGTTCGGTATCTGGAAAGCGGGAGCCGTCGTCGTGCCGCTCAATCCGATCTACACCGAGCGGGAGCTGGAGGCCGCCATCGCGTCGGTCGGCGCCACGACAATCGTCGTGCTGACGCCGTTCTACGGGCGAATCAAGAACATTCAGACGCGGGCCGGGCTTCGGCGCGTGATCGCGACGTCAATCAAGGAGTATCTGCCGCCGCTGCTGCGCGTGCTCTTCACGCTGTTCAAGGAGAAGAGGACCGGCCATCGGATCGCGCTCGCCGCCGAGGACGTCTGGTTCCAGGCGCTGCTCGAGGCGCATCGCCTGGCGCCGACGCCGGCGGTCACCGTCGGTCCGGACGACCGCGCGGTCATTCTCTCGAGCGGCGGCACAACGGGGACGCCGAAAGGCGTCGTGGGGCTGCACCGGCACTACGTCGCGGCCGGACGGCAGCTGCATGAGTGGACGAAGTCGGCCCTGACAGCGTGGACCGACGTCATCATGCTGCCGCTGCCGCTGTTTCACGTCTATGCGAATGCCGGCGTGCAGCCGCTCGCGTTCGTGGCGCCGGCGCCGCTCTCGATCGTGCCGAACCCGCGCGACATCGGCGATCTGCTCAAGACGATCCGCCAGGTGAAGCCGGCGTTCTTCAACGGCATTCCGACGCTCTATGCCGCCATCCTCAACCATCCGGACGTGCGCGCCGGCAAGGTGTCGCTCCGCTCGATCAAGCTGTGCTTCTCCGGCGCCTCGGCGCTGATGGCGGAGACCAAGCGGCAGTTCGAGGAGGCGACCGGCGCGCGGATCGTCGAAGGCTACTCGCTGACGGAAGCGATGATGGCGTGCTGCGTAAACCCGGTGAAAGGGAAGAACAAGATCGGTTCGATCGGATTGCCGCTGCCCGATGTCGAGGCCCGTATCGTCGACGCCGAGCGCGGCGACCGCGACCTGCCGTTCGGCGAGGTCGGCGAGCTCATCCTGCGCGCGCCTCAGTACATGGCCGAGTACTGGAGCAATCCCGCCGAGACCGCCGATACGCTGCGGCGGCATGGCGAGGGCGGGCTGTGGGTGCACACGGGCGACCTCGCCTACATGGACGAGGAGGGCTACATCTTCCTCGTCGATCGCAAGAAGGACATGCTCAAGACGAGCGGCTTTCAGGTGTGGCCGCGCGAGATCGAGGAAGTGCTGTCGGAGCACCCGGCCGTCATGGAGGCGAGCGTGGCCGGCATTCCCGATCCGCTCAAAGGCGAGGTGGCGAAGGCATGGGTGGTGCTGAGGGCCGGCCAGAGCGCCACCGAAGAGGAGCTGCGCGCCTTCTGCCGCGAGCGGCTCGCGCCCTACAAAGTGCCCGCACACATCGAGTTCCGGAAGGACCTGCCGAAGACGATGGTCGGCAAGGTGCTAAGACGGGTGCTGGTATCGGAACACCCCCGTACGTAGCGTCCGGCTTCAGCCGGATCCGTGATGCATCAGCTCGCGCCGACCGCCTTCACTTCGACATCGGCTGCGACCAGGGCCTGGCGAATTCGCGCGGCCAGCTCCGCGGCGCCCGGCGTATCGCCGTGCACGCACAACGTATCGATCGCCAGACGTACGCGGCTGCCATCGATGGCGTCGACGACCCCGTCGCGCACCATGCGAACCGCGCGCTCGACGACGATCTCCGGATCGTGGATCACCGCTCCAGGCTCGGATCGCGGTACGAGCGTGCCATCGGCCCGGTACGCGCGGTCCGCGAATCCCTCGCGCGCCGTCCGCAGCCCGGCGCGCGCACCCGCCGCCACGATCTCCGATCCAGGCAGGCCAAAAAGGATCAGTTCCCGGTCGATCACTACGGCGGCGCGCGCGACGGCGTCGGCCAGCGCGCGGTCGCGCACGGCCATGTTGAAGAGCGCCCCGTGCGGCTTGACGTGCTGAAGCCGCACACCCTGTGCGGCGCCGATTGCGGCAAGCGCTCCGACTTGATAGACGACAAAGTCCTCGACGTCGTGCGGCGCCACGTGCAGCTCGCGGCGGCCGAAGCCTTCGAGGTCCGGAAAGCCGGGGTGTGCGCCAACGGCAACACCGTGCGCCCGCGCGAGCGCCACCGTCGCACGCATCACACCAGGGTCGCCCGCGTGAAAGCCGCATGCGACGTTCGCTGAGGTGATCGACGGCATCAGCGCCGCATCCGCGTGGGGCGGCGCGTCGGAGCCGGCTACGGTCGCGCTTCGCCCTTCACCGACGTCGGCGTTCAGGTCGATGCGCATGCCTCAGGGCCGGACATAGTTGTAATTCTTGCCACATTCCTGAAAGCGGGGCGAGAGCGAAATTGGCCGTATTGCTCGGAAAACGCGCGGCACATCGGTTGCCCTGATGGGGTGTGTCGGTCTGTGGTTTACGGCAGAATGCCGTAAACGCTGGGGGGAGCCAGGCCGGCATATCAGGACGGAACGCTGGCATCAGCGTCCCGTCCTGTTTATTTTCTAGACGCCCGCGCCTTCGGGATACTCGAGCGCCAGCTTCAGCTCGCGCGCCAGCGTGTCGACCGTGGTGCCCTGCCGCTTCCATGCGCCCTCCGTCTCGAAGCGCTGGTCGCCAATGCGGCGGCCCCACGGCGCGATCACGCGTCCAATCGCGCGGTAGTCGCTGCGGTCGACGTGCTCCTGGTCGAGGCGACGCACGACGTCGGGCGAGACACGAATAAAGGCACGGAGCGCAGTGGCCGACTTGATGCTGTACTTGCGGCCGCCCCACGCAGCGCCGAAGACGAGCGACACCTGCTTGAAGTAGTTCACGAAGAACTTCTTTGCATCCTCGCGGAAGTCGGCCGACTTCCGCGGCCCGCCGAACGCATCGCCGGCGAAGAGCTTCTTCAGCTCCTGCGCGAGCGGCGCCTGCGCCACGCGCCCCCGCCCGACGCCGAGCAGCTTGATCTCGCCGTGCAGCGGCGAGTCCTCCCGATCGTTGAGCGCGCGCACCACGTCGTGCGCGGCCGCCAGCGACTCGTCGCGGTAGAGCTGCCGGCCCGACAGGCTCACCAGGTGCGACGGATTGAGCCGCGTGTGCTTGGCGTTGATCGTGACGAACATCTGCACGATATGGTCCTCGGGCAGCCGGTCGAAGATGATGGCGGGTACCGTGAAGTCGTGGCCCCGCATGTTGTCGATATCCGCGTGCAGCGCGAGCAGGCGGTGCTGGCCGTCGATCGCACGGAGGATCCCTTCGCGCTCGGGCACTTTGAGCCGGCCCACCACGGACCCTGCCTCGACCGGCTCGAACGTGAGTTTCTCGTCGCAGGAGATGATCACGGCGCCGGGGATCGACGGCAGGTCGCGCGCCTGGCGGCACTGCTCGTAGTACTGCATGAGTTCGTCGATCTTTCGCCGGATGATCTGGCGCTGGTAGGCCCTCTCGCTTGCAGCGATCCGCCGTTCGAGCAAATCCCAGTTCACCTTCGATGGGACTTTTTTCGCGGCGCCACGGACCGGCTGCGCCGCCTCGCCGTAGCTCAACACCTCGAAGCGAACCAGCTTGTCGATGTCCTCGGCGGTCAGCGAGGCCTGGTAGAACTGCACGCCGAACTGCTGCATTCGAATGGCAGCAACGTTTATCATGTGGGGTCCTCTCCGGCTCCCGCGAAGGGGTGCAAGGAAGACGCGAATTGTATCGGCCTGTCGTCCCCTTCCTCAACCCGTTTTTTCGGTTTTTGTTCGAAATTCGGGAGGGCGAGTGTGGCCCGGTCAGTATATCTGGCGTCGGCACAAGGAGTTACGCATGGTCGGTTTCCGTGCCACTTCACGCGCAGTGGCACTCGTCCTCCTCGGCACCCCGCTCGGCTTCGTCTCGGACGCGGCGGCTCAGCAGAGCAACCCACCGCAGAACTCCGCCCGAACGGCATCGGTCAATGCGGCCGACATCGATTACGACACGGCGCATCTGGAGCGGCGGCTCGAGGCCGTCCGCGCCAGCGGCCCGATTACGCTCGACGGCACGCTCGATGAACCGTCATGGGCGAGCGCACCACTGGCCGCGCATTTCATCCAGAACGACCCGCGCGAAGGCGAGCCGGCGACGTATGACACCGAGGTCCGCGTCCTCTACGACGACGAGGCGATCTACTTCGGCGTGTTCGCGCGCGACGAGGAGCCGGGCCGCCTGACGGTCACCGACCTGAAGAAGGACTTCAACACCAACAACAGCGACGGCTTCCGCATCGTCCTCGACACGTTCCACGACGCGCGGAACGGCTACACGTTCGCCACCAATCCCGGCGGCGCCAGGTACGACGCCCAGATGGCGAACGAGGGGCGCGAGCGCAACGCCGACTGGGACGGCATCTGGGACGTCGCGACGCGCGTGGCGGAGACGGGATGGTACGCCGAGATCCGGATTCCGTTCCGGACGCTGAAGTTCGAGACCCGCGACATGCAGACCTGGGGCGTCAACTTCGAGCGCAAGCTGCGCCGCGTCAATGAGGACAGCTACTGGTCGCCCGTGCCCCGCATCTACGATCTGGACCGCGTGTCGATGGCCGGCACGATCGAGGGGCTGCGCGGCGTCCGTCCGGGCATGAACCTCCGCTTCAAGCCGTACGCCGCGACGACCTCCAGCGCGCTCGCCGGCCGCCCGACGACCCGCGAATTCGACGCGGGACTCGACGTGAAGTACGGCGTGACGAGCGGGCTCGTGTGGGACTTCACCGCCAACACCGACTTCTCGCAGGTCGAGGCCGACGAGCAGCAGATCAACCTCACGCGCTTCAGCCTGTTCTTTCCCGAGAAGCGCGATTTCTTCCTGGAGAACTCGGGCATCTTTCAGTTCGGCACCAACGCCGGCCAGTTCGGCGGGGGCGGCCAGGGCGGCGGGGGCGGCGGCGGCCGTGAGATGCGGCTCTTCTTCAGCCGGCGAATCGGCCTCTCCGATGCCGGCGAGCCGATTCCGATCCTCGGCGGCACCCGGCTGACCGGCCGGCAGGGCGCCTACTCAATGGGCGTGATCAACATTCAGCAGCGCGAGACCGACACGGTCTCGGCCGCCAACTTCACGGCGCTGCGGCTGCGGCGCGACATTCTCGCCAACTCCGATATCGGCGCGGTCTTCCTCAACAAGGAACGGAACGGGCCGCTCTTCAACCGCGTTGCCGGTGTCGATGCGAATTTCCGCTTCGGCGATCTCAGCATCAACGCGTATCTCGCGAAATCGTTCTCTCCGGGAACGGCGGCCCCGCACACGGGCAACGAACTGGCCAGCCGCGCCGGCTTCAACTACCAGAGCCGGACGTGGCAGGCGCAGGCGGGCCACAGCGGCATCGGCGACCGGTTCAACGACGAGATGGGCTTCGTCCCGCGCTGGGGCATCCACAACTACGACGGCCGCATCGGCCGGCAGATCCGGCCGCAGGCGGTCTCGAAGTGGCTGCGCCAGATGCAGCCGCATTTCGAGTTCGACATCTTCACGCGGCAGCACGACGGCATGCTCGACACCTCCTACAACGGGTACCACTGGAACTTCAACTTCCAGGACGGCTCGAACGCGGAGATCGGCTTCAATCCGATGATCGAGGACGTGCCCGAGGCGTTCACCATCAACAGCGCCACGCGTACGCAGGTCAACACCGGACGCTACGAGTTCACCGAGTACTTCGCGTTCTGGAGGACGAACGAGGCGGCGATGCTGTCGTTCAACACGCGCTATGCCGTCGGCGACTTCTACGACGGGTACCGACGTCAGCTGAACTTCGGGCCGTCTGTACGGATGACGGAGAAGTTCAACGCGTCGGTCAACCTGCAGCTGAACGACATCTCGCTGTCGACGGGCTCGTTCATTTCCAAGCTCGTGACCACGCGCGTGAACTACAACTTCAACACGAAGATGTTCTTCAACGCGCTGGTCCAGTACAACAGCGACAACCGCCAGTGGACGTCGAACCTGCGCTTCAACATCATCCACCGGCCGCTCAGCGACTTTTACCTGGTCTACAACGAGCGGCGCGACGAGCGGAGCGGCATCCTGCTGAGCCGCGCGGTGATCGCCAAGATGACCTATCTGATGGCGTTTTGAACCACGACGGTCCCAGCGCGGCGGAGCCGCAACCACACATGCCGCGCTGGGACCTCGGACCAGCGCTGGCACGAACGTGACACTAACGCGCTCGCAGCTGTTTTGCCAAACAAACAAACTTCAGCGCGTTAGTGTCACGAAGACCACGAAAGGCTCTTTTCCGTAACGTCTTTCGTGACCTTCGTGAACTTCGTGGTTCGTACGTGTTCTTTGATCTTCACGAGCCCGAACAGCAACGCGCTGAGCAGGATGAATCCGAGATAGGCCTGCTCGAGCGGCAGCCGCCGGTGCAGCGCCATGCTGACCACGCCGTAGGCCATTTCGACGTGGATCCAATAGACGAAGAGCGACGAGCGGCCGTACTCGCACAGCCATGAGCGGCCGCTCATGCCGTTCCACGCGTACGCGAGCGGAATGAGCACCATCACGGCGCCGAGGCGCATGAAGAAGAACGTCGGCGAGCTGGTCCAGAAATTCGTCACCGCATAGATCGGCGGCAGGAGCGAGGCGAGGTAGCCCCCGAGCACCAGTGCGGCGCCTGCGAGGCCAAGACCGGCCGCGATCCGACGTTCCTCGCGAGTATCGCGTGCGCTGTCGAGCCACAGCCCGGCCGCCGCGCCTGCGAACACGAACCCCGCCCACGGCAGTAGCGTGAACGTGGTCACGTTCGGTGCGGGCCGAAGGTACGCCTCGATCGGACCGGGCAGCACGGCGACCCACTCGGCCGCGCGGACGATCGGTGTGACCATGGCCGCCGCCACGGCAGCCGCCGCGAGCGGGATCCCCCGCGACCATCGGCCGCGGCCGGCGCCCCAGAGCACCGCGGCGAGGATCATCGCCACGCCCATCACGTTGAGGATGTCGACCTTGAGCAGCGTGCGCGCCGGGCCCGCACTGATCAGCCAGGACTGCAGGCGGAAGAGGAACGCGAGGCCGAAGATCTGCCAGCCACGCCGACGAGCCAGTGCGGCCACCTCGCGTGGAGATCGGCCGCGTCGCATGCGCGTCCCGGCCGCAAGCGCGAGCGCCACGCCGGCCAGGAAGAGAAAGATCGGCGTACCCGCGAGCCCGCCGACGAACGAGATCCAGTGGTAGGCGGTGCGCGTACGGTCGGCCGGCGCGGTCCACGCGTCGATGACGTGCCCCTCGATCATGATGAGCACGCCGACGCCGCGCAGCCAGTCGAGATATCCCTTCCGCTCGGGCGATGCACCGGCCGCGGCCTGCCCGGAGCGAAGTGGAGACGTCACGGGTGCACGTCGAAGGCCGTGGTGAACACGATATCGGGGCGCATCGAATGCCACACCGAGCAGTATTTGTCGCGCGAGAGCGCAATCGCACGCTCGACCGCCTCGGGCGGCACCGCCCCTGAGATATGAAAGTGCAGCGTAAGACGGACGAAGCGGCGGGGCGGCTCGGGCGCGCGCTCACCCGTGAGGGCGACGCGCAGGCCCGTCAGCGGATGCCGCCCCTTGCGGAGGATGTCGACCACGTCGGCGGCCATGCAGCCGGCCAGGCCGAACGCCGCCAGCTGCATCGGCGAAGGACCCGCCGCGCCGTCGGCGTCCACCACGAGAGCCGTCGACCCGCTCGTGGCGCCGAAGCGGAGACCATCGGTCCAGAGCAGCTCGGCGACGAGGGGAGGTTTGGACAACGTCAGCGCGCGACGGTCTGCATCGGCGGCGCCGCCTTCTTGCCGCCGCCCCGCAGGCCGGCGACGATGAGCCACACCGTCGGCAGCGCCACGAGCATGTAGGTCAGATACTGCCCGTATCGGCCGTCCGGTCCGTAGGGCTCGGTCGCCCAGTGCAGCGGCTCGCTGTACGGAAAGATGTTCGCCTCGGTCAGCTCGTGGAAGCCGTAGATGAGCAGCTGCACGACGAAGACGCCAAGGAAGACCGCCGTCACCTGGAAGAACAGCGCCAGGTTGATCCGGTGGCCGTAGCGCGACCAGAGCCACGCGACGGCGGCGGCGCACAGCGTGCCGGCGGCCGCACCGACAATCACATCCGCCGCGCGGATCTGAAAGAGCAGCGTCCCCATCAGCATCGCCGTTTCCATCCCTTCGCGCGTGATCATCAGCAGCGTGAAGACGAAGACGCCCAGCAACGCCTGCGCGCCGGTCTGCAGCGCCGACTGCTCGAGGCGCGCCTCGATCTCGCGCTTCATCCGGCGCGCGTGGCGCCACATATGGACGATGAGCGACGTGACGAGCACGGCGGCGGCCACAGCCAGCACCCCTTCCCAGAGCGCCTGGTTCGAGGCGCGCTGCAGGAGTATGCCGGCACCGATGCTCACGAGGATGGAGACGCCGATGCCCCAGTGGACCGCGGGGACGAGTTGATGCCGGCCGGTCTTGCGCAGATACGCAAGGCTGATGGCGACGATGAGAAAGGCCTCGAGCCCTTCGCGCAGCGTGATGACGAATGCCTGGAGCATACGGAACCTCAAAAATGAGAATGAGTCGCAATACTAACATGGGTATATAACATCGCGCAGAGGGTTTCCATGCGCAATAAGGCGAAGGCACTTGTCGTCGTGGCCGGCTCTCTCGTGATCGGGGCCGCGGCCGCAGGACAGGCCCCCGGAGGCAGACAGGGGGGCCCGACCGCCGATCCGAGCCGAGTGCTCACGTCGCCCGATATTCCGGGCGTCGTCAAGGGCGGCACGAAGGTCGAGTTCATTCGGGCCGGCTTCAACGGCACCGAAGGGGTCATCGCGATGCCGGACGGCGGTGTCCTGTTCACCGAACAGGACGCGGACAAGGTCATTCGTATCGATCCGGCCGGCAACATTTCGACGTACCTGGAGAACACGAACCGCACGATCGGGCTCGCCTACGATCCGAAAGGACGGCTGATCGGCACGCAGTCACGGGACCCGAAAGTGGCGGCCCTCCACCCGACGCGCACGGTCCTGGCCGACGCGTTCGAGGGCCAGCCGCTCGTGCGTCCCAACGACCTGGTCATCGACCGGAAGGGCGGCATCTACTTCACCGATCCGATTCCAGGCGCGAACCGGTTCCGCGAGCCGCCGCCCGGGCGCAAGCCGCTGCTCTTTTACATCACGCCGGGAGGACGGCTGACGAAGCTGACCGAGGCGATCGAGGCGCCCAACGGCGTGCAGCTCAGCCCCGACGAGAAGACGCTCTACGCGACCAACGGCACGCACATCGTCGCCTTCGACGTGCAGCCGGACGGCAGCGTGCGGAACCCGCGGAAGTTCGCCGACAGCCGGGGCGACGGCCTCGCGGTCGACACTGCCGGACGGCTCTACGCGGCCGTGGCAGCGGGCATCAACGTCATCAGCCCGCAGGGCCAGATTCTCGGGACGATCCCGACGCCGATCGGGATGCAGAGCGCGGGGTTTGCGGGGGGCGACAAGCGGACGCTCTTCGCCGTGGGCCGCGGCGCGGCCTACAAGGTGGCGATGATCGCGGAAGGGATCAGATCTCGGGCGAAGTAGGCCGGGTCTCGCGGCGGTCGTGATCGAGCCGCCGCAGACCCGGCGCGAACGTTACTTGATCGGCACCGTCCAGAGATAGATCGTCCGGCCGTTGACGTTCTGCGTCTCCTGCGGCTTGATGTCGCCCATGTCGAACGCGTGCGAGACGACGCGCGTGCCCGGCTTCAGCTCGGCGTTGAGCTTCGGCAGCGCCTTCAGGTTGAGCGACGGCAGCAGGTACAGCGTCACGACGGTCGCCTCGCTGATGTTCGTCGTGAACAGGTCCTGATTGAGGAACCGGACGCGGTCGCCGACGCCGGCCGCTTTCAGGTTCTCGGTCGCCTCCTTGATGCGCTGCGGATCGATGTCGATGCCGACGCCGCGCGCGCCGTAGACCCTGGCGGCCGTGATTGGAATCCGCCCGTCGCCGGAGCCGAGGTCGTAGACCACGTCGTTCTTGGTGACCTTCGCGAGCTTCAGCATCGCGTCGACCACCTCCTGGGGCGTCGGAACGAAGATGACGTCAGGCGAGCGAAGCGGCGCCGGCGCGGTCTGCGCCCATGTGGGGGCGGCGACCGCCGCGACGATCGCGAGTGACAGGACACAAGTGCGTAGTCTCATGAGCCTCCCTCAAACTTTAAGTAAGTGCGCGAATTATACAAGGCCTCAGGCCTCAGGCCTCAGGCCCCAGGGCCCGGCGTCTCAGAGGCCCAAGATTTGCTAAGGCCTGAGACAGCCCTGAGGCCTGGGGCCTGAGGCCTGAGGCCTGGGGCCTTCACTATGTCGATAGTCGTGCAGAAATACGGCGGAACGAGCGTCGCCGACGTCCAGAAGCTCCGGCAGGTGGCCGAGCGCGTCATGCACACCCATCGCAAAGGGCACCAGGTCGTCGTGGTCGTATCGGCCATGGGCGACACCACGGACGAGCTGCTGGCCATGGCCAAGCGGGTGTCGCCCAATCCCGAGCGGCGCGAGCTGGACATGCTGCTGTCGGCCGGCGAGCGCATTTCCATGGCCCTCCTCTCGATGGCGATCCGCGAGCTTGGCGGCGACGCCATCAGCTTCACGGGCAGCCAGTCCGGAATCATCACGAACGACCGGCACGTCGACGCGCGCATCATCGAGGTGCGGCCGTTCCGCGTGCAGGACGCGCTCGCGCAGGGCAAGATCGTCGTCATCGCGGGCTTCCAGGGCGTCTCCTACAAGAAGGAAGTGACCACGCTCGGGCGCGGCGGCAGCGACACGACGGCCGTTGCCATGGCGGCCGCCCTCGACGCGGAGTACTGCGAGATCTGTTCCGACGTCGATGGCGTCTATTCCGCGGATCCACGCGTGGTGGCCGCCGCGCGCCGGATCGGCTCGCTGTCCTATGAAGAGACGCAGGAGATGGCAGAGGCCGGCGCGAAGGTCCTCAACGCGCAGGCGGTCGAGTTCGCGAAGGAGAAAGGAATCGCCCTCTACGCGCGCGCGACGAGCGGCCCGCTGCCCGGTCCCGATCCCTCGAGCGATGGCACCGTCGTCCGCCGCAACCCGCCCCGCATGCCCGGCACCGTCGTCGGCGTCGCCAGCGAGCGCGACGTGCTGCTGCTCACGAGCGACGCGCCACCGGCCGAGCTCCTCACACTGCTCGATGACTGCGGTGTCGCCGGCAAACAGCTGCACGTCGCCTCGGGTCTGACGACGCTGGTGATTTCGCGCGAAAACCTGCACGACGAGCCGCGCGTCCGCGCGACGCTCGAACGGCGGCTGGACGGACGGGCGCGGCTCGTCGATGGCCTGGCCGCGGTCAGCGTCATCGGCGCCGGGATCAACGCGACCTACCGCAACATCCGCAGCGGCTCCGAGGCGCTCGCCGCCGCCGGCATCCAGCCGGACGACTTGGCCACCTCGTCCTTCCGAATCACCTGGATGATTCCGCGCGGGCGGACAGACGAGGCGGTCCGGCTGCTCCACCGCCACTTCATCGAAGCAGAACAGCCGCTGCTTCCCTGAGACTGACGGCGGGCCTATGATCCGCCCATGAGCACTTCCCGACTGCTTGCCGTCATCTGCGCAGGGGCGCTCGGCGCCGCCGGCTGTCGAAGCGGCGCGCCGGCGCCATCGGCCGACCAAGCGCGCGCGTTCCTGCGCGAGGCGAACGACACGATCCTGCGGCTCAGCAACGAGGCGAACCAGGCCGGCTGGGTGCAGAACACCTACATCACGGTCGACACCGAAGCGATCGCCGCGCGCGCCAACGCGGCGTTCATGACGGCCGTCACGCGATTCGCGAAAGAGGCCACGCGGTTCGACAACGTGGAGCTGCCCGAGAGCGAGCGGCGGCTGCTGCTGCTGCTGAAGAACGCGCTCACGATGGCGGCCCCCGCCGATCCGAAGGAGGCGGAAGAACTGGCGCAGCTCGTCGCGTCGATGGAAGGCACGTACGGACGCGGCAAGTACTGCCAGGACGGCGAGTCGGGCGACGCCTGCCTCGACATCGAAGAGATCACCGAGATTCTGGCCAAGGACCGCGACCCGGCGCGTCTGCGCGACGTCTGGGAGGGGTGGCACACGATCGCGCCGCCGATGAAACAGCGCTACGCGCGCTTCGTGGAGTTGTCGAACAAGGGCGCGCGCGAGCTGGGGTTCGCCGACACGGGCGCGATGTGGCGGTCGAAGTACGACATGCCTCCCGTTGCGTTTTCGGCGGAGCTCGATCGCCTCTGGAGCCAGCTGCGCCCGCTGTATCTTTCGCTCCACGCGTACGTCCGGACGAAGCTGCGCGAGCGGTACGGCGATCGGGTGCCGGCGGGCGGCCCGATCCCGGCGCACCTCGTCGGCAACATCTGGGCGCAGGACTGGTCGAACGTGTACGACCTCGTCGCGCCGGCGGCTGGCGCCCGCACGGTGGCGCTCACCGACGTCCTCCGCGCGCGCAACGTCAGCCCAACCGACATGACCCGCTTCGGCGAGCGGTTCTTCACCTCCCTCGGCTTCGAGCCGCTCCCGCCGACGTTCTGGGAACGCTCGCTCTTCGTCAAGCCGCGCGATCGCGAGGTCGTCTGCCATGCGAGCGCGTGGGACATCAACAACGTCGACGACCTCCGCTTCAAGATGTGCATCGACCAGACCGCGGAGGATTTCACGACAATCCACCACGAGCTCGGCCACAACTTCTACCAGCGGGCCTATGCGGGCCTGCCGCCGATCTTCCGCGACAGCGCCAACGACGGTTTTCACGAGGCGATCGGCGACACGATCGCGCTCTCGGTCACGCCGGAGTACCTGGTGAAAGTGGGACTGATCGATCGCGCGCCCGATGCGTCGGGCGACATCGGCCTGCTGCTGCGCACCGCGCTCGAGCGGCTCGCGTTTCTCCCCTTCGGCCTGGTGGTCGATGCGTGGCGCTGGCAGGTGTTCAGCGGACAGGTGACGCCGGAGAGCTACAACCGCGCCTGGTGGGAGCTGCGCGAGCGCTATCAGGGCGTGCGCCCGGTATCGGCGCGCGGCGAGGAGTTCTTCGATCCGGGCGCGAAGTACCACATCCCGGCGAACACGCCCTACGCACGCTACTTCCTCGCGTCGGTGCTCCAGTTCCAGTTTCATCGCGCGCTGTCGCAGGCCACGGGCTGCACGATGCCGCTCCACCGCTGCTCGATCTACGGCAACGCGGAGGCGGGCACGCGGTTGCGGGCGACACTTGAACTGGGCGCGTCCCGACCGTGGCCCGACGCGCTCGAAGCGCTGACCGGTCAGCGCCAGCTCGACGCAACGGCAATGGCCGACTACTACGCGCCGCTCAAAGCCTGGCTCGACGAGCAGAACACGGGCGCGAAGGTGGGGTGGTGAACGATCTCCCTCTCATCGAAACGTGGGATCAACTGGCTCGCGTGCTGCCGCCGTTCCTGGTGCGCTGCGGCGTGGCCGCCCTGTGCGGCGCCATGATCGGGCTCGAGCGTGAGTTCAAGCGGAAGCCCGCCGGCTTCAGGACGAACATCCTGATCTGCGTGGGCGCGGCGATCTACATGTCGGTCGGCCTGCTGCTCGTGCACGCCGGCGGCGAGCAGGGCGATCCGGCCCGCATTGCGGCGCAGGTCGTCACCGGCATCGGTTTTCTCGGCGCGGGATCGATCATGCAGGCAGGCGGCGCCGTCACGGGACTCACGACCGCCGCCACGATCTGGGTCGTGGCCAGCATCGGCCTCGTGGCCGGCGCCGGCTTTCCATTGCTGGCCATCTACGCCGCGGTCATGGTGCTGCTGACGCTGGTCGTGCTGGGAAGATTCGAAAAGCGGGTGCTCGAGTCCGATTCCTAATTTAGGAGGAGGTCCGCGGGGTCCGCTTGAGCCGTACGGGCGACGGCTTGAGCGTCAGCCGCATCCAGAGCGCCTGCAGCGGACGCGTCACTGCCGCATGCCAGGCGGGCCGCGGCAGGACGTTCACATGCGGTGTCCGCTGCCGTCTGTCGATCCCGTGGCTGAACTCGTCCCGGTACTCGGACGGATGCGCGACGATCGCCGCGATCTCCTGCAAGGTGCCGCCCGTCCGGCGATCGCCATGCGGAAACAGGCGGCAGAACTCGTCCACGGTGTCGACCGGGTCGAGGCCGACGACGCTCGCGTAGGCGCGCACCCATGCACGCGCATACACGCCGCGCGGCCATGCCGTCAGATCATTCCGCTCGAACGCCTCGAGCAGCTCGCGTTTGACCCGCGTGGCCGCGGCGATCTCGTCGAGAGAAATTCCGCTGCGCTCGCGGTGCCGGCGTAACCGTGCGACGAAGGTGCTTTGCGGGGTCATCCCTGAGTCTCCAGTCCTCAAGGAGACCCCAGCAATTTCCGCGCCTCAGCTCCGATCGCCCGCGCTGAAGCCTTTCGCCTTCATCGGACGGCACTTAGCGTCACGCGACGAAATTGTGATCCCGACGCGGTGTCCAATTTCGCTCGCCCGCTCCAAATCCCCGTTGCATTTTCGACACCGCGCGTCGCGCGCTCAGGCCAGTGGTGCGGGGACGCCGCCGTTCAAAAATGTCGCGAGCTGCGACGGCGCAAACTGCAGACCGGTGTAGAAGGGACCGAACTCGGCGAACTTGGCGCTCGCCTCGTCGAAGCGCATCTCGTAAATCAGTTTCTTGAAGACCAGCGGATCGGCCGCGAACAGATCCACGCCCCACTCCCAGTCGTCGAAGCCGATCGAGCCCGAGATCACCTGCGTGACCTTGCCGGCGTAATGACGGCCGATGACGCCGTGCTCGCGCATCATCTCCGCGCGCCGCTCGAATGCCTCGGTGTACCAGTTGAGCGCTTCACAGCGCCGCTTGTTCATCGGATAGAAGCAGACGTACCGCGCGCGCGGCATGTCGAGAAACAGCCGGCTCATGACGCGCTGACGCTGCGTCTCCATCTCGGCGTCGAAGGCGCGATCGAAGTCGTCGCTGCCCGGCTTGAACTTCGCCCCGAGCTGTTCGTGGATCTTTGCCGTCATCTCGTACATGCCGAGCTCCACCACCGACACGTACGACGAGGTGGGCTCGATGAGGTCGTGCAGCTCCGTCTGCGCCAGCGCCTGCTGCGCGTGGGCGAGCTCGTCGAACCCGCGGCGGAAGCAGATGACCATCAGATCCGCCTTGTGTCCCAGCACCCGGACGAGCGCCGTCGACCCGGCGTCCGGTACCGCCAGCGCGCGCGCCGCCTCGACGGCGATCCGCTCGCGATCGGCGGGCGTGTGGGCCTTCAGACGATCCCACCGGACGCGGTACATCAGGTGCAGGACGCTCCATCCTTCGAGCGTCTCGGGAACGAACGGGTTGTGCATGCCGCGATCTTAGCGTAGGGCGCGCTTTACGCCGCGCCTGGCGGGCCGTTAAGGCCCGCCCTACGCCTCGGAGCGCGTGTAGAACGCCATCCCCATCCCGAGCAGCGCGAGCGCGGTCAGCGCGACAAGCGCCTGCGTCGCCGGCGCCCAGTTGCGCTGCAGGATGTCGAGCGTGGGCCCCGCGACGCGTCCCTCGCCCTGGAGCGACGGAATCCCTTCGGGCGATTCGTGCGGCTCGAGCCAACCAGCAGCCGCCACGCGAGTTCACGGCGCGAGGCGACGTGATCACCGAGCGGGGCAACGCGTACGTGCCGAAGGATCGCGTGCCGTACGAGATGTGGAACCGGCTCATCGGCGAGGAGAAGCCAGGACAAGAGTAGCCTTACAGCAATTCGTCCAGCCGCGGAAGGATGACCTCCGCGCCACCGTGGATTGCCACGTCCACTGCGCCGGAGGCGGGTGTCTCTTCGAGGTTGATCTCTGCGGTGAACGCACCCTGCCGTCGCGCGTCGTGGACGAGGCCTGCGGCCGGGTAGACGATCGCCGAGGTGCCGACCGTCAGAAACACGTCGCACGCGGTCGACTCGAGCGCCGCGCGCAGGTCGTCGCCGCGCAGCGCTTCGCCAAACCAGACGACCGCGGGACGCGCCAGTCCGCCGCACTGCGGACAGCGTGCAGGCAGCTCGCCGAGCGGCACCCGCTCGTCGCGCCAGGCGGCTGCGCCCTTCGCGCAGCGGTCCCAGCACGTGAGCTCCCAGATCGATCCATGCAGGCGCGTCAGGTTTCGCGTACCGGCGCGAACGTGGAGGTCGTCGACATTCTGCGTCACGACGCTGCACTCGGGCCGCGTCTCGGACCACGCGGCGATGACCTGATGACCCGCATTGGGCCGGCAGCCGGCAATCTTTCCGCGGCGCCAGTCGTACCACTCCCAGACCAGACGCGGGTTCCGTTCGAATGCCTCGGGTATGGCAAGGTCCTCCGGCCGGTACTGGCGCCAGAGGCCGTCCTGTCCGCGAAAGGTGGGAACGCCGCTCGCCGCGGAGATGCCCGCACCGGTGAGGATCGTCAGCCTCCGGGCAGCCCGGATCCTGTCGGCGAGAATCGTCAGCGTCTCATCCATGGTCGTGGGCCACGGCGCTAATGGTTCGTGTCGAGCTGAAACGCCCGATGAATCGCGCGCACCGCGGCCGCTGCGTCGCGCTCGGTCACGACGAACGAGATGTTCCGCTCCGACGACCCCTGCGAGATCGCGATCACGTTGATCCCTTCCTTGCCGAGCGCGCCGAACACGGTCGCCGCGATCCCCGGCGTGCCCCGCATCCGGTCGCCGATCGCCGCGACGATGGCGACCTGCTGTTCCGCGGTGATCTCGTCGATGTGGCCGCGCATCAGCTCGACCTCGAGCGCGCTGCGAAGCGCCGCCAGCACGCGCGGCGCGTCGGCGGCGCTCAGCACGAAGCATATGTTGTTCTCCGAGGAGGCCTGCGAAATCATCAGCACGTTCGCCTGCTGCTCGGCGACCGCGTCGAACGCCTTCGCGACAATGCCGGGTATGCCCTGCATGCCGGTGCCGTTGATCGCGACCAGCATCACGCCTCGAATCGACGTCACCGCCTTGACGCCTCTCGCGGAGGCGTCGCCTTCGACGGTGACGCGCGTTCCCGGGTGTGTCGGATTGAAGCTGTTGAGAATCCGGACCGGGATGCGCTTGCGGAACGCCGGCAGGATCGTCTTGTAGTGCAGCACCTTGGCGCCGTAGTACGCCAGCTCGGACGCCTCGCTGTAGGAAACGTCCGCGAGCGTCCGCGCCTCCGGCACCTCGGACGGATTCGCCGTCATCACACCGTCGACATCGGTCCAGATCCACACCTCGTCGGCATCGAGCGCGGCGCCGATGATCGACGCCGAATAATCCGACCCGCCGCGGCCCAGCGTCGTCGCCACGCCGTCGCGCGTGGCGCCGATGAAGCCGGTCACCACCGGGATCTCGCCGCGCGCAATCGCCGGCTTCAGGCGGGCCGCTGCCTTCGCCCGCGTCTCTTCCATCAGCGGCTCCGCGCCGCCGAACTGATCGGTCGTCACGACGACGTCGGTGGCATCGACCGGATGTGACGGGCGGCCGCGCGCGGCAATCGCGGCCGCCACGAGCGGCGCGGCCAGCATTTCGCCGGTGCCGGAAATCGCGTCGAGAAGCCGCGGCGTCAGCTCGTGCACCATCGAGAGGCCGTAGCAGAGCTTCTCGAAGCGATCGAGCCGCTGTCGAAGGACGTCGAGCACGTCCGTGTGACGTGCCGTGTCGCCGCCGATGAGCGCATCGGCCACCGTCTTGTGGCGGTCGAACAGATCCTGCCGAAGCGCGGGATTCCACCGCCCGGTCGACGCCTGCCTGGCGGCGGTGATGAGCGCGTCGGTGACCTTGCTCATCGCGGAGGTGACGACGACGACCTGATGACCCTTGGCGGCGGTCCGAACGGCGAGCTGCGCGGCCTGCGCGACGGCCTCGGCGGACCCGACAGAGGTACCGCCGAATTTCATGACGATCAGCATGGCCTCGTATCATATCGACACGGGTGAAAGTCGCCACCTGGAACGTCAACGGCATCCGCGCGCGGCAGTCGGAGCTGCAGCAGCTTCTCGATTGCGAACAGCCCGACGTCCTCTGCCTGCAGGAGATCAAAGCGTCGGTCGACCAGCTCCCCGTGTGGCTGTGCGATCTCGAGGGGTACTGGTGCTACTGGCACGGCGGCAAAGGCTATTCGGGCGTGGGGCTGCACGTGCGACGCACGGGCGCCACGGATCGGCCGGCCTTTCATCATCCGGAGTTCGACTACGAGCACCGGATCGTCACCGTGCGGCTTCCGCAGGCGACGGTCGCGTCGATCTACGTGCCGAACGGCGGGAAGGATTTTCCGGCGAAGATGCGCTTCCTCGAGGCGCTCGACGCGTTCGCGGCCGAGTACGCGTCGGCGGGGCTGCCGCTCGTCCTCTGCGGCGACATGAACGTCGCACGGACCGACATGGACGTCCACCCGAAGGAACGGCGGCCGCGCGCCGTCGGCCAGCTGCCGGAGGAGCGCGCGCTCATCGAACGCATTCTGAGCCGCGGCCTGACCGACGTGCACCGGCAGCTCGAGCCCGACAACGCGGAGCTCTTCACGTGGTGGGCGCCGTGGCGCAACCTGAAGCAGCGGAATATCGGCTGGCGGCTCGACTACGTGTTCGCGTCGCAGACCCTCGCCGATCGCGTCGTCTCATGCACCGTCCAGCGCGAGTTCGGGACGAGCGACCATGGACCGGTCATAGCCATTTTTGATTTGTGATTTGCGATTTGCGATTTGCAATCACAAATCAGGAATCACACATCGCACATGGCTCTTGACCAGACCGCTGCGAGATCCTCGCCCACGGCGAGGTGATTCAGGATGAAATCGGCCTGCCGGAACGCCTCCCGCAGCAGATCGGCGTCGAGCGCCCGGCCGGTGTCGCGGCACTGGTGCGCCGCCTCGACGCGCACGAGCGACAGCGCCGCATCAAGGCCGCGGACGATCGCGAGCACGCCGCGTCCCTGATACGCGGTCCACGACGCAAACGCCTTTGCCGCCAGATAGCGGCACAGCGGCCGGCCCCACGGGTCCCATCTGGGCCGCACTCGCTCGATGTACGCCTCGGCGAGGCCGTCCTCGTCGGATTCGGGCCTCAGATCGCCGGGCACCGCGCTCATCACCTCGCGAAATCGATCCAGACTCGAGGCCAGCGTCGCGGGCGGCGGCTCCGACACGGTTGACGCAGGGAGGCGAGCAACGACGTCTGCCAGCGGTTCTGTGCCGGGCCGGTACTGCCGCAGCAGCCGCGCGTCGCGGGCGAGCGTGGCGAGAATGCTCTCGGGCGACAACGCCTCTTCGGCGCAGCGCGCCACCATGTGGCGCTCCCAGGCCGCATATCCGTCGACATCCATGAGCATCCGGGGATGCAGGAGCGGCGGCAGGTCGTCGGCCTCGACGACGAGGCCCTCGTACTCCGCGGGTGGAAACGCCCTGGGCCCTTCGACGATCTCGATCGGCACATCGTCGCGAAAGAGCATGCCGGCCGCCGTCGGACAGTAGTGCGTCAGCGTGATCGACGTGCCGCGCGCGTCCCGCAGCGCCAGGCGCGGAAAGTGGCGGCAGGTCGACGGCATCTGCGCTTCGCCCACCTCACGGTGGATGACGCACAAGCCGGAGGGCCGGTGGTAGAAGACGCAATCGCCGCGCGGCGTGCGCGCCACCATGGCGGCTGCGTCGTCCGGCAGGTCGGGCCCGGTCGCCAGCACGGGATCGCCGTCGGCCGGCGCCGCCGCAGGCGCCAACCGACCGGTGGCAAGGGCGTCGGCGAGCGTGCGGTACAGCGACACCTCGACCGGCACATCCCAGTCGGACGTGCAGCAGGCGCCCGAATGACGGCACCGATAGTCGGCGTGGATGCTCAGCGCGTACACGCGGGCGGACGCGGGAGGTCTGTCGTTTGCAGCCTGGTGGGGCATGCGGTTCCTCTCGATTGTCTGCTGGGCTGTGCTCGTGTCAACCGCAGCCGCAGCCCGCGCTCCCGTGGACGACACGGTCCTCCCTGCGCAGGTGATGCTCGACCGCGCCGGCTTCTCGCCGGGCGAGATCGACGGCCGCATGGGCGAGAACACCGCACGCGCCATCCGCGCCTATCAACAGGCGAATCAGCTGCCGGTCACGGGACAGCTCGATCCGGCCACGTCACACAAGCTGAGCGAGAGCCTGGGCACCATGCCGGCGCTCGTCGGCTACGCGATCACGCCCGACGATGTGGAGGGCCCGTTCACGCCGCGGATTCCGGCCGACATGATGCAGAAGGCGACGCTGAAGGCGCTCGGCTATCGCGTGATCTTTCACGCGCCGGTGACGAGCGGCAGCCGGCACGACCCGCTGCCGATCGGCGAGTGGAAGGTGACGCGCGTCTTCCCGATGCCGACCTTCAACTACAATCCCGCGCTCTTCTGGGACGCGGATCCGACGCATGCGAAAGCGCCCATTGCGCCGGGGCCGAACAATCCGGTGGGCACCGTCTGGATCGACTTGACGAAGGAGCACTACGGCCTGCACGGCACACCCGAGCCGTCGCGCATCGGCTACCTACACTCGCACGGCTGCGTGCGGCTGACGAACTGGGACATTCAGCGCGCCGCGCGCAGGTCGCGGTTCTTCCGGCGGAGCCGCCCGAAGAGGTGGAGACCGTCGGTACGAGCGGGGTGCTGTCGGACACCGCTGCGGTGGCCGCGCTCCGGGCGCGCGATCTGGCGCTGCCGGTCGATCGCGTGAGACCAGCCGACCTGCGCGATAACTTCTTCGACGCGCGTGACGGCCGGAGGCACGGAGCGCTCGACATCATGGCGCCGCGGCAGACGCCCGTCAGCGCCGTTGACGCCGGCACCATCGCCAAGCTGTTCTACAGCAAGGGCGGCGGCGGCATCACGATCTATCAGTTCGACCCCTCACGCACGTTCTGCTACTACTACGCACATCTGGACAGCTACGCGCCGGGGCTCCAGGAGGGGCAGCGCGTCCGGCGCGGCGAGCTCATCGGATACGTCGGGAACACCGGCAACGCGTCCGCATCGGCGCCCCACCTGCACTTCGCGATCTTCCGCCTCACCCCGGAGCGCGTGTGGTGGAAGGGCGACCCGGTCAACCCGTACTCTGTATTCAAGCAATAGCTAAAACCCAGCTACCCAGCTACTTAGCGACCCAGCCACCCAATTACAGAACTATTACAGAACTCGCGCGCCGCGCCTGCTATCGTGCAGAGGCTCGACAGGCACGATCGAACTTCCCATACCGGAGCGCGCGACAGCGATGGTGATGCCTACGCCCATTTTCGGACGCAAGTATCAGCACGGAGTGAACTGGATCACCGCGATTGCCATGGCCGGCTTTCACGTGGGCACGGTGGCCGCGCTGTTCTACGTGGACGTGGGGGCGATCGTCACCGCGGTCGTCCTGTGGGTCATGGCCGGCATGTTCGGCATCGGCATGGGGTATCACCGCCTGCTGACGCACCGCGGCTACAAGACGCCACGCTGGGTCGAGTACTTCCTCACGCTCTGCGGCGCCCTCGCGCTCGAAGGCGGCCCGATGTTCTGGGTCGCGATTCATCGCATCCACCATCAGAAATCGGATCAGGAAGGCGACCCGCACACACCGCGCGAGGGAACGTACTGGGCGCACATGGGCTGGATCTTCTTCGGCGAGGGGCTGCACCAGGATGCGGCGCTGCTCAAGCGGTACGCACCCGACCTCTCGCGCGACCGGTTCCACGTCTGGCTCTCTCGCTGGCACTGGATGACGAACGTCGTCGTCGGTCTGGCGCTTCTCGCCTTCGGGGGCATCCCGTACGTGCTGTGGGGAATCTTCTTCCGGACGACGTGGGGGCTCCATTCGACCTGGCTCGTGAACTCGGCCACGCACCTCTGGGGGTCTCGCCGGTTCAAGACGCGCGATGACTCGACGAACAACTGGTGGGTGGCGCTTCTGACGTTCGGCGAGGGGTGGCACAACAACCACCACGCGCATCCGACCTCCGCGCGCCACGGGTTGGCCTGGTACGAGCTCGACCTGAACTGGATCGGCATCAGCGTGCTCCGCGCGCTCGGCCTGGCCTGGGACATCAAAGTGGCGCAGATTGCGGCCGCCGGCGCATCGCAGACGGACGAAGCCGTCGCCTGAGGCCTGAGGCCTGAGGCCTGAGGCCTGGGGCCTTACAATGCGTAGGTGACCCGCCGCCAGCAGGCGATCGCCTTCTTCGTCGCGCTCTGCGTCCTGCTCGTCGGAGCGGCGATCTCGCTCAACATCGGCTGGATCGTCATCACCGCCAGCCGCGTCACGCCGCTCGTTCTCGGCATCGTGTCCTTCGCGCTCATCATTGCCGGCCTCATCGTCTATACCGTCTTCCTCGTGCTGGAGATCAAGCGGAACGAGGAGCACGACAGCTTCATCAACGCCGTCACGCACGAGCTGAAGACGCCGATCGCCTCGATCCGGCTCTATCTGCAGACGCTGCAGTCGCGCGACGTCGACGAGGCGCGCCGGCGGCAGTTCTACGAGGTGATGCTCGCCGACGCCGAGCGGCTGCACCAGACCGTCGACCAGGTGCTCAAGGCGGGCGCGGCGAGCCAGGCCCGCAGGCGCACCTCGCGAACGCCGGTCGATCTGGCCGCGCTCGCGCGCGAGTGCGTGCAGCTCGCCCTCGTCCGCCACCACCTCGACCCCGTGGCGATCGCGTTCGTCGTGCATGACGAGGGGTCGATGATGGTCAGCGGCGACACCGAGGAGCTGCGCACCGTGCTCGCCAACCTGCTCGACAACGCGGTGAAGTATTCAGGCGAGCGTATCCACGTGACCGTCTCTGTCGCCGCGCCGTCGCCGGGAACGGTCTGGGTGCGGGTGCAGGACCGCGGCATCGGCATCCCGCGCAAGCAGCTCAAGCGCATCTTCAACCGGTTCTACCGCGTGCAGGCGCGCGGGCTCCGGCACATCAAAGGCACCGGCCTCGGGCTGTACATCGTGAAGACGATCGCGCGCGCGCACGGCGGGCGCGTCTTCGTCCAGAGCGAGGGCGAAGGGCGCGGCGCCACCTTCACGCTCGAACTGCCGCGGCTCGTACCAGAACCCGCAGCCTTGAGGCCTCAGACAGCCCTGAGGCCTGGGGCCTGAGGCCTGGGGCCTTTCGTGTGAGCCGCATCCTGATCGTCGAGGACGAGCAGCACATCGCCGACGGGTTGCGCTTCAATCTCGAAGCCGAGGGACACGAGGCGACGGTCGTTGCCGCCGGCGAGCGCGCGCTCGCGCTGCTCGTCGGCGAGCGTCGGCCTTTCGACGTCGTCATCCTCGACGTCATGCTCCCGGGCACGGACGGCTTTACCGTCGCGTCCGAGCTGCGTGCGGCGGGCAACTTCGTGCCGATCCTGATGCTGACCGCGCGGGGGAGCGCCGCCGACGTCCTGCGCGGGTTCGAGGCGGGCACCGACGACTACCTGCCAAAGCCGTTCGAGCTCTCGATCCTGCTGGCGCGCGTGAAGGGCCTGCTGCGGCGCCGGCGCTGGAACGAGCAGGAGCCCGCGCCGACCGAAGCCCCGCCGGGTCCTGACGTCTATACGTTCGCCGGCCGGACGCTCGACTTCACCGCGATGGAGGTGCGGGTGCGCGACGAGACGCACCGGCTCACGGTGATGGAGTGCGACCTGCTGCGGTACCTCGTCCGCAAGGCAGGGCAGCCGGTCTCGCGCCGGGCGATTCTCGAAGAGGTCTGGGGACTGCCGCAGGACCTCGATACGCGCGCGATCGACAACTTCATCGTGCGGCTGCGGCGGTACATCGAGGATCGACCGGCGGCGCCACAGTTCCTTCAGACGGTCCGCGGCGTGGGCTATCGGTTCGTGCCCGAGCCGTAAGATCAACCCGCTAGACTTCTGCAAGGACGTTCATGAGACGGAGAGGCGTATGAAAACGACCTTGGCGCTGACCGCAGGCCTGGCCTTGTCGGGCCTGTCATCATCTCTTGCGCTGGCGCAGCACGGGATGCCGGGCGGCACGCCGATGACCTTCTTTGTCACCAGCGAGCCGATTGGCGACGGCGGCAACCTCGGCGGACTGGCCGGGGCCGACGCGCATTGTCAGAGGCTGGCGGCCGCCGTCGGCGCAGGCAACCACACCTGGCGGGCCTACCTCAGCGCGCAGGCGCGGCCTGTGCAGGCGGCCGTCGACGCGCGCGATCGGATTGGCAAGGGGCCCTGGCACAACTTCGACGGCGTGATGATTGCCAGCGACGTGGCTCACCTGCACGGGGACACGATCGAGCTCGCGCGCCTGGGAAACAACCTGCACAAGCGCACCGGTTTGACGGAGAAAGGGCAGATCGTCCCAGGGCTGAACGACTATCCGCACCCGCGTGACAGCGACTGGGAGTACTCGAAGACGACGCCCTACACCAACCGCCACGAGATGCTGACCGGCTCGCGGCTCGACGGCACGGCGTATCCGCCGGATATGGACTACACGTGCAACAACTGGACGAGCAATGCGGATCCCGCGCCTGGGCAACCGGGCGCGATGGGCGCGGCGCCCGGCAAGCCGAACGCGCAGATCGGGTTTCCCGACCGCAATGGCGGCGGCAACGGCTCCTGGAATTCCTCACACGGAACGACAGGCTGCAGTCAGACGGCGCTGAACAGGACGCACGGCGTCGGCTTGTTCTACTGCTTCGCGGCAGATTGAGAGGAATCATGACGCGCGTATTCGTGTGGTTGGCCGTCGGCGTGTGTGCGGTGTCGGGTCGCGCGGCCGCGCAACAGGCGGGAACGGCACCGCTTCCGGATCGCATTCCGTCGAGCCTGATGACGTTCTTCGTGACGAGCGAGCCGATCGGCGACGGCGGCAACTTCGGCGGCCTGGCTGGCGCGGACGCGCACTGCCAGAAGCTGGCCGCCGCCGTCGGCGCCGGCGGCAAGACGTGGCGGGCGTATCTGAGCACGCAGGCCGTCCCCGGCCGGCCGGCCGTCAACGCGCGCGATCGGATCGGCAACGGACCCTGGTACAGCGCGAAAGAACGCGTGCCGGATTACCTGGGGCGCCGGCTCAGCCGGCCCATTGTCAAGTCGGAGATCCATGGCGACACCCTGGACGAGGCGCGCCGCGGCAGCAACCTGACGAAGGAATTCGCGCTCACCGAAAAAGGGGAGCTCGTCAACGGTATGGGCGACCCGATGCCGACCCGCCACGACATCCTGACCGGCTCGCAGCCGGACGGGCGTGCGTTTACCGACACGGCGGACCACACGTGCAACGACTGGACGAGCAACGGGGCCGGGTCCGCGCAGGTCGGCCATTCCGATCGCATCGGCAACGGGAACCAGTCGTGGAACTCGTCGCACGCCACGACCGGCTGCAGCCAGCGGGATCTCGTGAGCTGGGGCGGCGTCGGGCTGTTCTACTGCTTCGCGGTGGAGTAGCCGGCGGCCCCTGCTCCACTCATAGAATGGCTCCCATGGCTGCCAGCGACACGATCGAGGCCGAAGGCCATCTGATCGACTCGGGCCTGCTCACGGCGATCTTCGACAAGATCATCGAGGCCAAGGCGTCGTACGAAATCGTCACGTTCGACATCGGGCGCACCAACGACGATCCGTCGCGGATCGAGATGCGCATCAACGCGCCCGATCCGATGGTGCTCGACGAGCTGCTGCAGCAGCTCACGACCTTCGGCTGCCATCCGAAGCGCGATCGCGATGCGACGATCAAACCGGCCGAGAAGGACCGGTGCGTGGCCGACGATTTCTATTCGACGACGAACCACCGGACGCACGTCCGACTCGGCGGCCGCTGGGTCGACGTCGACGAGCAGCGCATGGACGCGGTGATCGTTGCCTCCGGCGGCCGGGCCGTCTGCCGCAAGCTGCGCGACGTGCGGGGCGGCGACCCGATCGTCTGCGGCCACGAGGGGATTCGCGTCACGCCCGAGTTCAAGGAGCGCGACCGGCTCGGCTTCGCGTTCATGAGCAACGACGTCTCGTCGGAACGCCGCGTCGAGGGGGTCGTCTCCCGCATCGCGGACATGATGCGACACGTCAAGCAGGGCGGCGGCCGCATTGCCGTCGTGGCAGGGCCGGTCGTGGTCCACACGGGCGGCGTCGAGCATTTCGCCGAGATCGTCCGGCGCGGCTACGTCGACGTGCTCCTCGCGGGCAATGCCCTGGCGGTCCACGACATCGAGTACGCGCTCTCCGGCACCTCGCTCGGCATCGACCTGATGGTCGGCGCGGCCGTCGAGCAGGGGCACCGCAATCACATGGCGGCGATCAACACGATCAACCGCGCAGGAGGGATCCGACAGGCGGTCGAGTCGGGGGTGCTGAAGTCGGGCGTCATGTACGAGTGCGTGACGCACGGGGTCGAGTACGTGCTCGCGGGGAGCATCCGCGACGACGGCCCGCTGCCGGAGACGCTGATGGATCTGGTCGAGGCACAGGACCGCTACGCCGAGGCGCTCTCGCGCAACGTGCAGCTCGTGCTGATGCTCTCGTCCATGCTGCACAGCATCGGCGTCGGCAACATGCTGCCGTCCTGGGTGCGCGTCGTCTGCGTCGATATCAATCCAGCGGTCGTCACCAAGCTGTCCGACCGCGGATCGGCACAGACCGTCGGGGTCGTCACGGATGTGGGCCTGTTTCTGCACCGACTGGCCGAACGGCTCAGAAATTCGCTATCCTGAAGACATGGGTAAGCGCATCTTTCTGTTCCTGCTCACCAACCTGGCGATCGTCGTCATGCTGTCGATCGTCCTCAGCGTGCTGGGCGTCGGCCGCTACATCGGCCCGTACGGGCTCGACTACCGGGCGCTGGCGATCTTCTGCTTCGTGTGGGGCATGGGCGGGGCGTTCATCTCGCTGCAGATGTCGCGCTTCATCGCGAAGCAGGCCACCGGCGCGCGCCTCGTCGACGGCCGCACGGGGCGTGAGGAGATCGACTGGGTCTACAACACGGTGGCGCGGCTGACGCAGCAGGCGAATCTGCCGATGCCGGAGGTGGCCGTCTACGACTCGCCCGAAGTGAACGCGTTTGCAACCGGGCCGAGCCGGAGCCGCAGCCTCGTCGCCGTCTCCACGGGCCTGCTCCGCTCGATGCGGCGCGAGGAGGTCGAAGGCGTCATCGGCCACGAGATCGCGCACATCGGCAACGGCGACATGGTGACGATGACGCTGCTGCAGGGCGTGATCAACGCGTTCGTGATGTTCTTCGCGCGCATCATCGCCTATGCGGTCGCCTCGCGCGGGGACTCACGCGACCGCGGCGCTGGCGTCAACTTCCTGGTCGTCATTGTGTTGGAGATCGCGCTGGGCATCCTCGGGTCGCTGGTCACGGCGTGGTTCTCGCGCCAGCGCGAGTTCCGGGCCGATCGCGG
>JACPCS010000022.1 GCA_016184455.1 Acidobacteriota bacterium
GACCGCTGCCGGTTCGAGCAGGCGCCGTACCTCCATCAGCGGTGACAACGGACGGCCGCCGCCCGTTCGGCCATCACCTTCGAACGCCAGCAGCCGGCCGCATTCGACCGGTGACCCGTCCCACGGCACCATCTGCCGCGGGTCGAGTCCCATGTGGGCGAGGGTCGCCGTATGGAACCACTTCGACGCGTGCGGCATGAGGACCGTCGCATCGGGCGCAAGCTTCCACAACGCAACGACCTGCGGCGCCCAGTCGAGCATCCAGTGGCCGAAATTACCGACCTTCCGCACAGCAGCATCGTAGACACACCGCGGAATGGCGATGACGTCAGTCCGCGGGCGAGACGCGAGGCGCGGCGTGATCCGCAGCGTGCCGTCAACCACGGACGCGACAGCGCCGGGGACGTCGAGGATCGTGCAGGGAACACCCCTCAGCGCGTCATCGCCGCATTCGGCCTCGAATGCCAGCAGCCGTGTCCACAGCTCGCGTACGTCGGGCACGGTCGAGACGCATCGCGTCAGGCCGACCCACCGGCTGAATGGGCGCGCCACCGGCTCGCCGACGCGCACGCGTCCAACCTGCACACGCTCGGACGGTGTTCCCTCGAGCGCTATCGACGCGGCAAGCAGCCTCGCCCGCGGCATGGCGACGAGCGACGCCCGCTCGTACACCCGCTCGCGCTCCCGCTCCAGCAGGCGTTCGGTACGCTGCTGCAGCTGCTCGACGCGCGTGTGTAGCGCGTGCAGCCGCTCGCGGAGATCCTCGACGTGCCCGTCTCGTTTCGCGGGCGCGCCGCCCAGCACCCTCGCAAGCGCCGATGTCAGGCGGGTCATCGGCTGAAGGCGAGCTGCACCGAGCGGCGCCGCTCCCGACGCGCGGCCGGCCGAAATCCGACCCCATCCAGCGTCCGTACGAGCGCCGCCTCGTCGGCTGTTGGCACCTGCAGCCACAGCGACCGGAGGGTCTGGCACGTGAGCGTGCGGACGGCCCCTTCGAGCACATCGGCGGCGTTGACCGACGGCGACACGCGCAGATGATTCGGAGCCGGCAGGCCGTAGCACTCGATGGCCGTGTCGAGACGACTCGTACAAATCGGATGTACGTTCGGCTGCACGGCCTCTGCCGATCGCACCCGAAACGATGTACGCCGCAGTCCGTAGCGGTCACCGCCCGGATATTCACGTTCGTACTTGATTTCGGCGAGGCCCTCGTTGCCGGCCAGCGCGATGGGAACCGGAATGACGGAGCCCTGGCAGTTATTCAACGTCAGGTTGCGGCACAGCGCGGCATACACCTCGTAGCCCGGCTCGAACGCCACGACGACGGCGCCGCGCTGCCTGGCCGCGAGCAGCGCGTACGCGCCGAACCCGGCGTTCAGATCGTAGACCACATCACCGATCCGCACCCACTCTTCGAGCCACTTCACGGTGGCGTGATCGATGCGCACGCTCCCGTTGGCCCGGTGGCGCAGCGTCTCAGGCGTGGCGTGCACGAGGATGCGCGCGGCAGGGTATGCCAGCGGCACCACCGCTCCATCGCGCGGCGACACGGCTGGCGCCTCGAGTGTGACCGGCGACGCCGCGGCCGGCCTCATGGCCTCGGCCCCCGCTGCACGCTGCTCGAGTGCGTCGGCCAGCAGCGGGGCGACGGGACGTTCGAGCCCATGAGGCCGCAGGAAGGACTCGATGAACGCGCGGATCGGCGCCGGATCGACGCCGTGCGCGAGCGCGGCGGCGAGCTGATCGCGGTGCTCGTCCACGCTCGACGCGACCGAGACGAATCCGCCGCGCTGCCGCGTCAGATAGTGGAAGTGGAGCGTCGGCTGCGGACCCGCGCCGTCTGCGTCCGCGGCGATTGTAAAGACCGGCCGGCCGACAATGCCCGCTTCGAGCTCCGCGGTCGTATTCAGGCCAACGACGGCCGTGCTCTGGACAAGCGATTCGAACAAACCGTTCGGATCCTTGAATGACGTCCGCAGCACGACCGCGCGCACGTCGTCGAACGGCCGCGCCACGTAGGCGTCGAGCCGCGGCGCGCTCGGCCATCTGACCCGATCGAACGCGGATCCCTCAGGCAGGAGGTCGATGTCGGGATGCGGCCGAACGACGATGTTGCACCTGCGCAGCTCTTCGCTGTCGGCCGAGCGCAGCGCCGTCAGCCACCGGCGCACGAACGCCAGCTCGCGCGGGGCGATCAGCCGCGAGGAACACAGATACAGCAGCGTGGGACGTGCCGGGTCGAGGCCCAGCGCCGCGTGGAACTGCTCGCGCGTCAGCGCGGGCCGCAGCTCGAAGAAGGCATCGAATCGTGGAGCCCCGACGACCACAACGCGAGAGGCTGGGAAACGATGCAGCTCGCCGGCTTCGGCCCGCTGCTGCTCGTTCCACACGAACATCAGATCGGGCTCCACGTGCAGGCACCCCTTCGTGCTGAGGTTGTCCCAGCTGTACAGCAGCATCCACACGGGAATGCCGAGGCGCCGCGCGCTGGCGGCGACGTCGGCCTGCGCCGAGCCGAAGTGCACGAGTGGGCAGATCAGCAGAACGTCGGGCCGCTCCGACCGCAGGAACTCCTCGAACAGATCTGACGTGGGAACGGCTCGCTCGACGAGCGTCAGAACGGCGTCGATCCTGCCGATCTGTGCCGGTGGAAGCGCCCGGAACGCCGCGAGCAGCGCATCGGCATCGATATCGAGCCCGAGCTCCTGCCGCAGCTTGACGAAAATCCGCGTCTGCACCGCGGAGGCCCCGGCAAACGGCGGCGTGAGGAAATGGAGGCAGTCGCGGAGCCGACGCACGAGCGGCGCCAGCGGCGCCCACTCGTCGACGCGAGCCGACGGGCAGGCCACCACGCGAAAGCGCGGCGACGCGACCTGCTGCGCGAGCGAACGATCGCGCGCGTCATCGCGTTCCTGTACGGCGACCGCGACGTCGTGCCCGCGCTCGACGAGGCAGCGGAGCGTGTCGAAGTACGCTTCGACATTCTTCTCCTGCTTCGCCACCAGCAAGAATTTCATGGAACGTTCTTGCTGTGCACCTCGACGACGTCGCCCTTGACCCGGTTGAGGTTCTGAAAGAGCTGGCAGCGATGATCCACCCGGATCTGCGGGTAGAAATGCCGGTAGGCGAACTTGTAGCGTGTCTGGTCGCAGTTCTTGTGCTTGGCGACTTTCAGGCCGGCGCAATACGCGGTGAGCTCCCGGGCGAACGGCGTGTCGGCGATCCAGATCCCGGAGTTCAGGCAAGGGAAGAACTCGCCGGGGGCCACTTCTTCGTCGAAGGGGGGCAGATCCCGAGGGTAGTGCCGCCGCTCGGCATTGAACAACGCGCGGCAGCCGCGTGCCTTGAACTGCTGCACCAGCGGTCCGATGTCGTTGCTCAGGATGACGTCCGCCGAGTCGGCGACGAGCACGAAATCTTTCACTGGTGCCGTCGTCAAGTGGTCGAGGAGCAGGTTGATCTTCTGGTCGTATCGCCAATCCGTCAGCGTGCCGCCCAGAACGACGACGTCGTCAATGCCGTTGCGGCCAAGACTCTCTTCGAACAGGCCGAGACGCTTGTACTCGTGATTGACAGTGCCGCCGTTGTTGTACGTGATGACGGTGAGACTGGGGTCGAGCCGCGTCTCGATCCGCCACTCCTCGGCGGCCTTCAGGACCGCCGGCCACAGCGGCAGATGGTCGGCCTTGCCCGCCGCGTGCACCAGCACCGGGTATGTGTCGAACAGCGTGTTGCGAATCAGCGGCAATTTGGTTGTCGCCACTTTTCTGAAATAATACCTTTCGTCTTCCGCAAATGCTCGTGAGGAATCTCGTCACCGGCACCACCCCCCGTGTGCTTCACCGCAATGGCAATCCGGTGGAGTGGAAGACCACGTGGCAGCAGGTCGTGGACGCCTTCTTCGCCGAGACGCGCGAGCCCTGCGAGCCGTGCCCCGAGCTCACCGTGCTCACGTGGACCAACCGGCCAGAGAAGAGCCTCCTCGAGCGATGCCTCGAGCAGTGGGGCATCCCGTGCGTGACGCTCGGACGACGCCTCCCTGAATGGCGCAACGACATGAAGCTGTACCTCAACGTCGAGGCGCTGGAGCAGGTCACGTCCGACTACGTGATGGCGCTCGACGCCGACGACGTGCTGGTGGTGGCCGGCGCGCGCGCGATTCTCGACGCGTTCCGGTCCTTCGACTGCGACATCGTCTTCAGCGCGGAAAAGAACAACTGGCCGAGGATCCCGTTCCTGTCGAACTTCGAGGAATCGATCGCCGAGTCGGCCTATCGCTACCTGAATTCGGGCGCCTGGATTGGCAAGACCGACGCGTGCCGCCGCTTCTATGGCGACTGCCTGCGCGAAGACAACGGCGACATCGTCGCGGTCCACACGATGGAAGCCGTCTTCCGCGATGACCAGGGCGTGATCCGCAAGACGTTTCAGCGGTACCATCCCGCGGCCCGGCTGGACTACCACTGCCGCCTGTTCCAGTCGCTGAACCAGGTTCCTCCGCACGACGAGGTGTCGATCGAGCTGCAGGCGGGCGCCCTCGCATTGCCGTCCGCACACCTGGCGGCGTCCTCGCTGTGACGCCAACGCGCCAGATTCCGTCATCTTGCGCAACTGCCTGGCGCGTTGGTGTCACTAGCCAACACAGGATTGTCATCACAGCGCGGCCTTTTGGACCGCTATGCGGCCCGAAACGCGAATTTCGTACTCGTTGCGTCCGACCGCATAGCGGTCCTAGCCGCGCGAAGCGCGGCAGAAGATACTGCCAACCAGCCAAGGGGCTCCGCGGGGATATCAAGGGGCGGAGCCCCTTGGCTGGTTGCGGCTGGGCCGCGCTGTGATTCGGCAGCTTGCAGGCCGCGCGCTCCGGCGGCTGCTGGCGACAGCCGGCCTCGCGCGTGCGACCGATGTCGCTCGCGAGCGCCAGGCCGCCGCCGAGCGCGTGGCCGCCGAGCGCGCGCGTGCCAGCCGCGAGTCCGCGGCAAGACTCGAGGAGTTCCGCACCAGGATCGAGGCATCCCACCGTCGAGTGGTGGCCGAGCACACGCAGTCAAACAGCCTGGTCGGACTGCTTCGCCACTACCTGATCCGCCTGCGGCGCACCGAGCAGGAGCTGGCGGGCCGGGCGATGGCCGAGCGCCGGCTGAAACTCGAGCAGCTCGGCATTGCGATCAAGGTCGCGAAGCGCCGCGGCGTATCGCCGGCGGCCTCGGATCGCGCAGCGCAGCTCGCGTCGATCTCCCGCGACTACGCGACAGCGGTCGCTCGCTGGCGGTCCGGTGAGATGACCGAGGGCATCCATCGCGTGGCGCTGGGCCACCTCGCCTGGTCGGTTCCAGTCGGCACGTCGGATGCACTGGGCCGGCGCATTCTCGACCGCGGCCAGCTGGCGCTCGACAGCCTGGCCGTCGTGCGGCAGTTCGCGGTGGGCGGTGTGATGCTCGACATCGGCGCCGGCATCGGCGCAGCCTCGATTCCGCGCGTCATGCTCGGCGACTTCACGGAGGCGTATGCCGCCGAACCCGACAGCGACAATTTCTTCTGTCTGGTGGGCAACACCCTCGAGAACCTCGTCGAAGGGCGCGTGCTGCCGCACCGCATCGCGATCGCGGGCACAGCCGGCACCGTCAGCGTGCGGCGGTGCCGCGACCGCGAGGTCGAACACGTGCCCGCGCTGACGCTCGACGAATGGGTGCGGCAGCTCGGCCTCACCTCCTACGATGTGCGGTTCGTGCGGGTCGCCATGCGCGACTGGAATCTCGGCATTCTGGAAGGCGCGGCGGTGCTGCTCAAGCGGCGGCAGATCGTATGGCAGATCGAAATGGACCGATCGCTCCTCCAAAGCGGCACGACAGGCCTCGAAGGCTTCTGCCGCCGTGTCGAGGCGCACTTCACTCACGTGAAGGAGCTTGGCCGCTATTGGACGCCGCAGTGGCGTCAGTCCTCGGAAGTGACCGTTGTTCTGGAGACGCTCGCCGGCACCCGCCGGGCCGTCAACCTCCTGCTGTTCAATATGCGCCGGAATCTGGAGCGTAGGCCCAGGGCCCTCCTCTAGAAACGAGTCACGCCGCACTGATTGCTCACGCGCCGGACAGACGTTGCCGGTGACAGGAGGTCTCACTGCGCGTGCTATCCTACGATGCGTCCCCACGCTGAATGGATCCCGTCGATCTGTCGGTCGTCATCCCCGCCTACAACGAATCGGGCCGTCTGCTCGACACGCTGTACCGCTGCCGAGACTGGCTTCAGGCCTCGGTCCCACGCTGGGAGATCGTAGTCGTCGACGACGGCAGCGAGGACGAGACCCGCGTGATTGCGAGCGACGTCGCGGCAACCGACCCGCGAATAAGTGTCATTGCGGCCGAACACGGCGGCAAGGGCGCCGCGGTGCGCCGCGGCATGCTCGCGGCGCGCGGGCGGTGGTGCTTCTTTGCCGACGCCGATCTGTCGATGGACTTGAATCAGCTGCCGCGATTCTTCGCGGCCGATGGGGACGTGATCATCGCGTCGCGCGAAGCGCCGGGTGCCAGGCGGGTGGGCGAACCGTGGAGCCGGCACGTCATCGGGCGTGCGTTCAACCTGATCGTGCGCCTGGTGGCCGTGCCAGGCGTCCATGACACGCAGTGCGGCTACAAGATGTTCTCGGCAGAGGTCGTCCGTCAGCTGTTTCCGGTCGCGCGGCAGAACGGGTTCGCGTTCGACGTCGAGCTGCTCTTCCTGGCGCGCCGCGCCGGCCTGCGCATCCGGGAGGTCCCCATTACCTGGCTGTACCGGCCCGGCAGCCGGGTCCGCCTGCGAACGGGGCTCACCGCCTTCGCACAGATCCTGGCGATCCGCTGGAACGGTCTGCTCGGACGGTACGACGCGGCCGCGCGAGGCGTCCACCAGCCGACATGACCTTGGACCGCTATGCGGCTCGTTGCGCGAATTTTGTTCTCGTTGCCCCGCATAGCGGTCCTAGCCGCGCGAAGCGCGGCAAGAGATACTGCCAACCAGCCAAGGGGCTCCGCCGGGATATCAAGGGGCGGAGCCCCATGGCTGGTTCGTGCGCACCCCTGGGCGTGGGGCGCCGCGCTCGTGGCGGCGTCGCTGGCGCTCGGCCTGTCGTGGTGCATCGCGAAGTCGCCGCTCACGCTGTACGACGGCCTGGGCCCGATCCTCGATGCACGCCGGTCGCCCGGACTGGACAGCACGTTCTATGGAGCCCTGTACTCCAGCGGCTACTGGCGACCCCTGCGGCTGACACAAATCAAGGCGGTCGTCGACGCGTCGCCCGCCGATCCGGTGTTCGCGTTCAAGACGATTCATGTGGCGCTCGTGCTGGCGATGTTCGTGCTGTTCGCCGTCAACCATTTTCTGGAGATCGTGACGCTCACCGTGGCGGTTGCGGCGCTGGCGCGCGGCGCACCGCGTTGGTGGAAGGACGGGGTGGCGACGCTTCTCCTCGTCATCGGCGCCCTCACGATCGAATCCGGCCTGCTTATCGGCGTGGCGGCCATCGCGTGCTGGCTGGTCGGCTGGCGCGGGATCTCCTGGCGGGGGGTTGCCGCCATCGTGGTGGTGCTCGCCGCGTATCTCTGGGTGCGATTCGTCGTGCTCGAGATCCCGTCGCCCGGCCTCGACGAGCGCGCCACCGGCTGGTGGCTGGCGCGGCTCGAGCCCGGCTGGTGGCTGGCGCGGCTCGAGCCGGACGAGATCGTGAGGCGCTTCGGCGACAACCCGCTGCCGTTCTATGTGTACAACATCATCACGGGGTTTGCTGGCGCGCTGCTGTCGGAGCCGCGCAGCGGAACATTCTGGTTCGTGGGACGCGTGCTCAAGGACGACGTGCGTCCATGGATGCTGATTCAGATCGCCTCGAGCGTGCTGGTCACGAGCGTGATGCTGGCAGCGCTGCTGCCGGCGCTCGTGCGCTGGCGCCGGCGAACGCTCGACGACCGCGATCGGTTCGTGCTGCTGGCGTTCGGCATGCTGGCCGCGAATGCCGCCCTCTCGTTCGGGTACGTGAAAGACGAAGTGCTGAGCGTCGGCGTGGCGTTCTACGCCGGAGGGGCCTTTGCGGTCCTGGCCGCGCTCGGCGAGCGAGCGGCGAGCCGCGCGGCGGGCGCGGCAGCGCTGCTCGTGTGCACGTCGGTGCTCTGGACCACGCGCGCGGTCGACACGTTCTTCTCCCTCGAGCGGTCGGCGTACAACGTCGCCAACGATTGGGCCGTGTACTCGCTGGCAAAGGAACTCCCCCGCGACTGGGAGTACGAGCCGACGCGCCGCCTGTTCCTCGAGCTGCAGCGGCGGAACGTCTCGCGCGAGGTGCCGCACCCGGCATTCACCAAAGAGCGGTACGTCGATGAGTACCTCGAGCTCGACTAGTCTCACCCTCGGGATCGCCGCGGCGCCGCCGCTGGCCCTCGCGACATTTGGATTGCTCCTCGCCGTCGGCATGCCGCCGCTGCCCGAATGGTTCTGGCCCACACCGACGACCAACATCGCCGAGGCCGCGGCACTCGGCGACGCAGCCCGCGTCCGGGCACTGGCAGCCGACGGCGTGCCGCTCGACGTGCCGCTGCCCCTGCGAGACGAGGTTCGACCGAACGGTGCGCCTTCATCGATGACTCCGCTCGAGGCGGCCAAGTGGCGTGGACACGATGAACTCGTGCAGCTCCTGCTCGAGCTGGGAGCGAAGCCCTCCGAGGACGCCGCGACCGCTGCCGCGCCTTGACTGCCGCGGCCACTGACGGCCCTGCGCGTTGAAAATCGAGAGTCCTCGTGTCATCCTCCGGCTCGGTGCTGCCATTGATTCGAGAGCGGCGCGACTGGCTCTATCTCGCCTTCGCGGCCGCCGTCATCCTCCGAATAGTCGCGCGATCCGAGGCATCGAACGGCACGCGCGTCCTCGCCGCCCTCCTCCTGCCGCTCACAGTACTGATCGTGGCGCGCCTGGCGCAGCGGGACATCTGGCATCGCAT
>JACPCS010000137.1 GCA_016184455.1 Acidobacteriota bacterium
GCGCCGCTGACGTGCGCCGTCTGGGCGACCCTGACGCTCGTCGTAGTGCTCTTCAGCGACCTGCCGCTGGCGACGCTGCTCTCACTGGCCGTTCTGGTGGGCGGCTTCGAAGCGATTCATGCCCTCCACGTCGGCGCCGAGCGCATCGGGCGCTACGTTCAGGTTCAGTACGAAGGCGCGGGCGAGGGCCCGCGCTGGGAAACGACGGCGATGGCCGTCGGACCGTCGCTGCCGGGCGGCGGCGTCGACCCGCTGTTCTCGGTCCTGTTCGCGGGCACCGCGCTCGTCAACTTCGGCGCGGCGCGGCTCGTCCTGACCGAGCCGACGCTCGTCGAGTGGAGCCTGCTCGGCGTCGTGCACCTGGGCTTCCTGTTGCGCGTCATCCGCGCACGGGTCGCGGCCGCGCGTCAGCGTGCGGTCGAGCTCGAGAGCTTCAAGACGCTACTGGGGCGGTCGCACTGACGTGGACGCCGCCGGCAACGAGCCGGTGACCGAGGCCCGTCGGATATTCGAACAGCGGCGCCACTAATGCGCGAGCGCGATCGCAGTTAGCAGCGCGCGCTCGGTGCCCCGCCATGAGTCGCTCGTGTCGAACGTCTCGTCGAGCGTATGGGCGCCTGTGCCCTGTCCGCCTGCGTCGATTGTAATCGCGGGAATATTCAGGCTCATCGGCAGGTTCGCATCCGTCGAACCTTCGGTCAACTCGACGGGGAGGCCGAGCGCGCGCGTCACGGAGACGGCCGCCGCGACGATCGGCGCCTCCGCCGCGAGGCGGCCGGCCGGGCGCTCGCCGACGAGCACCTTCGCCACCGACAAACGGCCTCGCTCGTCCCAGCGCGCGTTTTCACTGGACAGCGCGCGGTCGACCACTTCGTGAAACTGGCGCTCGAGCGCACCGAGCGCGTTCGGGTCGGCCGAGCGCATGTCCACTTCCATCCATGCCTCGGCGGCAATCGCGTTGACCGACGTGCCGCCCCCGATACGACCGACGTTGAACGTCGTCCGCGGATCCGCGGGCGGCCGCACGTCGGCAAGCGCCGCAATGGCGCGTCCGAGCGCGTGCACCGGGTTGGCGATGCCGAACGCGCCGTAGCTGTGTCCGCCCGGCCCTGAAACCGTGACGCGGTAGCGCACGCTTCCGACCGAGATGTGCGTGATCCCGAATCCGCTGCCGTCCACCGAGACGAAGCGATCGACCTGCCCCTGGAGCGTGTCGCGGAAGAGCGCCTTCACGCCGCGTAGATCGCCGAGGCCCTCCTCGCCAACCGTGCCGACGAACGTGACCGTGCCGGGTGTCTGGATGGCCGCCTGATTCATCGCGCGGACGACCGCCAGCACGACGGCGAGACCGCGGCAGTCATCGCCAATGCCCGGGCCGCGGAGCACGGCCCCGTCGCGACGGACGGCTACGTTCGTCCCTTCCGGAAAGACCGTGTCGAGGTGTGCGCTGAATACGAGGTGCGGCCGCGGGGCGCGCCCCTGCCGTTGGCCGAGGACGTTGCCCTCCGCATCGATGCGGACGTCGGTCAGACCGGCGGCGCGGAACGCGACCGCGTAGGCCTCCGCCCTTGCCGCCTCCTTGAAGGGGGGCGCCGGAATCTCACAGAGCCGAATCTGGTCGGCAATGGTCCGCGGCTCGTCTGCGCGGGCGGCGTCGAGCGCCGCACGCACGGCCGCATCGCGCAGCAGGCGCGGGCCGATGTCCCCATCGAGTTGAGCCGCCGTGACGGCGCAGGCGAACAGGCCGGCGAGGGCGCCCGACAGGGAGACCGCACACGAGCGATGCATGAGGGACGTCCATGATTGTATCGGGTCGCCGTATCCAATCCGTTGAAGCCGATCCACGGTGTCGGTGGCGCGCCACAGCGGCGTCGCGTGCGGGCCACAGTTCCGGTGGCGTACCGTCCGTCAACGCATGGAGGTTTCGTTCGAATCCGGCGCACTTCACGTTACATCGTTTGAGGACGCGACAAGGGATCGAGCAAGCAACCTCGGCGGTACAGAACTTGCTCGCGTCGCTGCGCGAAGGGATTCAGTTCATGAGTCTGGTGCGGCTCCTGGGATTTCGAACATTGGCCTGCGGCTGCGTGATCGGCCGCTACCGTGAGGTCGCGACGAGCCGCGAACTCACGTACGTCGAAGAGAAGGGGTCTGGCTGCGATCTGCACAGCCACCGCCGCAATCACACGATCCCGACCGACCGTCCGGTGGGCAGCGTGTCGCTCGCCGCGAAGGCTTCCTAAGAAGCACCCCAACGCGCACAATCCGCGCGTTGGGGGCCCCGCGAGCGCGGGGCGGTTGTACCTCCGCGGTACAATCGCCTCCGGTGTCTCGCTTCCCCGAACCAGCGATTTCCCTCAGGGCGCACAGCGCGACGTACCGCTTCTTTCTCGGCGACTGTCTCGACATTCTCGACCGGCTCCCGCCCGAGTCGATCGACGTCATCGTCACCTCGCCGCCGTACAACCTCGGCATTCGGTACCGCACGTACGACGACACGATGCCGCGGGAGGAGTACCTGCAGTGGACCGGCGAGTGGGTGCGCCGGGCCGGGCGGCTCCTGGCCCGCGACGGCTCGCTCTTCCTGAACGTCGGCGCCAAACCGACCGACCCCTGGACCGCGCTCGATGTCGCCCAGGCGGCGCGGCCCCACCTTCGGCTGCAGAACACGATCCACTGGATCAAGTCGATTGCGATCGAACGGGCGCTGGCCGGCAGTCGCGCGCGGCTGGAGGAGGACCTGGCTGTCGGCCATTACAAGCCGATCAACAGCCGCCGATTCCTGCACGACTGCCACGAGTTCGTCTTCCACTTCACGCCCCACGGCGCCACCCCGCTCGATCGGCGCGCGGTCGGCGTGCGATATCAGGATCCGTCCAACGTCGGCCGCTGGCGCGCCGCCGCCTCCGGCGTGCGCTGCCGCGGCAACACGTGGTTCATCCCGTACGAGACGATTCAGAATCGCGAGAAGGATCGGCCGCATCCGGCGACGTTTCCGCCGCGGCTGCCGGAGATGTGCCTGCGGCTGCACGGCCTCGACCGCATCCGCCTGGTCGCCGATCCGTTCCTGGGCCTTGGATCGACCGCGGTGGCGTGCGCCCACCTCGGCGTGAACTTCATCGGGATCGAGATGGATAAGCGGTACCTGGACGAGGCCGTCGAGCGAACGAAGACGGCCCTCAATGAAACTGAGACGCTCTGGTCCGGCTAGAGCCGGACGTGACGTACGCCGCTCAACCTGCGGCGGCGGCCTTCACCTGTGCGCGGAGCTCGTCGAGCTCCTTCCGCTCCAGGAGCCGACCCGCCACGACGACGGCATGGATGCGGCGGACGTTCGCGATATCCTCCAGCGGGTTGCCGTCGAGCAGCACGAGATCCGCTCGCTTGCCTGCCGCAATGCTCCCGGCCGTGTTCTCGATCCCGAAGTAGCGTGCCGGATTGATCGTCGCCGTCTGCAGCGCCGCGAGCGGCGTCATGCCGCCGCGCACCATCATCGCGAGCTCGTCGTGTACGCAGAACCCCGCGATGAGGCCGTCGCAGCCTGCAAGAATGCCGACCCCGAGTCTCGCCATGTCTCTGGTCACGACCGCCCAGGTGCTGGCCTCCGTCTTCAGAATGCCGACGAGCGTCGGCGTGATGAACGCCTTCTGAACTGCGGCCCACTGGTCGCGCATCGCCTTGCGCACATAGACCAGTTGTTCTGAATCGATCCCGGAGGCTGGTGTTCCAATCGTTCCTGCTTCCAGCCTCGCCATGAGCGTCGGCGTCTGCCACACGCCGTCGCGGGCCAGCCGTTCAAACAACGGCCGGCAGGCGTCTGGGCGATACGCATTTCCGCTCGAACACTCTTGCGGGATGCGCCCTTCGGACAGGTGCTCAATGCCCCGCGGACGCGCCGCAAGCATCCGCAGGATGAGATCCAAGTCGGATCCCATGTCTCGAATGCCCGTCACGCCGTTCGCCACGTACAACTGCAGCCACGGCTCGCCCGCGGTCTCCATGTGCGCGTGCATGTCCCAGAGGCTGGGAATGAGGAACGTGCCCGCGCCGTCCACCACTGTCACACCCGCTGGCGGCGCGCCACCCGTTGTGACGCTCGTGATCGTGCGGCCTGTGATGACCACCGTGGCGTTCGGCATCAGCCGGCCGTCGACGACGTCCACGACGGTCGCCCGGATAACCGCAAGTGTCGCCACCTGCGATTCGAGCGCCGCGAGAGCGGCAAGAACCGCCAAACCAGCGAGGACGCATCGAACAAAGTACCGATGCTTCATGAGTGTCTCGGTGCCTCGGTGCCTCGGTGTTCCGTGGGAGTATCGGATGCTCCCTCAGTGCGCTCAGCCGACAATCTGCTTATCAGTCGCCTTGAACCCATGCGTGAAGAGCATGTAATCTCACACGCATGGATCTGCGGCAACTCGAGATCATCCGCGCCATCGCGGAGACCGGCTCGTTCACGGCGGCGGGCGACAAGCTCCACGTCTCGCAGTCGGCGATCAGCCGCCAGATCCTGCTGCTCGAGGCGGAGCTCGGCGAGCCGGTCTTCCATCGCATCGGCCGCCGCATCCGGATCACACCCGCCGGAGAATCGCTGCTCCAGCTCAGTCACCGCGTCTTTCAGGATCTGCAGGACACGGTCGCCACGATCAGCGACACGCGCGAGGCACTGCGCGGCACGATGCGGCTGGTCGGCGGGATGACCGTCTGTCTCTATATCTTCCCAACGCTGCTCGCTGAAGTCCGGCAGCGGCATCCGGAGCTCGACTTGAAGATCACGGTCGGCAGCGGCGAGCGATCGATTGCGCTGCTGCGATCGGGCGCGGCCGATCTGGGGCTCGTCACGGTCCCCGTCGATGCGACGGACCTCGTCTCGGTGCCGGTGCTCAAGGAGGAGCTGCTCCTCATCACCTACCCGGCGCATCCGCTGGCGAAGAAGCGCGAGATCCGGACCGCCGATCTCACCCGGCAGCCGTTCATCCTGTTCGAGACCGGCTCGCTGACGCGGCAGCTCGTCGACGAGTTCTTCACACGCGAAGGGATCGAGCCGGAGATCGTCATGGAAACCGAGAACGTGGAGATCATCAAGGCCATGGTCCACCACGGGCTCGGCATCAGCATCATCCCGTGGCAGGCGGCGGCCGCTGATGTGCGCGAACGGCAGCTGCACTGCAGCCGCATCGCGGGACACACGCTCTTCAGGGAAACGGGCTGGCTCTATCCGAAGATGCGCCGGCTCCCCCGCGCGGTCGCCGAGGTGATGCGCGTGTTCGAGGAGATCCGGCCGCGGTTCGACGCGATCGTGCAGGCACCGAAGCACTACTAGCACCCCAGCGCGCACGCACCGCGCGCCGGGGACCCAGCTACTGAGGCGCCGGCGGCCGCGGCAGCGAGTACGACGTGCGCGACCAGACCTGCACGCCGTCGCGCCTCGTCTTCACCTCGATCCGGCGCGTCCGCTTCAGCGGATCCGGGTTGTTCGAGTAGTAGCCGAGCACGTAGTAGTCGCTCGTCTCCGCATCGATCCGCTTGAGCGCGCGGTCGAAGTCGTTCTGATTGACGACGGCGATGCCGCCGGTCTGCTCCGCGAGCACGCGCAGGCTGTCCTGCGTCTCGCGGACGTGCTCCTGCCACTCCTGCGTCTCGACCTGCTGATCGAGGTCCGGTCCGGCCACCAACCCGCGCGGATCGATCGTGTAGAACGTCGCGTTCGCGCGGTTGGCCGCACGCGTCAGCTCGGCGAGCTCGCGAACGAGATCCGCTTCGGCGAACTGCTGTCCCTGCATGCGCGGATTGGTGAAGGGGTCGAGCTCCAGCTGGTCCTCGGTCGTGCCGAACATCTCGGCCTGGTACTTCAGGCGCGACTGCACGAATGGATTGAAGTCGTAGCCGCTGCTGATATAGATGACCGCCTTGCGCCGGTTCCGCAGCTGCTCCAGGTTCCGCATCAGCTGGTAGGCCGTCGAGAACGCCACGTGCGCCCGGTACCGCAGCTCGGCCGGCCCCTGCGAGGTCTGCGCGGTCTTGATGAGATCTTCAGGGCGCAGTCCGCTGCCCGTCACGCGCTTGATGGATGACTCGAGCACCTGGCGATCGTAGGTGAGCTGCTCCGAAATCGACGAGGTGCCGGTCGACACGATCCCGAACATGTCGCCCTCGTGCACGAGGTTCTTCAGCATGCGCTGCATCAGATCGCGCGTGCGCGGCGTCAGCCGGAAATCGAGATGCAGGTCGTCGATGAAGATGAGGAACACACGGCCCGCCGCATCGTTGGTCGGCCGCGCCGCCGGGAGGATGATCCCTTCCTGGACCGGTGCGGGCGGCGGCGCCTGCACGTTGAAGACGCGGCCGCCGTGCGTCAGCACGAGCGACACGATCTCCTGCTTGACGCCGTCCTCGTAGACTTCGAATTCGTCCGTCTTCAGATCCGAGACGAACTGGCCGTTGCGGTCGCGCGCGATCACGTCGGTCGTGACCAGGTCGACTGAGACGCGGAACGTAGGCTGTTGTGGATTCTGCTGTTGGGCCGACGGCGCTCCCGTGGTCACGGCCAGCGCCAACATCACCGCTGCCAGACATTTAGCGGGATTTCGCATAGGCGGATTATATCAGTCAGCCGGAAGGCGGTAGCCGGTAGCTGGGAGCACGGCTAACATACCGCCATGCGCATCGCCCTGGCCGCCGATCATGCCGGTTTCGAGCTCAAACGGGAGCTGGCCGCCGCGCTGCGCCACGGCGGGCACGAGGTGCTCGACCTCGGCACGCATACGACCGAGCCGGTCGACTACCCCGATTCCGCCGCGGCCGTGGCAGCGGCGCTGCGCGAGGGCCGCGCCGACCGCGGCCTGATCGTCTGCGGCAGCGGCGCCGGCGTCTCGATTGCCGCCAACAAGTTTCCCGGCGTCCGCGCCGCCGTCTGCCACGACACCTACACCGCGCGGCAGGCGGTCGAGCACGACGACATGAACGTCCTCTGCCTCGGCGCGCGCGTCATCGGCCCTGCGCTGGCGTGCGATCTCACGTCGGCGTTTCTCGGCGCGACGTTTTCCGGCGAGGAGCGCCATCGGCGCCGGCTCCAGAAGATCCTCGCCATCGAGGCGCAGTTCGTCCGGCCCTCGACCTGACGCGCGGCTCCATCGTGGCGACCGTCACGGTCCGCGACACCGACCAGGCCGCCGTGGCGTTCGCGGCCGAGCGCGCGACCGTGCTCATCGAGGCGGCGACTGCCGCGCGCGGCGGCGCGACGGTGTGTTTCACCGGCGGCGACACCGCGGGGCGCCTGTACGACGTGCTCGCTGACGAGCAGCGGCCCTGGCGCACCCGGATCGAGTGGCCGCGGGTCCACGCGTTCTGGGGCGATGAACGGCACGTCCCGCCCGATCACCCCGAGAGCAACTATGGGATGGCCGCGCGCACGCTCCTCAGCCGCGTGCCCGTGCCGCCGCAGCAGGTGCACCGCATTCGCGCCGAGCGCCCGGATGCGGCAGACGCAGCGCGCGAGTACGAGGCGGTGCTTCCACGCGCCTTCCGAGCGGCCGGCCGCGACGATCTCACCTTCGACGTGATGCTGCTCGGACTGGGCGAGGATGCCCACATCGCCTCGATCTTTCCTGGCAGCCCGCTCCTCACGGGCCGGAACCGCGTCCATGACGGGGCCCGCGTGGCCGCGGTCTGGGCGCCGCATCTCGGCGCGTGGCGCATCACGCTCGCGCCCCGCGCCATTCTCGACGCACGCGCCATCGTGATGGTGGTGACAGGCGCCGCAAAAGCGGGCGCCGTCCATGCGGCACTCGATCTGCCTGACGACGCGACCGCGCGGCCGGCCCACCTCCTGCGCGATGCTGACGATCGTGTGGAGTGGATTATGGATGCCGCTGCTGCCGCTCGACGGCGCGCCTCGCCGCCCGCGTGATCATCGTCGTCGATACGACAATCGCCACGAGCCCCGCCACGAGCATCACGTAGTACTCCGGTCCCCGCGGCGGCGAGACACCCGCGGCGAGCGCCGCCACGTCGCCGACCACCTTCCCGTAATACGTGTACATGACGATGGCGGGAATCATGCCGACGAGCGCGATCAGGAAGTCCACGTAGCGCACGCCGCACAGCGCGAGCGCGTAGTTGAGCGGCGTGTACGGCACGAGCGGCGACAGCCGCAGCAGAACCATCATCCAGAGGCCTTCCCCGACGATGGCCTCGTGGACGGCGGCAATGCGCCGGTGGCGCAGAGCGCGCTCCATCAGTCTGGATCTCGCAAGCGGCCGCACCAGCACATACACGGCCGAGGCGCCAAGCGAGGCGCCGATGAAGACGATGACGCTCCCGCGCCACACCCCGAACATCGCGCCGGCGGCGACCGTCAGGAAGAATGCCGGCGCCAGCGTCAGCGCCGCGGCGACATAGACCAGCACGAAGAGGAACGGCGCCCAGGGTCCGACGTCGGTCAGCCGGAGGACGACCGGCGCGAGCCAGTCCATTACTCCTCGGGGGCCGCGGGTTCAGGTGCCGGAGCCGTGGGACGCGATGTCGAGCGCCGCGATCGCCGCCGTCGGCGTGAGAAGACACGCGACACCCGCTCGAGCGCCTCGGCAGCGCGCTCGAGGCCTGCCGCAATCTGATCGGCGTCGGTCCACGCGGCGGGGTCGAGGCGTTCGGCCAGAGCGGTGAGCGCTTCACGGCGCACGGGATCGGACGTGCGCACGGGAATGCGTTCGCGCACGATCGGGTACCAGTGCGCGAGAAACGCCATCTGTTCGTCAGGCGTTGCGCCCTCGATGGCCGCTGGGATCGAAGGCCGCGCGGGGGCGGGCGGCGCCGCGGCCGCGGCCGCGACCGGTTCCGCCGGAGCGCCTTGCGGCTGCGCCGGCTGGCCTTCGGCCGTCGCGGCCTCCGCCGTGCGCCGCTTCCGGCGCCGCGGCTCCGGCACGCTCTCAATCAGCTGCCGGTTCGCGAGCATCGCGTTCCAGTCGAAAGAGATTGCGGGAAACAGCGACTCGATGTCGCGCAGGACCTCGGGCTCGAGCGGCTCACGGCCGACGCGAGCGCCGCCTGGCGTGCGGAACACGTACAGGATGCGCGATCGCTGGCGGTTGCCCTCGCGGAACCAGTGCATCAGGTACGTCGTCTCGTACCCGCGCTTGTCGCGGACGACGCGAAGGAACGGCACGGATTACTTGCGTTTCTGCCTGGACGGGCGCGAGGCGCCGCGGCGAGCGCCGGCCGCGCGCGTGCCGCCCTTCTTCGCGGCCTTTCCCCGCGGCGTCGACACGGAGGTGCGACGTGGGCGACTCACGCGCGATCGGGCGGCGGCTCCAGCGCGTGCGGCCGGCCGCGGACGAGCGGCGGCCCGCGCCTTCTCCTCCGCGCCACGCGACGACCGTTGCACGAGCGTGAATCGAACCTGGTCACCAATGGCGTGGTACGCCCAGAGCTCGGCAACCGGAATCTGCAGATCCGCGCAGAGCCGTTTCGCCACGTCAATGCTGATCGCCGGAACGTAGAGATGGAGCGGCACCCGCTGGCGGGCGAACGTCGCCCACTGCGACATCGCCTCGAGGTTGTTCACGGACTCGGCCGTTTCGACCTCGACGACCCCCCTGAGCTTGCGCCCGCGCTCCTGCGACTGCAGCACGAGGTCGGGATACCAGGGCGACTGCCCGACCGTGATGGGCGCCGTCTGCTCGCTGCCGGGATTGATGGCGACGTCGAACCTTCTCCTATATTTCGCCTGCAGCAGGCGAATGACCCGGTCGTGCTCGAGCTGCTCCCGAACGGGTCGCAGGAGAATGGGACTCAACGGGACCTCCGAAATCGGCGCAAACCGGGTGAATATAGCACGGCACCCGGCGCCGCACGCGCCGGATGCCGTCGTGGGTGCCGCGTGCCTTGACCGAGCGATCGCGGGCGCCCCACAATGGCACGTGCCCTCCGGCACCGGAACTACGGCCTCTCGTGTGCTCATCGTCGACGACGACGTGGCCGTCACGGACACATTTTCGCGGACGCTTCGCCTCGAAGGCTACGAGGTGTGGGCAGCGCTCTCGGCCGATGAAGGGTTGAGCTTGGCGCAGACGCATCAGCCGCACGCGATCATCCTCGACCTGCGCATGCCGCTGACGAGCGGCCTGCAGTTCCTGCGCGCCATCCGCGCGATTCCCAGCTTGACGAACGTCCCGGTCGCGATCGTGACCGGCGACTACTATCTTGACGAGTTGCAGGCGTCTGAGATTCAGGCGCTCGGGGCGGAGCTGCGCTACAAGCCGCTGTGGCTCGAAGAGCTCGTGACGCTGGCGCGCGATCTGCTCAAGGGTCCGTCGCCTCCGTGGTCACCTCCCGATTCCTGAAAGCGTGCCGGCGCGAGCCGGTGGATGCGACGCCGGTCTGGTTCATGCGCCAGGCGGGGCGCTACATGGCCGAGTACCGCGCGCTGCGCGAGCGGCACTCGCTGCTCGAGATCTGCCGGACGCCGGATCTGGCGACCGAGGTCACGCTGCAGCCGATTCGCCGCGTCGAGGTCGACGCCGCGATTCTCTTCTCGGACCTGCTGCTGCCGCTCGAGCCGATGGGCCTGCCGTTCGACTTCGTCAAAGGCGAGGGCCCGCAGCTCGAGCGCCCGATCGATCGACCGGCCGATGTCGATCGGCTGCGCGACGTCGAGCCGCGCGAGGCGCTCGCGCACGTCCTCGACGCGATTGCGCTGATTCAGCGGGAGCTCGCGGGGCGCGTCCCGCTCATCGGATTCGCGGGCGCGCCGTTCACGCTCGCCTCCTATGCGATCGAGGGCGGCCATTCCAGCAACTTCGCGCGGACCAAGGCGTTCATGTACGGCCACCCGGACGGGTGGCACCGCCTCTGCGAGCGGCTGGCGGCGGTGGTGGCCGACTATCTCGCCGCGCAGATCGAGGCGGGCATCGACGCGGTGCAGCTGTTCGATTCCTGGGTCGGCGTCCTTGGCCCGGCCGACTACCGCGAGTTCGCGTTGCCGCATACTCGGCGCATCTTCGAGACGATCGGCCGGCGCGTGCCGACCATCCACTTCGGCACCGGCACCGCCGCCATTCTCCACGAACTGCGGGAGGCCGGCGGCGACGTGATCGGCGTCGACTGGCGGATTCCGATCGACGTCGCGTGGGAGCGCATCGGCTTCGATCGCGCCGTCCAGGGCAATCTCGATCCGACGCTGCTGCTCGGTCCGACGCCGCGGATGTTCAGCCAGGCCGATGACATCCTCTCACGCGTGGGCGGGAGACCGGGACACATCTTCAATCTCGGCCACGGCATCCTGCCGTCGACGCCGGTCGAGCACGTCCAGATGCTCGCGCAGTACGTCCACAGCGCATCGCGACGGATGCGATGACCGATCACGTGTTCGACACAGTCGTCATCGGCGGCGGCATCGCGGGGCTTGCGGCCGCGTACGAGCTGCGTCTGCGAGGGGTAGGCGTCCGGCTGCTCGAGGCGTCGCCGCGCGTCGGCGGCGTGATCGTCACCGAACGCGTGGACGGGTGGGTCATCGACGGCGGCCCCGATGCGTTGCTCGTCCACAAGCCGGCGGCGGTGGATCTCTGCCGCGAGCTCGGACTGGGCGATCGGCTCGTCGCGACGCTCCATCCGCGAACGGCGTATGTCCTGCGCGAGGGACGGCTACGTCCGCTCGCTGAAGGATCGTTTATCGGTTTTCCCGTCAGCTTCACCGCGCTGGCGGTCTCACCGCTTTTCAGTTGGACAGGCAAGCTCCGCATGGCGTGCGAGATCGCGATCCCGCGCGGCGGCGCCCCCGACGAGTCGATTGCCGCATTCGTGCGCCGGCGATTCGGGGAGGAGGCGGTCGACTATCTCGCTGAGCCGCTCCTGGGGGGCATCCACGCGGGCGACGCGGAGCGGCTGTCGCTCGCCGCGCTGTTTCCGCAGCTGCGCGACGCCGAGCGCCGCGCCGGGAGCGTGCTGCGATCGCTGCGTGCCCTGCGGGTGCGGCCGTCTCCGCGCGGCGCGTTCGTGTCTTTGCCCGGCGGAATCGGGGATCTCGTGGAGGCGTTGACGGGACGGCTCGGATCGGATGTCGTGCAGACGTCGACGCGCGCCAGGGCCGTCGACCGCGCCGGCGTGTTCGCGATTGACACCGATGCGGGGACGCTGCAGGCGCGCACGGTGATCATCGGCGTGCCGGCATGGGCCGCGGCCAGCCTGCTGCGACGCCTCGACCCGCCGCTGGCACAGCTCTGCGAGGCCGTACCGTACGCATCTACGGCAACCGTGGCGCTCGGCTACCGCCGCGAGCAGATTCGACATCCGTTGAACGGCACCGGCTTCATGGCGCCGCGCGTGGAGCCCTATCCCCTGCTGGCCGCCACGTGGGTGACCTCGAAGTGGCCCGGCCGGGCGCCGGACGGTTGTGCGCTCATTCGCGGCTTCCTCGGCGGCGGCCGCGATCCCGCACGCCTCGAGCAGTCGGACGAGGCGCTCGTTGCGCTCGCGCGGCAGGCGCTGTCGGAGATTCTCGACATCGACGGCGAGCCGCTCGTCACGCGGCTCTTCCGCTTTCCGCGGCAGAGCCCGCAGTACGAGGTGGGCCACCTCCAGCGCGTGGCCGCGATCGACGAGCGGGTGGCGCGAATTCCCGGCTTGTTCCTGACCGGGAGCGGCTTCCACGCGACGGGCATTCCCGACTGTATTGCCGACGGGCGCGGGGCCGGTGCGCGCGCGGCGGAGTGGCTGGGCGTCAAGAGCCCGAATACGCCTTGAACCACGAAGCACACGAAGGGCACAAGCGCAGCATAGCCGCAACCAGCCAAGGGCTTCGCCCTTGATATCCCCTTACTCGTGAGGGCACGAACGTGACACTAGCACCGAGTTACAGTTCACTCGAAGAGCGGTGTTGCAGTTCTGCGACTGGTCGTCGAAGCCATTCGCGTCCTCGCTGCGCGCCAGGAGCATGCGGGCGTGCTCGGGCGCGAACACTTCCCTCGCTGCGCTCGGCGCCCCCACCGCACAGCGCACACTTGGCGCTGGCTGCGGGCGCGCGGTTGACGCGCCCTCCGCTGCGGGCAGCCAACGGGCGCGCCCCACAGGTGATTCGCTCCGCCCGTCAGGTGCCGAATCAACCGGTTCCGTCGCCCACGAACAGACTCCGTGCGCCACTATGAATGACGGCTGCCGAATTGGGCGATGGTGAACTGATGAGTTTCGCTCGGACGACCGAAAGTTCATCACAGGGAGCGAAGCGTACTTGAAGGTCACGAAACGGGATGCAGGTTGTTCTTGACCATTGCGCCTGACCGCGAAGGAGTCGACTCAGTGTGCGATGCCGCACAGGTGTGCGCCTCCCCGTTCACATCGCAGCCTCCGCGGCGTTGCGATCTGGCGGTGACCCCACGCGCGTTTCTCGAAACCGTGACAAGGAGATCGCAGGAGACGACAGTCTCGTAATTCAACCGACACGCCCTGACAGTTTTGGCATTTCAATTGCTCATCTGTAAGCCCGCTGCGCTCCCAGATACTGCGACGGCGTGGAGTCGCCCACACGAATCACGACAAACGTGGCCGGCAACACGGGAGAGGAGTTCACGTCTTCGATCTCCCTTCGACGAATCCTCGGTCGTACGCGGGCAGCAAGGGAATAGCCCCACTGAAGACCGACGGCCTGGCGTACTGGGGAGCCGGCGCCATGGCGGATATGGAGCGGGCGCCATAGATTGCGACGCCGTTTCCGGGTGCGCAGGGTGCCGGCCGTGACCGAAAAAGCCGGTCGGACGCTGATCTACGTGCCCGTTGTCCATACGCCGGCCGACTTGGGAGGGCTTGCCACGTCGGTGCGGCGTCTTCGAGTCCGGAAGCAGGGCCGTCAAGTCTGGAGCCGGAGCGTCGATGTCGTCGAACATCTGTGGGCTGACATCCGGACCACGGTGGAAGGGTGGGCGCTGCCCTGGGAGCACGTTCGCCTCTATCAGGACGGACTTCCGGTGTGCGGGCGTGAGGAGGAGATCGTGAGGGATCTGGCCAAAGCCGGGAGCCCCAATCACCAGCTCCTCCTCGCGCTCATGAACAAGGGCGCCCGACTGATGGGGACAGAATCGCCGGAACTCCTCATCGAAGAGTATCGCCTGGCCAAGGAAGTTCTCACAGCAAGGGATGCTGAAGAAGCTGCCAGGCTTGAAGCACAGCACCGCACGCAGAGCCGCTCCCTGATCATCCAGCGCGATCGATTCATTGCCGCCCGCATCAACGAGTCGCTCCGCGCCGGTGAGACCGGCCTTCTCTTCCTGGGCGTGCTCCACGCGATGACACCGCATCTTCAGAAGGATATCCGAGTGGCCTATCCACTCTACCGGCCACGGCGCGCACGCCAGACAGCAACATGACTGCTAAGACAGACTGCATCCTCATCGTCGATGACGAAGTGGCGGTGTGTGAACTGCTTTCGCGGCTCCTCCGGCGCCAGGGATTCGTATGCATCAATGCCACAGACGGACAACAAGCCCTGTCGGTCATCACACGCGAATCGGTGGACCTGATGTTGCTGGACATCAGGATGCCGGGACTTGACGGGTTTGAAGTGCTCGAGCGGGCCAGAATCGTGGATCCCGATTTGCGTGTGGTCATGGTGACAGCGGACGGGCATGTCCCCGACGTCGTGACAGCGATGCGACACGGGGCCCATGACTACGTCGTTAAACCCTTTGCACATGCGGATGTCATTCAGTCGGTTCGCAAGGCGCTCAGCGAGCGAGACTGGCGACATCACGTTCGAGACGTTGCCACGCACAGCACAGCCGATTCGCTGGAAGACATGATGGGGTCGAGCCAGGCTGTCAAGGCGATCAGCGGGGACGCGCTGCGTGTGGCCCGCTCAGACTTCACCGTGCTGCTGCTGGGCGAAACGGGAACGGGTAAAGAGCTGGTGGCTCACGCTATCCATCACGCGAGCGCACGCTCGCGCGGTCCGTTTGTTGCCGTGGACTGCGGGGCGATTCCTGAGACGTTGTTCGAAAGCGAGCTGTTTGGCCACGAGAAGGGTGCTTTCACGGGAGCCGATCGGGCCAAGCCAGGCAAATTCGAGTTGGCAGCGGACGGCACGCTGTTTCTCGACGAGATCGGAAACATGCCGCTCGGCCTCCAGGCCAAGTTGCTGCGCGCGCTCCAGGAGCGCAGTGTGTGCCGGATCGGGGGGACCAAGCGCGTCCCGATCCACAGCCGGGTGCTGGCAGCCGCCAACGAAGACCTGGAGGTCGCCGTTGCCAAGGGCACGTTTCGCAAGGATCTCTTCTTTCGCCTGAACGAGTTTGTGATTCGCATCCCGCCGCTGCGGAAGCGGAGGGAAGACATTGTGTATCTGGCAAAACGGTTTCTCGACGCGACCAACCAGGAGCTCGCCAAGGCCGTGCAGGGGTTCTCGGTTCGTGCCGTGGAACAGATCCTCGCCCATGCCTGGCCGGGCAATGTGCGCCAGCTGCGCAGCGCGGTTCGTCGGGCGGTCTTGCTCGCCGACGCGACCATCGAGCAGGAACATCTGGGACTGCCAACAATAGAGCGGTTTTCGTCTGCCGTCGGCGTGCAACCGGAGTCCCTTCCCATCGGCGCCGTCTCGCTCAGCCAACTGGTGCGCCAGGCCACGGGCACCCTCGAACGTGCCGCCCTCGTGGAGGCACTGAGCCGGGCGGGAGGCAACAAGGCAGAGGCCGCCCGGCTTCTTCACATCGATTACAAGACGATGTACAGCAAGTTGAAGGGGTACGGGCTCTGTGCGGCAAGCGGAGAAGGTCATGTCCAAGAAAAGATCTGAGGATGTCTCCCCGGCGGGCGGGTTCGATGTCGCGCTGGGAGGCATGCTGAAAGGCTTGGGAAGCCTCGTCGAAAAGCTCGGCGAGCTTGCCGAAACAGGACGCAAGCTGTCCGAGAGCGGCGAGATTCACGGACTGGGCGGCGACAAGGGCGTCAAGGGGATGTACGGCTTCACCGTCAAGGTCGGTCTTGGCGGCGAAGGCGTCAAGGTGGAACCCTTTGGCAACATCAAACCCGACAGGATGTCCGGGCGGCCGGTCGTTCATGAGGTCATCGAACCGGTTGTCGATGTCTTCGAGGAAGCCGATCACACGCTCGTCGTGGCGGAGATGCCGGGCATCGCCGCCGAAGACGTCCGGCTCGAGGTCACCGATGATGTGCTGACCATGACCGCCGAGCGCGGGCAGAAAAAGTATCGCAAGGAGGTGCTGCTGCCGAAGAGTTGCCCCCGCGAGAAGATGCGTCTCTCGTGTACGAACGGTGTGGTGGAGATTCGATGTGTCCCGTGACGAGCAACCGACCCTACGGCTCCGGGTCACCGAGGCACTCGGCAAAGACATGGGGCGCGCCTTCGCGCGCATGGATCCCAAAGACCTGCAGCGACTCGGCCTGGCCGTCGGCGACATTGTCAGCGTGACGGGGAAGCGCACGACCGTGTGCAAAGCGATGCCGGCGTACAAGGAGCAACGCGGGCAGGCGCGGATCCAGATCGATGGGCTCGTACGTGAGAACGCAGGCGCCGCGCTCGACGAGACCGTGCAGGTCCAGAAGATCGCGAGCCGGCCCGCCGAGCGGGCTGTCCTGACGCCGACGACCATTGTCCCCGCCGACCGCGACCTGCAGTACATCGGCGGTCTGCTCGACGGCCTTCCCGTGCTCGTGGGCGGGCGCGTGCGTGCCACATTGTTTGGGAGTCGCTGGGCGGACTTCAAGATCGATAGTACCGTGCCCGGAGGGGCCGTGGTGATTCACCCCACCACGCAACTGGTCATCGGGAAGGCGAGCGTCGAAGAGACGCGCCGCGTGCTCTCCTACGAGGACATCGGCGGGCTCAAGCGCCAATTGCACCGGGTGCGGGAAACGATCGAGTTGCCGCTGCGCTATCCGGAGGTGTTCGAACGGCTGGGGATCGAGGCGCCGAAGGGCGTGCTCCTGCACGGGCCGCCGGGGTGCGGCAAGACCCTCATTGCACGCGCCATCGCCCACGAGACGGCGGCGGCCTTCTTCTCGGTGAATGGCCCGGAGATCATCCACAAGTTCTACGGCGAGAGCGAAGCCCACTTACGGAAGATTTTCGAGGAGGCCGCGCGCCGAGCCCCGAGCATCATCTTTCTCGACGAAATCGATGCTATTGCGCCGCGCCGGGAACAGGTGGTGGGCGACGTCGAGAAGCGCGTCGTGGCCCAGTTGCTGGCCTTGATGGACGGCCTCACGAAGCGGCAGCACGTCATCGTCATCGCCGCCACCAACCTGCCGAACGTGATTGACCCGGCACTGCGGCGACCCGGGCGGTTCGACCGCGAAATCGCCATTCCAATTCCCGATCGCAACGGGCGCCTCGAGATCCTGGAGATCCATAGCCGTGGCATGCCGCTTCGGGGGGATGTCGATGTCGGACACCTTGCCGACATCACGCACGGATACGTCGGCGCGGATCTCGAAGCCCTGTGCCGTGAAGCGGCGATGATCTGTCTGCGCCGCATGATGGCCAACCTCGACTTCTCGCTCGCGCACGTGCCGTACGAGCAGCTCACCACGCTCGAAGTCAGGATGGACGACTGCCTGGCGGCGCTGCGGGAGGTCGAGCCGTCAGCCATCCGCGAGGTCTTCGTAGAGGTTCCGGATGTCGGGTGGCGGGATGTGGGAGGGCTTGGTCAGGTGAAGGCCCGCCTGGTCGAAGCCGTCGAGTGGCCGCTGAAGCATGCGAGCCTGTTCGAGAGAGCGGCGATCACGCCGCCGAAGGGGATCCTGCTGACGGGCCCACCGGGCTGCGGCAAGACGCTGGCGGCCAAGGCGATTGCCAACGACAGCGGCGTGAACTTCATTTCCGTGAAGGGGCCGGCGCTGCTGTCGAAGTACGTGGGCGAATCGGAGAAGGGCATCCGCGACACGTTCCGGAAGGCACGGCAGGCCGCGCCCTGCATCGTGTTCTTCGACGAGATCGACGCCCTGGTCCCCCGTCGCGCCGGCGAGAGCCTGGACTCCCACGTCTCCGAACGCGTGCTGGCGCAGTTTCTGACCGAGCTGGATGGCGTCGAGGAGCTCAAGGGCGTGCTGGTCCTCGGGGCCACCAATCGGCCCGACAGACTGGATCCGGCGGTCCTTCGGCCGGGCCGGTTCGATGCGGTGATCGACATCGCGGTACCGGATGAGGAGGGCCGCCGAGAGATCTTCGGGATTCACCTGCGCGGCAAGCCGCTGGCGCGCACGATCGACGTGGTGGATTTGGCCGCTCGGACCGAGGGTCTCACCGGCGCGGATATCGCCGGCGTCTGCCATCGTGCTGCGCTCTCGGCCGTGCGTCGGGTTATCGACGGTGCCCGTGGAGAAGAGCCGGAAGCGGCTTCGCTCGAGGTGACAGCGGCCGATCTCGAGGCGGCCCTCGAGGGGGCGGTGGCGACACCGCTGCTGCGAGTTGATGGCGCGTGACGCACAGGCCCGCGATCCGAAGCATTCCCCCGCGAACCATGGCCGACCTCTCGCGGAACGTCACACACGGAAGGCGGACCGCGGGGGACGCTGAGGAGCAGGCCCAACGGACGGGCGGGTGTGAAGCGCCGATTGCGCCGCTGCGCACGCCGCGTCAATGGCGCTATCAGACGCGGCCCTCCTTCAAGCGCGTGCGGGGCCCCCTGGTGGATGTCTTCAGTGAAGCCGACGAAGTGCTGATCGTGATCGATCTGGGCGGATTCACGCGGGGCGAGATCTCCCTGCACCTCAGTCCGCGCCAGTACATCCTGCAGGCGGCCCGCGGCACGCAACGGTTCCGCGAAGTGATCGATCTGCCAGCTCTTGTGGACACGGAGCGCGCGCGGGAACGCCTGGTGAACGGCGTGCTCGAGATTGTCCTTCCGCGAAGGAAAGAGGCGACGTAAGCAGTCATGGCAGCCGTTCCACCCGACACACACCGCATTCTCATCGTCGACGATGAACCCGCCATCGTCGCGCTGCTGCGGCGCATCCTGGCCCCGGAGAACGTCGACATTCTCACGGCGCACAGCGGCGCGGAAGCGCTCGCGCTGGCGCGCCGGTTGCCGCTCGATCTGGTCATTCTGGACGTGAAGTTGCCGGATCTCAGTGGTGTAGAAGTGCTCAGGCGAATCCGCCGACGTGATGCGGTGGTCCCCGTCATCATCATCACCTCGTATGGCTCGCCGGAAACCGTTCGCGCGGCGATGACGCTTGGCGCGGTGGACTATCTCACGAAGCCGTTTGACAGCGATGAGATCAGGCGCGCGGTCCGGGCAGCGTGCCGGCTCCAGGTCCCCTCGGAGACGACGCATGGCCGCGTGTGATCCCCGCGCTGTCGATGCCGTCACTGACCGGCGCGACGCTCTCTACCTGTACTGCCTGGTTCGCCGGAGCTGCGCTTCACGCCAAGCCGGTACGTTGCAAGCCGATTTCGAACGCGAGCACGTATCGTCGCGACCGGCTGACGATCGCCCGGTGACACTGGTCCCGTTCGGGGACGTGATGGCGGTGGTGAGCGTTGTGAACCGCGACGACTTCTGTGGCCCGGCGGCCGAAATGTTGATGACGGACCTGGCGTGGGTTGCCCCGCGGGCGTCCCATCACGAGCGCGTGGTTGAAGCGGTGATGCGCACCTCGCCGGTGGTTCCGGCACGGTTCGGCACGCTCTTCTCATCGCGCGAGCGGCTGATCGCGTGGCTGGCGACCCATCGTGTCGCGATCGCCGGCGCGCTCGACCGATTCGCGGATCACGAGGAATGGGCCATGAGAGGCAGCCTGAACAGGCGCGCAGCAGAAGCTGCGCTGACGGCAACCGCCATGGCGCGTACATCTTCGCCAACCTCACCCGGCGCTCGCTATCTCGAGGAGCGACGCATCCGGGCCGGCATCGGCCAGGACCTGACCGTCTGGCTCCGGACGGTGCGCGAACAAATCTTGGAACAACTGTTTGCGCACGCCGCGGCGTTTCGGGAGCGGGCCGTGAGTGCCGGTGCGTCAGAAGGAGTAGGGGCCCCTGTATTCAATTGGGCGTTTCTCGTGCCATCAGCACGCGTGACGTCCTTTCGTGCCTGCGTTCAGCGGATCGGGGCCGTGCACGCCGAGCACGGCTTGGCGCTCCATCAGTCAGGACCTTGGCCTCCTTACAGCTTCAGCCCGGAACTGGCGTCGGAAAGAGGAGATGACGTGCCAGGCGGGGGGAGCTCATGAGACGGGCGAATGACCGCAAACCAGCGCTCGTCGGAGAGGCTGCAGACCACCAGGCGGGACGTTACAAAAAGCTCTACTCCATGCTGTTGGACGCCAGCCCTTCGTCGGTGCTGCTCGTCGACAGCCAACTGCGAGTCGTCTCGGCCAACCAGAACTTCCTCCGGAAGGCGCAGCGCTCGGAGGCAGAAACCATCGGCCAGCACCTCGATGCGATCTTTCCGCCTGCCATCGTTCAACAGATGGACCTCGTGGGCCGCTTGCGGACTGCGTTCGAGCAAGGCCAACACACGCGGGGTGAGCGGCTCATCTATCGCGCGCCGGGAGTGGCGACGCGGATCTATTACTACAGCCTCATTCCGTTCTCCTGGCAGGAGGCGGTCGAGTACGTGATGGTGCTGCTCGAGGATGTCACGGAGCAGATGCGCCTCGGCGAGGAGGTCCGGCGGGCCGAACGACATCTGGCGAGCGTGGTCGAAACGGCCAGCGACATCGTCCTGTCCACGGCCGTTGACGGGCGGATTCTCACCTGGAACACCGCCGCGGAGCGGGTCACCGGCTTTGCGCTCAGCGAAGTGGTCGCCCGCACCTTCTTCGATCTGCTGGCCGACCGGCACCGCGCGAGCGCCAGACGCGGATTCGAGATGGTCAAGCGCGGCAGAGGATTCGGTGTGGCGGAATGGGACCTAATGACGAAGTCCGGAACGTCGGTCCCGGTATCCTGGGCCGGATCGGTGATGAAAGACGATTGGGCGCAGGCGATCGCCGTCGTGGCGGTGGGCCGGGATCTGACCGAGCGGCGCAAGTTCGAGGCGCAGCTCCTGCAGTCGCAGAAGCTGGCCGCGCTCGGTGTGATGGCCGGAGGGATCGCGCACGAGATCCGCAACCCGCTGTCCATTGCCTCGTCGGCTGCTCAGTTTCTCTCGGAAGAGCCCGAGGATCCCAATTTTTGCCGCGAGTGCATCGGCAAGATTCTGACAGGGATCCAGCGGGCGTCGCTCGTCATCGAAAACCTGCTGCGCTTCGCCCGGCCCGTTGGCCCACCCGCGATGGGACCGGTCGACCTGATGCGGGTCGTTCGCGAAGCTGCGGCCTTGGTCGCCACTGAAGCGGGGATTCAGCAGATCAAGATGGAGTTCGACGTACCGGACAGGCCGGTGCTGGTGAAGGGCGTCTCCGGCTTGTTGCAGCAGTTGTTCGTCAATCTCTTTCTGAACGCCCTGGCCGCCATGCCGGAGGGCGGCCGGCTGCGCGCGAGCGTGCAGCAGTTGGATGCGGAGGTGCGCGTTCGCGTCCGCGATTCCGGCTGCGGCATCCCAGCGTCGGACGTCGAGAAGATCTTCGACCCGTTCTACACAACGAGACCGGTCGGGAAAGGGACGGGACTCGGGCTGTCGATCTGCTATTCCATCGTGCGCCAGCACGACGGGAGCATCGATGTCGACAGCACCGAGGACCAGGGCTCCACGTTCACGGTGAAACTCCCGTTGTACGAGGACGGTTCAGCGCCATGATTCCGAAGACTGCAGCGACGGTGCTCGTCATCGACGATGAGCCGGACATCTGTTGGGCGCTCGTTCACGTTCTGAAGGGCATGGGCGTCCTCGCAGCGACGGCCACGAGCGGGGAGGAGGCTCTTCGCCTCATTGGGGTGCGCCGCTTCGACCTTGCCTTCGTCGATGCCAAGCTCGGCGATCTGAACGGCCTCGACGTGGCGGCCCGCATCCGCGCGGGCGATTCGACCGTGCCCATCGTCCTCGTCTCCGGGTATTTCTACGACGACGATGCCGAAGTGCGCCAGGCCATGGCAGCGGGTCTCATCACGGGGTTTATCAGCAAACCCATTCTGCACGAAGAAGTCCTGACCATCACGAGACGGCTGCTCTCCCATTCGTAGCGCGCTTTCGTGGCGCCCCCTCCATGGCGGGCGCGCCATGCTACAAGCCGTGGGTCCCGTCGGACCCCTCGAAAACACTGAACAAATGCGAACGGGAACCTGGCATGCCGGTGGCAATGCACGATGGCGGCGTGCCCGTCGGACCGTGCTGTTGGCTTGGCGAGAAGGTAGCACGTCTTCACCAGTTCGACGATGAAGGAGGTGAGCAGACACATGGCGAAGGTGCAGAAGTCAACGGATTCGTCCAGTCTCGCGGAAGTCGTAGACCGCATCCTGGACAAGGGGATCGTGATCGATGCCTGGGCAAAGGTGTCGCTCGTTGGCATCGAGCTGCTCTCGGTCGAGGCTCGGGTAGTGGTCGCGTCCGTCGAGACCTACCTGAAATACGCCGAAGCGATCGGTCTGACGGCCAGCGCAGCGGCCCCGGCGTAGCGAACAGGGGGATCCCGTGGATGGCGCACCGATGGTCGCCACGGGATCTCTCACACCACGAGTGAAGACGAGATGCAACAAGGAGGCAAAGCCATCATGGGGCGATTGACGACTGAGGTGACCGGGCTCGTGGAGGACATCCGGCGCGCGCGGGATGAACGCCAGCGATTGGCACGAGCTGTGAGGCAGGGGACCTTTGAGATGAAACGAGCCGTCGCTCGCATGCGGCGCGAGTTCCAGTCGGCGCGTGCCGAGGTGATGCGGCGTCAGCGGCGCGACCTCCGAGAGTTCGTGTCAGGGCTCGAGCGACGTGTCATGGCCGTGCGGAACGGTTTGAAGGCCGACCTGGCGGGCGCCCGCGCGGCGTGGCTGGGACCGATCGCGGCTCGCACGAAGCGCGAGCAGAGCCCGGGCCCCGCACTCGAGACGAAGCGAGCGGCGAAAGCGGCCGCCGGCTAGGACGTGGTCCGTGGAGCACGAAAGCCGCGCCTGAGGGAGACCGTTCATGCACTGGTGGTGTCTTGTCGGCAGGCATCAGGATCTCCTGCACTTCGATGCCAGGCGTGTGTTCCTGGGCTGCGTGGAATGTGGGCGTGAGACGCGCGGGTGGACGCTCGACTTCCCGGCCCCGCGACCCCGCTTTGCCGGCGTGACGTCGCGAATCGATTGCCGGGATCGCAACACCACGGCGGGACCGTACGACGAGCAACCCTTTTTGGTCCACCGCCCCGGGACCGCACCTGCACGGACCCCGTACGACCGTGGTCGACCGAGAGAATTGTGGGAGCGCTGGACAAAGACGGCAACCAAGTGCGCCTGACTCGTGTGCTGGTCGCAGCCCGTCGTGTTGATGGATGAGCCGGGGCGACCGGGACCGGTCGCACCGTAATGGGAGGCCATGAACGAGATGAACGGCAATGGTGTGCAGTCGCTGGCCGGCGCGGTGGTTCGACTACCCGCCGGGAGTGACACTGTCGTGCCCGAGGCGAGCGAGGCGTTCGTCGCGACGCCCGAAGTGGAGAGCGTGGCCGAACGCGCGCTGATGTACCTGCGCGTGGGCTACCCCGTGCACTTTTCGGGACCGGCGGGAACCGGCAAAACCACGCTGGCCCTCCACGTCGCCTCGAAGCTGGGACGGCCGGTCGCGCTCATTCACGGTGATGACGAGTTCGGCAGCTCCGATCTGCTCGGCAGTGACCTCGGATATCGGAAATCAAAGCTGATTGACAATTTCATTCACTCGGTCCTGAAGACAGAGGAAGAAATGAGGACCCTGTGGATGGACAACCGGTTGACCACCGCCTGCCGCAATGGGGACACGCTCGTCTACGACGAGTTCACCCGCTCGCGCCCGGAGGCGAACAATGCCCTGCTCAGCGTCCTGGGTGAACGCATTCTCAACCTGCCGAAGCTCCGTCGCAGCGGCGAAGGGTACCTCGAGGTCCATCCGGAGTTCCGGGCGATCTTCACGTCGAACCCGGAAGAGTACGCCGGGGTCCACAAGACCCAGGATGCGTTGATGGACCGGCTGATCACGATCAACACGGGCCATTACGACCGGGCCACTGAGATGGCGATCACGATTGCCCGTGCGGGGGTTCCGGAAGCGGTTGCTGCGGTCGTCGTCGACGTCGTACGGGAACTCAGAGCCATCGGGGTGAACAACCATCGGCCCACCATCCGGGCGTGCATCGCCATCGCGCGCATCCTCGCCACGAGGGGCCACGAGTGCACGCGGTGGGACGATCCCTTCTTCGGGGCGATCTGCAGGGACGTCCTCAACACTGACACGGCCAAGGTGACCCGCCAGGGTGAATCGCTCATGCCCCGAAAGATTGACGAGGTCATTCGCAAGGTGTGCCCGGTCATCCGGACAAAGCGTCTGGGCGGGCGAGTGGGATAGCCGATGTCACATCCACGAAAGAGCATGCGAGACATCAAGACCCTGGCCGGCCGCGTCGACCGTATCGCCAACCCATATATGGCGTACATGCAGATCACCTGCCTGGAGATGGAGAAGGCGCGCAAGGGGCGGGAAAAGGAGAGCGCGCTCCAGCGCGCGCGGAACATCGACGCGCGCTTGAGCGACATCGAGCGGGAGAAGGCGATTCTGCTCAACGCGCTCGCCGAGCGCGGCGCCGCTCCAGCTCCACCAGGGGCTCCTGGTCGCCAGCCACATGCCGCTGGGAACGGGGGCGGCCTCAAGGTTCGTTACTGAAGCGGGACCCATGAAGATCATTTGTTTGTCCTGCGGGCACAAGATCGATTTGGGGGACGCCTATGACGATTACGCCGGGCACGTCAAGTGCGTCACGTGCGGCGGTATGCTCGACATCAAAACGGAAGCAGGCGGCCTGAAGGCCGTGACGGTCACGCGGGAGCGACCCGCGGAGCCACCGATGGCGCCGGCGGCGGGGCTGGACCCGGCCGCCGCGGAGAAGTGAGGCATGGTGGACGAGCACCCGGAGCGCAACGGCAAGCTGTATCTGTACGCGATTGTTTCAGGCCTCGAGCGTGCGATGCTCGGTTCAGTAGGCCTGGCCGGCGGCCGTGTGTACGCCATCACCACTGGTCGCGCGACCGCCATCGTGAGTCGCATCTCCGAGACGTTGCGACCGGAGCGCCGGCATCTGGCCGCGCATCACGATGTCCTCAAACGCCTGATGGCGGAGAGCGACGCCGTCCTCCCGGTGGCATTCGGGACCGCGACGGAGGGAAGCACAGCCGTGCGCCAGATCCTCTCGCGCAACCAGAAGGACGTGCTGCACGCCCTTCGTCGCCTGGCGGGCCGGGTGGAAATGGGGCTCAGAGTCACGTGGAATGTCCCCAACATCTTCGAGTACTTCGTTGCCACCCATCCCGAACTGCGCGCCGCACGCGACCGATTCTTTGCCGGCGGGCGAGAACCGTCGCAAGACGAGAAGATCGAAGTGGGGCGGATGTTCGATCGCCTCCTCGTCGAGGATCGCGACAGGCACGCCGAACGCGTCGAGGAGAGCCTCGCGTCGTGCTGCGTGGAGGTCAAGCGCCTGAAGCCGCGCCAGGAGCGGGAGGTCGTCAACATGGCCTGTCTCGTCGCACGCGAGCGGCAGGAGGAGTTCGAGAGGGCCGTCTTCAAGGCCGCCCAAGGCTTCGACAACGGCTACGCGTTCGACTACAGCGGTCCTTGGCCGGCCCACAACTTCGTCGAGATCGCTCTGGACCTTGGACCGCTATACGGCTCCAAACGCGAATCATGTACTCGGTGAAGAGCCGTATAGCGGTCCTAGGCGCGCAGAGCGCGCCAAAGAGATGCTGGCCAACCAGCCAAGGGGATTCGGCTGGGGATATTGAGGGGAAGCCCCTTGGCTGGTTCTGCGCGGCAGCGCACGCGGGCTCGCGCGTGAGGTAACGTGCTGCTCGTCGACACGCTCCTGTTAGCGCCACTGCGTGGGCTCGTATGGATCGCCGAGCGGGTCCACGAGGCGGCGCGCGAGGAAATGGCTGGCGAGGCAGAGGCGATCACCGCGGAGCTGCAGCGCCTATATCTATTGTTGGAGTCCGGACAGATCGCCGAGACCGATTTCGACGCGCGTGAGCGCGAGCTTCTCGATCGGCTCGAGGCGCTAGAACAACGAGAGGGGGGACATGACGACACCATCGAGTGAGTCCGCGCGCGCCCCTGATGTCCACGATCGCGTGTCGCTGTGCGACGTGCTCGACCGGGTGTTGAACACAGGGGTCGTCGCGGCCGGCGACGTCGTCATTTCTGTCGCTGACATCGACCTGATCTACCTGGGACTGCAGGCCGTGCTGACGTCGATCGAGACAGGCAGACGAGCCGACGCACTGTCCGCTCCGACAGTAGGTCGGACCGGGACGGTCGAGGAAGCAGCCAATGCATCGTGAACCAGAGGGCTCGATCCTGGCTGGTCCAAGAGTGCTGTCCGATGGTGGCCCCACACGCCCTGGCCGGCTCAACCTTCCGTCAGACGGCGCCAAGAACGGACTGGCGCAGCTCGTACTGGCCCTCGTCAAGCTGCTCCATGAGCTGCTGGAACGACAGGCAATCCGCCGCATGGAGAGCGGATCACTGACCGAGGCCCAAATCGAACGACTTGGGGTTGCGCTGATGAAACAAGCCGAGGAACTGAACCGGCTCAGAGAGGCCTTCAACCTGGACGAGGAGGACCTCGACATCGACCTGGGCCCACTCGGCTCCCTGTCCTGACCTTGGCCCAGAGGACTCAGATATGAGTGCACAACGCGCGGTCGTGCAATCCATGCAATCGGCCACGCTCGCGGACCTTCTGGAGCGCGTCCTGGACAAGGGTATCGTGATCGCCGGGGACATCCGGGTCCGGTTGGTCGAAGTCGAGCTATTGACGGTGCAGATTCGTCTCGTTATCTGTTCCGTGGACAAGGCCAAGGAGATGGGGTTGGATTGGTGGGTCAACAACCCGCTCTTCCGGGGCGCAACGCAGCCGCAGTTGGGGGACACGCGCCCGCGTGAACTGGACACGCCAGCAGCGGCGCCGCACAGGTCTGCCCGCGAGACTCATGAAATGAGCGAGGGTCTCCAGCCGGTGCCTCGTGATCACGGCGGGGCAACCTGAAGCGCGCGAACGCTGCAACACTCCAGCCGTGGCCTGGTTGGTCTTGCTTGCGGTCCACAAACGACGGCCGGGATCTCGTAGTTCCAGGCTCGCTAGCGGGATCTTAATCGTGAATCCACTCCTTGACGCTGAACGGGTCTGGTCGACCGGGGCCGATCGGGAAGGCACGCCGCGGAAAATCCTGATCGTGGACGACGAGGAGGACGTGCGGTGGCTTCTGGCCACCATGTTGAGGAAGTATGGATTCGAGCCGGTGACGGCTCGCAACGGACAGGAGTCCCTGGAGCAACTCGAGGCCACGAGCCCGGCCGTGATCCTCATGGATGTTCGAATGCCCGTGCTGGATGGGGTTGCGGCGCTGAAGAAAATCAGGGCTGACCACCAAGATGTCCCGATCGTCATGCTCACCGCGTACGGGGATATTGACTCGGCGGTGGAAGCGATGAAGATCGGCGCTGACGATTACGTGACCAAGCCGTTTGACAACGCCCGCATCGTCCGCGCGGTGTTCGGGGCCCTGGAGCGACGGGCAGTAGAGGAGGGGCAGAGGGAGTCGGAGGCCAGATTCCGCTCCCTGGCCGAGACCGTCACCGACGGTATGATCTCTTCGGATAGCCGCGGGACGATTGTCTCGTGGAACCGAGCGGCCCAATTGATGTTTGGGTACACGGAAGAAGAAGCATTGGGCAAGTCCCTGACCTGCTTGATGCCCGAGCGGTACCGGGCACCGCACCAGGCAGCGCTGGAACGCCTCAGGTCTACGGGTCAGCAGCGTGTCAAAGGAGGGATTGTCGAGCTCCATGGTCTCAGGAAAGACGGTACCGAGTTTCCGGTCGAGATCTCCCTTCCATATGGCGCGTGGAAGAATGGGAACGAAACGTTTTACTCCGCCATCATCCGCGACGCGACGGTGCGCAAGAGCCTCGAGGAGCAGCTTCACCACTCGCAAAAAATGGACGCCCTCGGGCGACTGGCCGCTGGGATCGGCCACGATTTCAACAACCTGCTCACCGCCATCCTGGGCTACAGCGACCTGACGCTCGACCGGGTCCGGGATCGCCCTGACATCGCGGCCGACATTGAGGAAATCAAGAAGGCGGGCGAACGGGCTAGGCGCCTCATACAGCAGTTGCTTGCGTTCAGTCGGAAGCGGACGTTGGTAGCGCAGGTCTTGGATCTCAATCGGGTAGCGGGCGATCTTGAAAAAATGCTCCGCCACATCATCGGCGAGGACATCCGCCTCGATCTGGTCGCAGCGCCGTCCCTGGGACACACGAAAGCTGACCCGGGCCAGGTGGAGGAACTGCTGATGAACCTGGTGGTCAACGCGCGCGACGCCATGCCGCAAGGCGGCACGCTCACGATCGCGACCGCGAATGTGGTTCTCGACTCGGAGTTTGCCCGTCGGTACGTCGGGGCTGCGCCCGGCCGCTACGTCTCGTTGACTGTCCAGGACACCGGCTGTGGGATGACGCCGGACGTGCTCGCCCACATCTTCGAGCCGTTCTTCACGACCAAAAGAATGGCGGCTACGTCACGGTCGAGAGCACACCCGGCGTAGGAACGACCGTGACGACGTACTGGCCGACGGTCGAAGACCCGGTCGACTCCGCCAGGGTGGGGGCGTGCTCTGTGAGCACGCTGAAGGGGACGGAGACGATTCTCCTTGTCGATGATGACACTGGCGTCCGCGAGCTCATCCGAAGGGTGCTCGAAGGGCACGGCTACAAGGTCTTGCAGGCGCGGGACGTCGGCGACGCGATCGCGATTGAGGAAACCCATCGCGAGCCGATCCACTTGCTCTTGAGCGACATCATCATGCCCGGGCTGAGCGGCCCCGATCTGGCGCAACGCATCGTTCGACGCCGGCCAATGATCGAGGTGCTCTTCGTGTCGGGATATGCAAGCGGCGAGGCCATCGGCTCGACCAGTCAGAGCGTCGCCGTTCTCCAGAAGCCGTTCACGCCCGAAACGCTCGCGACGAAGGTGCGCGAACGCTTGGACCATCAAGGTGGCCAAAGGGGATGAGCATCGACCTCTCTGCGAAGAGCCGCCAATCATGATGGAACATCACTTCACCCAGCGTGATGCCGGCGTACGCAATGCCTCGATTTTGATCGTCGAGGATGATTACGGCGCTGGGGAGGGCTTCGAGCACATACTGAAGGCTGAAGGCTACGACGTCCGTGTGACTCTCGATGCGGAATCGGCTCTGGTGGAAATCGAGCGCGCGGTGCCGGCCGCAGTCCTCCTGGATTTGCACCTCCCGACCACTAATGGGTTGGAGTTCTTGCGTCGGCTACGAGCCACCTCTCGGCACGCCCACATTCCGGTCGCCGTCGTGACAGGCGACTACCTTGTGGACGAGCGGGTCGCACGCGAGCTTCAGGTGTTGGGTGCGCAGATGTGCTTGAAGCCGCTCTGGGAGGAGGATCTGATTCGAATCGTGCGTGACCTCCTCCCGGCACGTAGGTAGGTATTCAACGGCGTGGAACATCCCTCGAACGGTCATGACGACCCATATTGACCGTGCTGGCGGCGCGTGGCGCCGACGACAAGAATGGGTTGGGGCGGCAGCTCGAGAAGCAGCATGCGAAATGGTCACCCTGGGGGCATGAGCCCGTTGAGAGGGCGTGCACTGAAGGAGATCCTGATCGGCGTCCTCGACACGACCGACGATGCCATTGTGTCGATCGACGAAAGCGAGCGCATCGTCTTTTTCAATGCCGGTGCAGAGCGTCTGTTTGGATATTCGGCGAAGGAGGTGATCGGCGAACCGTTGGAGCTCCTCCTCCCGCCGCGCTGTCGTGCCCTTCATCATCATCACATCGAGGAATTTGCAAAGTCGCCCGTCGCGTCGCACCGAATGGAGGACCGCCAGGGCATCGCCGCGGTGCGGCGCGATGGCACCGAGTGTCCGGTGGAAGCCTCCATCACGAAAATCCGCGTCGGCGAGGCGTACCTTTTTACCGCCGTCGTTCGGGACATCAGCGCGCGGGAGCGCGCGGCGGAAGCCCTGGTCACCAAAACCCGTCAACTCGAGACGGCCAGCAATGCCATGGCCGCCTTTCTGGCGCGTGGGAGTTGGCAGGAGGCGAGCGCAGTGCTCGTGCGGGGCGCGCTTGACCTGACCCAGAGTGAGTACGGATTCGCGGGTGTGGTCGTCGAGGGGCCGGTGCTTCGCATCCTCGCTCATCACGGCATTGTCTGGGACACAACGGAAAACCGGGACTTCTACGAGAGGGCCCTTCGCACCTATAGCGAACAGGGCTATCTCGAGTTCAGCAACCTCAACAACCTGTTTGGGCTAGTGATTACGAGCAAAGAGGCCGTGCTGTCGAACGACGCGGCATGTGACCCTCGAGCCGGAGGACTGCCCCCCGGCCACCCGGCGCTGAGACAGTTCCTTGGGGTTCCGATTCTCAGCGAGAGAAACGTCGTGGGCATGATCGGCGTGGCGAATCGTCGGGGCGGCTACACCTCAACGGAGCAAGCAGCGCTCACCATGCTCGGTCAAATGGCCGGTGTGCTGTGCGACAGCTATCGCCGGCACCAGCGCGAGACGTCCCTGCAAGAGCAACTTCGCCAGTCACAGAAGATGGAGGCACTCGGTCGCCTCGCGGGTGGCATCGCCCATGACTTCAACAATCTCCTCACGGTCGTCCTGGGGTACTGCGAGGACCTGCTCCGCAACGTGCACGCCGCGGACCCCATATATGGCGATCTGCAGCAGATCCGACAGGCGGGAGCGCGGGCGGCGGCGTTAATCAGCCAACTCCTCGCGTTCAGCCGGCGGCAAGTCCATCGCCGGCGTCGGCTCGATCTCAATGCGGTCGTGACCGGTGCGGGGGCCATGGTCCACCGAATGATTGGCGAAGACATCGAACTTCGCATCCAGCTCGAGACCAATATCGTACCAATTACGGCGGATCCCAACCTCCTCGATCAGGTGATCCTCAATCTGGCGGTCAACGCGCGAGATGCCATGCCTGATGGAGGCCGCCTCACCATCGAAGTCAGGAACGTCGAGGTGGCGGTTGAGGATCCTTTGCACCCGCCGGAATGCCGGCCAGGCCAGTACGTGCTGCTCCGCGTGAGCGACACAGGGCATGGGATGGATGCCGAGACGAAAGCTCGTGTATTTGAGCCTTTCTTCACAACCAAAGAACGCGGGAAAGGGACAGGCTTGGGTCTGTCGATGGTGTACGGCGTGGTGCATGAAAGCGGAGGGGTCATCGCCGTCGACAGCGCGGTTGGCCGGGGAGCAACGTTCAGAATCTATTTCCCCACGAGCGAAGGGTCCGTCGAGCCTCTGGACCGGCAACAAGACAACCCCGCGAAAATGGCTGGCTCCGAAGTCATCCTCGTGGTCGAGGATGAACCCCAGGTGCTCGCGCTCGTGGCGAGGACGCTCGGACGATATGGGTACACGGTCCTCGAGGCAAGCAGTCCCGAAGAGGCGTTGCGTATCGGTCGAGAACGCCCCGAGGTCATTGATCTGATCGTCAGCGACGTCATCATGCCGCGCATGAACGGCCCGGAACTTGTCAGGAGACTGACAACATTTCAACCGCACGCGAGCGTCTGTTTCATGTCGGGGCACACGCATAGCAACGCTGTGTATCACGACGTCGTGAAGACCGGTGCGGTCTTTGTGGAAAAGCCATTTTCGCCAGAGGTGCTCGTCACCACGCTGAGGAGAGTACTCGACCAACGAAAGAGCCGGCGTGTGGAGTGACACTGCTGTTGCAAGAGCGCAGACCGAGTCGTTTATGTCGACAGTCGCCGCAGCGAACGTGGTCCGCAGGGTTCTCATCGTGGACGACGATGATCAGGTATTGGGTTCGATCGAACGCTGGGTCAGAGAGGCCGGCTTCGAACCGGTCGCATGCCGGACGTTCGAGGCGGCAAGCCATTGTCTCGCGCAAGACAGCCCGAACGTCCTGCTGGTTGCGGCGCAGCCGCGCTGGGATCTTCGTGGCGTAGAATCCCAGCATGAGACCCTGGATCGCCACGGCTCTGCTGGCTGGATGGTTCACCGCCACGCTGCCCGCGCAGGAGATCAGTGCGCTGCCGCCGCCGGTCCCTGAGGTGCTGCGCAGCATCAGGGCCGCCGACACGGGCCGGCTCGCGGTCTCCGAGGAAGACGGCCGGTTCCTCCGCGTGCTCGTGGCGACGCGCGGTGCGACATCGGTGCTCGAGATCGGCGCGGCGAACGGCTACAGCGGCATCTGGCTCGGCCTCGGCGCACGTGAGACCGGCGGCCGCGTCGTCGCGATCGAGTACGACCCCGGGCGCGCCACAGAAGCGGCCGCCAACATCCGCCGCGCCGGCCTGACCGATGTCGTGCGCATCGTGCAGGGTGACGCGTTCGCCGAGATCCCACGCCTCGCGGGGATGTTCGATTTCGTCTTTCTCGACGCGTGGAAGCCCGACTACAAGAAGTTCTTCGATCTCGTCTATCCCCGGCTCGCGCCGGGCGGCGTCTTCGTCGCCCACAACGTCGTCAACAAGAAGAACGAGATGGAGCCGTTCCTCCGGACCATCCTGACGCATCCGGCGCTCTTCACCACGATCGTGTCGCCGTCGCACGAGGGGATGTCGATTTCATACAAAACCCGTTAAACGCCAAACTCCAAATCCCAAATCCCAAAAAGGCGACAATGAAAGGACCGTTTGGGATTTGGGCTTTGGGAGTTGGGATTTGAAACCCGTCCACATCATCGGCGTGCCGCTCGACCTCGGCGCGGGGCGGCGCGGCGTGGATATGGGCCCCTCCGCGCTTCGCATCGCGGGCATCGGGGATCAGATCGCCGCCCTCGGGCGGACCGTCGTCGACAAGGGCGACCTTCCCGCGCCGATTCCGGAGACACAGCGCCCGGCGGACAAGCGCAAGAAGTACGTCAAGGACATCGCGAAGGTCTGTCAGAAGCTCCACGACGTGGCACTGAAGTCGCTCGAGGGCGGCGCGCTGCCGCTCGTTCTCGGCGGCGATCACAGCCTTGCCACGGGCTCGGTCGCGGCGAGCGCCGAGTGGGTGCAGCGCACGGAATCGCGGCCGCTGGGCCTCATCTGGGTCGACGCGCACGGCGACATGAACACGCCGCAGACGACGACGAGCGGCAATGTGCACGGGATGCCGCTGGCGGCGCTCCTCGGCAACGAGCCGCTGGAGCTTGCCGCGATCGGCGGCGCGCCGTCGGTGCTCCCGCAGCACACGGTGCTCCTCGGCATCCGCAACCTCGACGAGCAGGAGAAAGAGCAGATCCGCCAGTCGGGGGTGCACGTCTTCACGATGAAGGACATCGACCGCGACGGCATCGCGCGCGTCGCCGAGCGCGCCATCGCGCTGGCAGCCGACGGCACCGGCGGCATTCACGTCTCCTTCGACATGGACGTCTGCGATCCGGCAATCGCCCCCGGCGTCGGCACGGCGGTGAAGGGGGGGCTCGACTACCGCGAGGCGCACATGGTGATGGAAATGGTGGCCGACTCGCGCCGTCTGGTCGCGCTCGATCTCGTGGAGATCAATCCGACGCTGGACCTCCGCAACACGACCGCCGAGTTCGCCACCGAGCTCGCGCTCTCGGCGCTGGGAAAAGGAATTCTTTAGAACGTTCCGGCGGGGCTGCCTCGCATGCGACCGTCTGCTCGGCGAGCCCCGCCCTACTGGCGTCCGAGGATCCCCTCGATCTCGTCCATGATGCGGTTCATCGTCCGCATCGTGACCTCGAGCGGTTCGTCGGTCGTCATGTCGACGCCCGCTTCCTTCAGCAGATCGATCGGATACTTCGACCCGCCCGACCCGAGGAACGTCAGATAGCGCGCGGTCGTACCCGTGTCGCCGGCGAGCACCCTCGCGGCGAGCGTCTCGGCGGCGGTGAAGGAGGTCGCGTACTGAAACACGTAGAAGTCGCTGTAGAAGTGCGGAATGTAGCTCCACTCGTGCGCGACGTACTCGTCCACGACGAGGACACCCTGGTCGTGGCCGTAGTAACGCTTCGTGATGTCGTAGTACAGCTTCGCGAGCGCGTCGCCGGTGATCGGCTCCCCCTTCCACGCCATCTCGTGCATCCGCAGCTCGAACTCCGCGAACTGCGTCTGCCGGAACACGGTGGCCTTGATGTTCTCCAGATAGCTGCCGAGCAGCGAGAGCCGCGTCGGCTGGTCCTTGATCTCGCGGAGCATGTAGTCGATGAGCAGCGCCTCGTTGAACGTGGAGGCGACCTCGGCGACGAACGTCGGGTAGTCGGCCAGCGGATACGGCTGGTGCCTGTTCGAATAGTCGCTGTGCATCGTGTGGCCCAGCTCGTGCGCGAGCGTGCTCACGTCGTTGTACTGGCCGAGATAGTTGAGCAGGATGTACGGATGCACGTCGTAGGCGGCGCCGTTGGAGTAGGCGCCGGCGCGCTTGCCATCGGCGGGGAACCAGTCCAGCCAGCGCTCGGCGAACGCCCGCGTGAGCACGGCGACGTACGCGCCGCCGAGCGGCGCGCTTGCCGTCATCACCAGCTGCTGCGCCTCCTCCGGGTTGTAGCGGAGGTTCACCGATGCGACGAGCGGCGCGTACAGGTCGTAGTAGTGCAGGTCGTCGGTGATCCCCATCATCCGCTTGCGCAGGCGGAGGTAGCGGTGAAACGTCGGCAGATGGCGATTGACGCCTTCGATGAGCCGCATGTACACGGAGACGGGAATGTTCGGCCGATCGAGCGACGCTTCGAGCGCCGACCCGTACTTGCGGGCCTTCGCGTAGAACACCGCCTTCTGCAGGCTCGAGTTCATCGTCGTGCCGAAGGTGCGGCCGAACGCCCCGAGCGCACCGAAGAACGCCGACATCGCAGCCTGCCGGTCCGGGCGCGCGGGCCGCGTCCGCAGTTCGGCGTAGCCCGCCTGGTCCACCTTCGCCTGCGTACCGTCGCTCAGCGTCATTGTCGGGTACGGGAAGTCGGCGTTCGTGAGAATGCCGTAGATGTTCACCGCCGACGCAGCAAGCGGCTGTGCGTCGGCCAGCAGCTTTTCCTCGGCGTCGGTGAGCGTATGCGCGGCGCGGCGGACGATATCGCGCAGGAAGAACGCGTAGACGCCGAGCCGGGGCTCCGACGCCAGGAACGTCTCGATGGTCGCGCTGCCGATCTGGAGGATCTCCGGCTGCAGGTAGGACGCCTGGGCGCTGAACTCCGCGTAGAGCTGCTGCATCTCCTGCTGCATGCCCTGCGGCTCGCTCAGCCGCGTGTCCTGATCCGCGAGCATGCTGGCGTACACGTACAGGCGCGCGATCTCCTTGTCGAGGCGCGTCATCTCTTCGAGCGCGTCGGCGAGCGTCTCGGCCGACGAACCGAGCTTCCCGGCATAGGCGCGTACGCGCGGCACCTCGGCGGCGATGCGCGTCCGCGCCGCGCGCCACGCGGCCACGTCCGGATAGACGTCGGCGAGATTCCACGTGTACTTCGCCTCGACCTTCGCACGGTCGCGCTCCTGCCCTACCACGGCTACTGTCATACACACCACTACCGGCAGAACCGGCCACACGGACAACGCCCAACATCCAAGACGCCAACTCCCACATTGGGAATTGTGAAGTGGGGCGTTGGGAGTTCGGGGCACAAACCCCTAGTTTATGATGCGGACCGATGCCGCGTCTGCCGCTCCGCCACGACTGGACCGACCTCGACGACGAGCGCCTCCTGGACGTGCGGATGTGCGATCTGCCGCTCGCGATCGAGGGGACGCTCGCCGAGCGGATTGCACAGATTCGTGAGGAGCTCGCGGCGCGCGGCCTGCGGTTTCCGCTGCAGTTCTACCTGTCGGACGAGTGGTTCACGCCAGACGGCGCCACCGCGATCGCGGTCCCTTTCTACCTGGCGCATCCGCGGCTGGCGCGGCTCGAAGAGGCCCAGATGCTCGAAGTCGAAGGAGGCGAGCACGAGTGGGGCATGCGCATCCTGCGCCACGAGTCGGGCCACGCGATCGACAACGCGTACCGGCTCCGCCTCCGGCAGGAGCGGCGGCGGATCTTCGGATCGCCGTCGAAGCCGTACCCGGAGTTCTACACGCCGAAGCCGTACAGCCGGAGCTACGTGCTCCACCTCGACTCCTGGTACGCGCAGAGCCACCCCGACGAGGACTTCGCCGAGACGTTCGCCGTCTGGCTGACGCCGACGAGCGAGTGGCGCGCGCGCTACGCGGGCTGGCCGGCGCGCAAGAAGCTCGAGTACATGGACGCGCTGATGGCGTCGATCCGCGACCGTCCGCCGCGCGTCGACCATCCGGCCGAGATCGATCCCCTGCGCAAGCTGCGGAAGACGCTCGGCCAGCATTACCGCGCGAAGCGGCGCTACTACGGGCTCGACTATCCGAACTTCTACGACCGCGACCTGCGGCGGCTCTTCTCCGACGCACCCGAGTTCGCCGCCAACATCACCGCCGCGCAGTTCATCGCGCGCATCCGCCGGCCGACGCGCCGGCTCGTCTCCGGCTGGACCGGCATCTATCAGTACACGATCGATCAGGTGCTCGCGGACATGGTGAACCGGTGCCGCGAGCTGAAGCTGCGCCTCGCGGTTCCCGAGGAGCAGGCGCGCCAGGAGTTCACGGTGCTGCTGACGGTGCAGGCGATGAACTACCTGCACAGCGGCGGGCATCGTGTGTTTCTGTGAAGACACTTCGCATTCTCGCCCTCGTGCACGATCACCTGGTTCCGCCGGCGGACACCAGCGGCATCGACGTGCGCGAAGCCGAGTGGAAGATGGAGTACGACGTCACCGAGACGCTCAAGGAGATGGGGCACGACGTGCGCGTGCTCGGCCTGCACGACGAGCTCCGCACGATCCGGCCGACCGTCGCCTCCTTCAAACCGCACATCGTCTTCAATCTGATGGAGGCGTTCGCCGGCGTCCCCACGTTCGACCAGAACGTCGTGAGCTTCCTCGAGCTGCTGCGCCTGCCCTACACCGGCTGCAACCCGCGGGGGCTGATGCTCGCGCGCGACAAGGCGCTCTCGAAGAAGCTGCTCGCCTATCACCGCATCGCCGTCCCCGAATTCCTGGTCGTCCGGCGCGGCGCGCGCCCGCGCCTCCCCCGCCGGCTGGGCTTTCCGCTCATCGTCAAGTCGCTGTTCTTCGAGGCGTCGACCGGCATCTCGCAGGCGTCGGTCGTCGAACACGACGAGCAGCTCGCCCGGCGCGTGCAGTTCATCCACGACAGCCTCGGCACCGCGGCGATCGTCGAACAGTTCATCGACGGCCGCGAGATGTACGTCGGGATTCTCGGCAACCAGCGGCTCGCCGCGTTCCCGGTCTGGGAGATGTCGTTCTCGGGGATGCCCGAGAACAGGTGGCGCATCGCGACCGAGCGCGTGAAATGGAGCACCACCTACCAGAAGCGGCACGGCATCATGACCGACGCGGCGCCGCTCGACGAGGCGAGTGCGCGGCAGATTCAGCGGATCGCGCGGCGGACCTATCGCACGCTCGACCTGAGCGGCTACGCCCGCATCGACTTCCGGATGGACGGCGACGGCCGCGTCTACGTGCTCGAAGCCAACCCGAACCCGAACCTCGCCTACGGCGAGGACTTCGCGGAGTCGGCCGAGGTCAGCGGCCTCTCGTACGAGCGGCTGCTGGCGCGGATTCTGGCGCTCGGGCTCCACTGGGACCCGGAACGCACCGGGTGACGCTATAATTTGCGCCCCAGAGCTGCCGGGTCTGCGCCTCGCTGGACTTCTCCTCGGCGCGAGACCCGGCCTACGTACGGACGTAGGAGGATCAATCATGAGCGTGTCGTTGTGGCTCCGCCGCATGGCGGCGGCACTCGTCCTGGTGGTGTTCGCCGCGGGCCAGGCTGCGGCGCAGGCGGCGCAGAAGCCGGCCGCCGACGATGACTTCGTCCCGCAGGTCGGCCAGGCGGGCAAGGACGTCGTGTGGGTGCCGACGCCGCCCGAGCTGGTCGAGGCGATGCTCGACATGGCGAAGGTGACGCCGCAGGACTACGTGATCGACCTCGGATCGGGCGACGGCCGCAACGTGATTGCCGCCGCCAGGCGCGGCGCGCGGGCGATCGGCGTCGAATTCAACCCGAAAATGGTGGTGCTCTCGAAGCGCAACGCCGCCGCCGCGGGCGTGGGCGACCGCGCGAGCTTCGTCGAGGGCGACATGTACGAGGCCGACATCTCCAAGGCAACGGTGATGGCGCTCTTCCTGCTGCCGAGCAACATGCTGCAGCTCCGCCCGAAGTTCCTCAACCTGCGCCCCGGCAGCCGGATCGTGTCCAACACGTTCGGCATCGAGGGATGGACGCCCGACGAAACACGGACCATCGAAGGCAACTGCAGCGCCTGGTGCACGGCGCTCCTCTGGATCGTCCCCGCGAAAGTCGGCGGCAAGTGGCGCCTGGGCGACGGCGAGCTGATGTTCGAGCAGGAATATCAGATGCTGAAGGGGACGCTCGATGGCCAGCCGATCGCCAACGGCCGGCTCCGCGGCGATCAGATCCGCTTTGTCGTCGGCACGACCGAGTACACCGGCACCGTGAACGGCAACCGGATCGAAGGAATGGTGCGCGGCGGCGGACCCGCCACCAGCTTTGCGGCCATGCGGCTGAACTAGGTAGCTTGGTCGCTGGGTAGCTATGTAGCTGGGTAGCTGAGTTACGTGCTTACCCAGCTACCCAGCTACTTAGCGACCAAGCTACCTACGGGAACGTGAGCGTCGCCCACACGTCCGTATTGCTCGTTGTCGCCGCGATCGAGTAGAGATCTCCCCAGACGATATTCGCCGGATTGCTCGTGTCGCCCCAGACGATGTTGTCGCCCCAGACGATGTTGTCACCCCAGACGATGTTGTCGCCCCAGACGATGTTGTCGCCCCAGACGATGTTGTCGCCCCGTCGCCCCAGACGATGTTCTGCGCCCAGGGGAGTGCGGCGCCGGCAATCGTCGTCACCGGACTGATGCCGCCCATCAGCCATGAGGAGCCCACTGGTGCCGAGGTGTTGATCAGCGCGGCAAGACTGATCGCGCCAGCGGCGTTGATCGCACCAGCCCCCTGTGTGAGCGTGTCGTACTCCACCCCGAGGCTGTCCTTCATCCGGAAGGCGCTGAACTGCAGAATCGCCTTCACGGCGTTCGGCGTCGGCGACGGGTGCGACGGGTATCCATTGGCCTCGCGATTGGCCTGAATGATCAGGGCGGCCACGCCGCTCGCCACGGCCGTCGCCATGCTCGAGCCGCTCAGCGTGAGGAAGTCCGCGCTCACCCGCAGCGAGCTGTAGTTCTTGTACAGAGCCGTCGTGCGCGACGTGTTCGACACGAGCTTATGGCCGGGCGCCAGGATGTCCGGCTTGGCGTAACCGTCGTACCAGGTGGGTCCGCGCGAGCTGTACGGCGCCGGGACATCGTCGCCGCGCCCGACAGTCCCGTTCATGTTGAACGCGCCCACCGTAATCGCGGATGGCGCGTTGCCCGGCGAGGTGACGCCCGCATAGCCTGACTGGCCGGTCTGCGCGTTCACGCCGAAGTTGCCGGCCGACGCGACCACGACGATCCCCGCGCGGACCGCCTGCTCGACAGCCTGCACGAGCGGGTCGGTCGCGGCCGGCTCATAAATGGGATGTCCGAGCGACAGGTTGATGATGTCGATCCCGATCTGCTGCCTGTTCGCGGTCGCGTAGGCGACCGCATTGATCACGTCGCTCGTGTAGCCCTGGCCGTAGCGGTCGAGCGCCATCATCGCGATCAACCGGACGCCGGGCGCCACGCCCGTGTATTGACCGGACGATTTCGAGCCGCTGCTGCCGATGAGGCCGCCAACGTGGGTGCCGTGGCCGTAGGCGTCCTCCGACAGCGTATACCGGCTGTCGCCGTTCAAGAAGTTGTAGAAACCGGCGAAGCGTCCGTTGAAGTCCTCGCCCGACAGGAGGCCAGAGTCGATGATCGCCACGCCTACACCCGCGCCGGTTGCGGCAGCCGACAGGCCGAGTGTTTCCCGCAACATGTTGACGGCCGCGGTGCCCCCGCCGCCACCCTTGGGTCCGGCATGCGTGGCAACGATCGCGTCGTCGGACATCCTGGACACGCACGGGTTCGCCTCGAACTCCTGCGCGTGCGTGGCGTGCACGATCGCCGTCCACGCCCGAATCGACGGCTGCTCGCTGACCATCGTATCGCCGTGGTTCCTGAGCGAATCCTTCAGGGCGGTGTCACAGGCCGGGTCGGTCTGGAGGATCACCCGCAGTGAGGTCGCGCCGTTCGCCAGCGCCTTTCGAACCGAGGTATCGGCCTTGGTCAGACTCTGCGCGGACGCGGTCTGCGCGAACACGGTGAACACGGTGAACGTGCCGACGAGCAGCGATACGAGCAGGGGGGCGACGGCGCGCGTTGGATGCATGGTGCGCAGAGGCAGGGCAATCCGGCCGCCAAGGGCGCAACCGTGCAATTACTGGCGTTCCGACGGAAATGCGTCGCGGGGCTGTCGGTGGATCGGCCGCACCGGCAGCGCACACCTCCCGTCAATCAGAGGGGATAGAGTTCACTTCTGGCCGAAAGCGCCCGGAAAAGTGTGCGGGTACGGCACGGTCGGCTTTCCGACTCCATCGGATCCCGGTTTCCGACACGTCGGGAAGCCGTCACATGGCGCTAGAGCGGGGTTATCGCGTGCGGGTCGCGGTGTGGCATTCCTTGACGCAGTCGAGGATGCATTCCGCTCGCTCGATGCCGGGAGCAGTGGTATTCACGCAGCAAAAGGCGCAGATCTGCAAGCACGGCTGACCGCCGCCAACCGCGGGGCAGACTTCTTCGGACTTCGGTCCCTGAGCTTTCGAGCCGACCTCGAAAAGAACCAGCCCCACGAGCACAAGACCGACTCCAAGGCGCCCAAAGAATCTGTTCGGTGACATCGGTTACCCCTGCGTCCCGTCCTCGTTCGCGCCCAGCACGTCCCACGCGATGAGGACCTCGTCGCGCGGCCAGCCATCCTCGTCGAGCGCGCCTTCGGCATTCGCGTTGCCGTAGCCGTCGGGCGGCCCTTCGATCGCCCCCTTGTGCAGATCGGAATCGTCGAGATGCAGGGTCACTTGAGGGCTCTGGGGCGCGCGATGCTCCGTCATGCCCGTGAAACGCCGGATACCGTCCACGCGAGCTGCCCGGATAGTAAGCCGTTCGACCGGCCCCCGCCACCCTTTTCTTCATGCCGACCGGCCGACCCCCCGGTCGGAAGAGCGACACGCCTGGCCACGGTCCCAAGTCTTGCTTGTCGAATCGTTTCAACAACTTACGGGCGCCCCTCGCCACCCCAGCCGGCGGTCCCCGTCTTGCTCGGTCGGCCGACATGCCGTTAATCCGGCGCTCTATGTCGCTTTCAGTCGCACTCTTGCGCGCTCTTGCGCCGGTGCATCACCGCGCACGTCTCGCAGCATCTTCCACAGTGTCAGGGT
>JACPCS010000023.1:0-7314 GCA_016184455.1 Acidobacteriota bacterium
CTACCGGCTACCAGCTACCGGCTACCAGCTACCGACTAGGGCTGCGGGTAGCCCTGGGCCGCCGATTCAGGCCCGCCCTGCACGAACAGCGGCTTGTCCGGCGCGTCCGCCTTCGAGATCCGCGCCAGCGAGCCCCGGCTCTCCACCACCTTGCCGCCATACCCCTCGAAGACCACCTTCTCGCCCGGCAGCAGGCTGTTCCGCCCCCATCCCTGCCGCTGCACCGAGTTCGGGCTCGTCATCTCCATGTTCCACGTCGTCACCTTCCCGCTCGCGTCCGTCACGTCGATGTAGACGCGCATGTGCGGATTGGTCCACGACACCTGCTTGACGACCCCTTCCAGCTTCACCCTCTTGTTGGCGTCGTATTCGGTGTCGAACCCGTGGTGTGCCAGAACGGGAGCCGCCAGCCCCACGAGCGCAAACGCCGCCAGGAACCCAAGCTTCGTTCTCATCGTTGGAACCTCCCACACAGCTACCGATCGGGTTGCGCCGGAACGAATCCGCCCGCGATGCCGTATTGATTGTCCTCGTTGCAGATGAACTCCATCAAATCCATATCGGGCCGCACGTGGCGCGCCGTGAACTTCAACTGCACCGGCCGGGAGTACGCGCCGGGATCATCGAGCGTGAAATCGTTGATCAACGTTCCGTAGTTGATCCTGGTCCACCGCTCGATCGTGTGCAGCTGCCCGGTGTGCGGCGTCCCGCGGCTGTCGAACCAGAACTTGTCGTTGTAGCCGATTGTGTCGACGACCAGCGTGTCGCCCTCGAACCAGCCGATCGAATGTCCCCACCAGGTCGGCAGCGGATCGGGCGGGTGCTTCCGGCCGTCCATGTAGATCACCCGGTGCGCCCCCGAGTCGCCCAGCTCGTGCAGCACGTAGATGTGCGTCAACCCGCGCGACGTGTACGACATCCCGAACTTCCACGGAAACGGGTTGACGCGCGGGACGCTCATCGGCAGGCAGATCGTGTACGGCTCGTTCTGCTCGAGCCGGGAGTCGCGGAGCGTGCGCGCCCACGGCAGCAGCGGCAGCTCGCCCGGCTTCAGCCCGCCCTCGCGCTCGATGTCGGCGTTCGACCCGCCGCCCATCCAGGGACCGGTCAGATCCACGCGCCCGTCCGGCAGCCGCGGCACCGGCCGCAGGGCATCGGCCTCCGAGATGAGCGGCGTGAAGCCAGTCGGAATGGACGCCGTCCGCTCCCGCTGCGCGAAACCCAGGACCCCCGTTGTACTCTGCTGGGCGCTGAGCGCCAGACTCAGGGTGACGAGAGCGGCCGAGATGACCAGCACCTTCCGCATGTCCGCCTCCAAGAGCACCCCAACGCGCAAGAACCGCGCGTTGGGGACCCCGCTAATTATCCGGCTGCGCCGGTGTGAAACCGCCCGCGATGCCGTACTGGTTGTCTTCCAGGCAGATGAACTCCATCAGGTCGACGTCGAGGCGCACGTGCCGCGCCGTGAACTTCAACTGCACCGGCCGGGAGTATGCGCCCGGGTCGTCCAGCGTGAAGTCGTTGACGAGCGTGCCGAAGTTGATCCGCGTCCACCGCTCGATCGTGTGGAGCTGCTCGGTGTGCGGCGTCCCCCGGCTGTCGAACCAGAACCTGTCGTTGTAGCCGACGGTGTCGACGACGAGCGTGTCGCCCTCGAACCAGCCGATCGAGTGGCCCCACCACGTCGGCAGCGGATCGGGCGGGTGCTTGCGCCCATCCATGTAGATCACCCGGTGCGCCCCCGAGTCGCCGAGCTCGTGCAGCACGTAGATGTGCGTGAGGCCTCGCGACGTGTAGGTCATCGCGAACTTCCAGGGAAAGGGGTTCATGCGCGGGACGCTCATCGGCAGGCAGATGGTGTACGGCTCGTCCTGCTCGCGGCGGCGGTCTCGCAGCTCGCGCGCCCATGGCAGCAGCGGCAGCTCGCCTGACTTCAAGCCGCCTTCCCGTTCGATGTCGGCGTTCGATCCGCCGCCCACCCACGGCCCTGTCAGATCGATGCGGCCGTCGGGCAGCCGCGGCGCCGGCCCAAGCGCATCGGCCGCCGAAATGAGCGGTGTCCCCCCCACCGGCACCGACGAGGTCCGCTGCTGCGCCGGCACCCCGATGCTCAGCCCCAGCAGCACCAATGAGATCAGGAGCAGTTTCCGCACGCCACCCTCCACAGGGACGCCGCGTCCCGCCGTCGGGGGCGTACTTTACCGCAATGAGGCTGTACTGGGAGTAAGAAGAGGAAGGAAATCCGGCGGCCAGCCGGTAGGTGGTAGCCGGTAGGTGGTAGGAGGTTCTTGGTTCCTGGTTCGTGGTTCTCCTACCGGCTACCGGCTACCAGCTAGGGCTGCGGATACCCCTGGGCCGCCGATTCAGGCCCGCCCTGCACGAACAGCGGCTTGTCGGGCGCGTCCGCCTTCGAAATCCGCGCCAGCGAGCCCCGGCTCTCCACCACCTTGCCGCCATACCCCTCGAAGACCACCTTCTCGCCCGGCAACAGGCTGTTCCGCCCCCATCCCTGCCGCTGCACCGAGTTCGGGCTCGTCATCTCCATGTTCCACGTCGTCACCCTCCCGCTCGCGTCCGTCACGTCGATGTAGACGCGCATGTGCGGGTTCGTCCACGACACCTGCTTGACGACCCCCTCCAGCTTCACCCTCTTGTTGGCGTCGTATTCGGTATCGAAGCCGTGGTGCGCCATCACCGGCACCGCCACGCCGACCAGGCCGACTGCCATCATCACCCGAAGCGTCGCTCTCATCGTTGAACCTCCTACCGACTACCAACTGCTACCGGCTACCACCTACCGGCTACCACCTACCGGCTACCACCTACCGGCTACCGGCTAGCGGTCCGGCTGCGCCGGCGTGAAGCCGCCGGCCGTCCCGTACTGATTGTCCTCGAGGCAAATGAACTCCATCATGTCGAGATCGGGACGAATGTGCGTCGCGGGGAACCGCAGCCGCACGGGCCGCGAGAACGCCCCCGGATCGTCGAGCGTGAAGTCGTTGATCATCGTCCCGAAATTGACGCGCGTCCACCGCTCCACCGTGTGCAGCTGCTCGGTATGCGGCGTCCCGCGGCTGTCGAACCAGAACTTGTCGTTGTAGCCGATCGTATCGACGACGAGCGTGTCACCCTCGAACGAGCCGATCGAGTGGCCCCACCACGTCGGCAGCGGATCGGGCGGGTGCTTCCGGCCGTCCATGTAGATCACGCGGTGCGCCCCGGCGTCGCCCGTCTCGTGCAGCACGTAGATGTGCGTGAGGCCGCGCGAGGTGTAGGTCATCGCGAACTTCCACGGATACGGGTTGACGCGCGGCACGCTCATCGGCAGGCACGCGGTGTACGGCTCGTTCTCCGCCTTGCGCGAGTCGCGCAGCTTCTGCGCCCACGGCAGCAGCGGCAGCTCGCCTGGTTTGAGGCCGCCGTCGCGTTCGATGTCGGCGTTCGATCCGCCGCCCACCCACGGGCCCGTCAGATCGACGCGGCCGTCGGGCAGCCGCGGCACCGGCCGCGCGGCGTCCGCCTGCGAGATGCGCGGCGTGCCGCCGACGTTGACCTGTTCCACCTGCGACTGGCCGCCGGTATCCCGCGTGCGTTCGGGAATCCCCGCCGGCTTCGGCGCCTGCGCCAGGACGCCGGCAGCCACGGCGAGCACGGCGATTGCGACGATAGGAACGTGTTTCACACAGCCTCCCCGAGGTCGGACGAAGGCCCGCCTCTACTTCCCAAACGGATTGGCGTGGCCGCCGGCCACACCGAACTGGTTGTTCTCCTGACAGATGTTCTCCAGGATGTCGTCGCTCGGCGGGCTCAGCCGCGCGTTGAACGTCACGGTGAACGGACGCGAGAACGCGCCCGGATCGTCGATCGTCACCTCGTTGACGAGCGTCCCCCTGTTGATGCGGGTCCACCGCTCGATCGTGTGCAGCCGCTCGGTGTGCGGCGTCCCCTTGCGATCGAACCAGAACTTGTCGTTGTAGCCGACGGTGTCGATCACGAGCGTATCTTTGTCGTACCAGCCGATCGAGTGCCCGAACCAGGTGGGATCGAGCTCCTGCGGGTGCTTACGCCCGTCCATGAAGATCTGCCGGTAGCTGTGGATGTTCCCTTCGTGCAGGATGAACAGGTGCGTCGGCTTCTTGTGCGTATAGTTCTGCACGAAGCGGAACGGATACGGCGTCGAACGCGGCACCCCCATCGGCAAACACCAGAGGTGCGGGTCGTCGGTTGGGCGTGTGGCGCGTTCGTCCATCAGCGCGCGCGCCGATTGGAGGAGCGGCAGCGTCTCGCCCTTCTTGAGCCCCTGCGCGATGTCGTTGACCGGACCGCCGCCCACCCAGATGCCGTCGCCGAGATCGATCGTGCCGTCGGGCAGCCGCGGTGGCGGACCGGTCGGCATCGGCGGTCGCTTGACTTCCTGACCGAGCGCGCCGATCGGACCGAGCGCGCCGCGTCCCTCCTGGGCGTACGCGAGGAGCGGCAGGGCAATCGCCAGCGCGATCAGGGCGAGCACGTAGCGTCCGGCTCTGGGTACGTCGCGTCCGGCTTCAGCCGGACCTGAGAAGGTTCGCATCGGCGTCCCCTTATCTGGCCGGGGCGTCGGGATCGTCGGCGCTGCCGGCAAAGAGCGACCGCCCATCGGCGACGACGACCGACCGCGCGGCGCCGCGCGTGGCCACGGCCTTCCCCGAGTAGCCCAGGACAGTGACCGTGTCACCGATCTTGAGCGTCCGGCTGCTCCAGCCGTTGCGCGCCAGCGCGCTCGGGCTCGCCAGCTCGAGGTTCCAGTTGGTAACGGCGCCGTCCGTCTCCTTCACGTCGACGTAGAAGCGCACGTGCGGGTTCGTCCATTCGACCTTCGAGACGACCCCCGTGATCTTGAACGTCCTCTCGCCGTCGTACTCGGACGAGAAGCTGTGATGGGCGAGCGCCGTGCCTGACCACAGGAGAGCCAAGCCCGCTACGACGACACTGAGCGTCCGCGTCATGCCCCTACCTCCCGCAGAATTTGCGCGTCCTATGATATCGCTGCGCTTCAGAATCCGTACTTCACACCGAACTGGAAGATCCGCGGCGTGCCGACCACGTCGCCGGGGTTGCCGGTCCCTCCCGTCGACGACGTGGTCATCGAGCGGATGCGGCCGAAGAGGCCGGAGTTGAGGTTCGTCACCGGATCGCCCCAGTTGAACGTGTTGAGCACGTTGAACGCCTCGACCCGGAGTTCCAGCGTCCGGGCGCCGAAGGACACGAGGCGCGAGAGCGCGACGTCGACCGCCCAGAAGTGCGGCCCGGTGATGCTGTTGCGGCGGAAGTTGCCGAGCGTGCCGGGCTCCGGAAACGCGAACGCGGCCCGGTTCAGATAGCTGTCGAGCGTCCTGCCATACACGTCGTTCGACACCTGATTGACGCGTTGCTGCTGAATGCCGGTGAGCGCGACGTCGCGGCCGGCGATGATGTTCAGCCGCCGCCCCGACCGTGCGCTCAGAATGCCCGACAGGCGCCAGTTCGACGCGAGCGCGCCGAGCGCCCCGGCGCCGACCGCCGGCGTCTGGTAGCCCAGGGTCAGATTGCCGACGTGCGTCCGGTCCTGATCGCAGTAGCCGTCGTCGAAGTCCGGGTCGTCCGGGTTCGTGTAGCCGCTCGCCAGCTGCGGGAACCCGCCCGTCGTATTCGAGCCGTAGCAGCGCGAGATCGTGTAGTTGGCGTTCATCGAGATGCCCGTCGTCGCGCGCCGCCGGAGTGACAGACGTAGCCCGCGATACTCCTGCGTGCCCTCGTCGGTGTGCACGTCGAGGTTGCCGATGAGCCGCGCGGCTTCCGGGTTCTCGCCCGCGAGCGAGAAGACGCGCCGCTGATTGAGATTCGCCGCCGTGCTGCAGACCGCGTACCTGACGCCGCCCAGCGTGCAGGGTCCGAGCCCGAGGAACACCCCGGGATTGATTTGCACCTGCCCCCACAGCCGATCCGAGTAGCTGCCCAGATAGCTCACGGCCACGCCCCAGGCGGCGCCGATCTGCCGCTCGACCGTCACGTTCCACTGCTGGATGCGCGGCGAGTTGATGTCGGGATCGGTGGCGCCGAAGGCCCCGAACGGAATGAACGGCGTGTTCGGTCCCGCCACGATCGGATGGGGATCGCCGCCCAGGTGCGCGTACGGATCGTCGAACCGGCCCGGCGGGTCCTCCACGAGCGACCGGTTGCCCCACGGGGGCGCCTGTGCGTTGATGTTGTGGTACTCCGCCGTCGGGAAGTCGTACGCGAGCCCGTAGGACGCGCGCACCGCCATGCGGCCGTCGCCGCTTACGTCCCACGCGACGCCGGCGCGCGGCGAGAAGTTCCGCCACTGCGGGGTGAGCCCCGACTGCCCTTCAGGGAACCCGGCGTCGCCGGGATAGATGAACCCCGCGGGCGCGTTCAGGAACACACGGCTCCGCACGTTGTTGCGGAAGTTCTCCAGGCGGAAGTTGTAGATGGCGTCGTTCTGGACGTTCGCGCCGAAGAACGGCTCCCACCGGAGCCCGGCGTTGATGGTGACGCGGTTGTTGACGCGCCACGCGTCCTGCACGTAGGTGCCGACGTGCCACTGATCGATCGGCAGGTAGCCCGGGCCGCCGTGCTCGAGCCTGCCGACGCGCCCCAGCAGGAAGTCCGCCAGCCCGAGGCCCGTCAGCTGTCCGGTGAACTGCCAGTTGCCGCCGGACCGGGCGTGCGTGAGGAAGTTCATCTTCCAGTACGCCAGGCTGGCACCGAGGCCGATCTGATGGCTGCCGCGCACGACGGTGAGGTCGTCGCTGATCTGCGAGGCGTTGGTCTTGAAAATCCCCTTGGTCGAGGTGCCGGCGGAGATGTCGAAGCCCCCGGTGACCGTCAGCACCATCTCGCCCGGGTTGTAGCTGTAGACGTTGGACCCGAGCGCCTTCGGATCGAAGAAGGGCGGATTGCCGCGATCGATGGCGGTCCGGTTGAACGTGAACCGCAGCGCGTTCACCGTGTTGGTCCCGAAGACCATCGTGTCGCCGACGGCGACCGACTGCGCGAGGTTGTCCAGCCCGGGCGCGTCGGCGGTGGTCAGCACGTTGCCCGTCTTCTCGAACGGCGCCGGCTGTGTGAAGTACGTGGCCATGTAGCGCCCGAACAGCGTGTGGTTGGCCGTCCACTGGTAGTCCATCCGGCCGATCGCCTGCCCCTCGTCGCTGTTCTCCGTCGTCTCGTACTGCACTTCCCCGCACGGATGGTCGGTCTTCGGCAGCCGGCCCGCCAGATTGAGCGCGGCCGGGCTGAGGAGCGACCGGTCGACGCGGTTGTTCACGAACGGGG
>JACPCS010000023.1:7319-12730 GCA_016184455.1 Acidobacteriota bacterium
ATCGGGCCGCCGAAGGTACCGCCGAACTGGTTCCTCTGCAGACCGTCGTCCTCGCGCGCGCCGTCGGGCCCGACGGCGGCGAACGGATCGGTGGCATTGAAGCGGCGGTCGCGGATGAACTCGAACAGGTTCCCGTGGAAGCTGTTGGATCCCGACTTGGTCACGCCGCTGACCGCCGCGCCCGAGTGCATGCCGTTTTGCGCCGACAGACCGCTCGTGGCCACGCTGAACTCCTGCAGCGCGTCGGGGAACGGCATCGGCAGGTTCGAGTTGTCCTGCGGGTTGTTGTGCATGGCGCCGTCGAGCAGGTACGCCACGCCGAACGGCAGGCCGCCCGCGACCGAGATGTTCACGCCGCCGCGCATGGCGCGGCTCGACGAGACGCCCGTCTGGACCGCCGCGCCCGCGAGCACGATCAGGTTCGTCACCTGCCGGCCCTGCAGCGGCAGCTCGAGAATGCGCGCGTTCTCGACGACATCGCTGATCCCGGCGCTGCGGACGTCGACGATCGGCGCCGCCGCATCCACCGAGACCGTCTCTTCCACGCTGCCGACCGCGAGCACGGCATTCAGCGTCGGCGTGGCACCGACCTGCAGCACGATACCTGTCTGCACGTACGTACGGAATCCCTGGAGCGACACCTCCAGCCGGTACGGGCCGGTGGGCATGTTCGGCATCACCCAGTTGCCTTCGCCGTCGGTTACGACGGTCCGTGCAAAACCGGTGTCGGTCTGGGTGGCCGTGACGGTCACGCCCGGGAGCACGCCGCCGCTCTCGTCGGTGACGCGCCCGGCCAGCTCCCCGGTCGCTTGCGCGAATGCGGGCGCGACCGCGAAAAAGAGCAGCAGCGCCGTGAGGGACAGACGCCCGAGAACGAGGTTCATCGATCTACACCTCCTGTGGAACGCCGAACCTATCGCCGGTCAGCCAGGCTGTCAATCCGTCAATAGCGCTACTGTCAGACGCCGTACTTCACGCCGAACTGCGTGATGCGCCTCTCGGCGCCGGTGGCCAGCACCTGAATCCGTCCGAAATCTTTTCGGGTCTGCGCCTGGCGCGGGATCCCCGTCGCGCCGCGCAGGCGCGCTGGGGTGTCCAAGTGTGGATCAAGCCGCTACGGTCTGGTCTCCGGGCGCTCGGTTGGGATTTCGTACTGATTGTTCTCGATGCAGAAGTACTCCATGATCTCGTTGCCGGGTGCCGCCAGCCGCGCGGTGTAGGTGACCGTGAACGGACGCGTGAACGCGCCGGGGTCATCGATCATCACGTCGCGCCGCAGCGTGTTGTAGTCGGTGCGCGTCCAGCGCTCCACCATGTGGAGCTGCTCGGTGTGCGGCGTGCCGGCGCTGTCCAGCCAGAACCGGTCGTGCAGGCCGATCGTGTCCACCACGAGGGTCTTGCCTTCCCACCAGCCGATCGAGTGGCCGTACCAGCCCGGCGTCGGATCCTCCGGGTGCTTCCGGCCGTCCATGAAGATCTGCCGGTAGGTGTGCGCGTTCCCCTCCTGGAGCATGAAGATGTGCGTCGAGTTCACCGTGGGGTGCTGGATCAGGCGCCACGCGAAGCCGCCGGTGATGCGCAGCGGCCCGCCGGGCATGCAGTTGTTGTACGGATCGCGGCTCTCGTCGCGCGACTCGTACAGCGTGAGCGCCCACGGCTGCATGAGGCTTTTCAGCTCGCCCGGTTTGAGCAGCCGCTCGAGCGGCGCGGAGCCGCCGTCGGTCCAGAGTCCGGAGAGATCGACGGTGCCGTCGGAGAGTGTCGGCACCGGTCGGCCGGGCGCCACCGGCGCGGGCGGCGGACCGTTGGGGCCGCCGAGACGCGGAGGACCGCCTGCAGGTTGCGGGTCAACCCCACGCTGCGCCACGAGCACGTCGGCGGCGACCATGAGCGCCGCGATGAGCGCGACAACGAGACGGGAGTTCGTCACGGCTACTGGCCCGGCTTGCCGACGAACAGCTCACGGCCGTCGGCGGAGGTCATCGTCGCCGCGACCGCGCGCTCGACGGCATTGCGGCCGGCGTAGCCAGTGATCGTCACGACGTCGCCGACCTGCACCGTCTTGCGCGACCAGCCCGCGCGCTCGAGCGACAACGTGCTCGCCATCTCGAAGTTCCAGAGCGTCGTCGTCCCCTTCTCGTCCTTGGTCTCGATGTAGAAGTGCGTGTGCGGGTTCGTCCACTCGACCTTGACCACGGGCCCCTTCACCGTGACGGGCTTCTTCAGGTCATACTCGGCCTGCCAGGAGTGGTGCGCGGCCAGCGGTAACGTGAGCCACAGGACGAGACCGGCCGCACAGACGGCGCACGTGCTTCTCATGCGGATACCTCCACGAGATCGACGCTGAAACCTACCGCGACCGCGCCGGACTGTCAACGGTCCTAGCGGTTGCCGCGCTCCCGTTCGTACAGCTTCAGCAGCTGGTCGACGTTCTCGTTGTTCGTGCAGAAGTTCTCGGTCAGGTCCTCGCTGCCGAGCGAGTATGTGCGCCAGGCGGAGGTCCACGCCTTCGTGAGCACCTTCGGGTCCTCGACCGTGTACTGGACTTCGAGATAGTTCCTCGACGGACGCCGCAGCCGCTCGGTCACCTTCACCTCGTCGCTGTGGAACCAGCCGTTCCCCTGGATCCAGGTGCGTTCGTCGAGCGAGATCGTCTCGAGTACGAGCGTGTCGCCCTCCCACCGCGAGGCCGTGTCGCCCATGAAGAGCGGCTCCTGCTCCTCCTTCGGCTTGTGCTGCCGGGGAAGACGAACGACCCGCCAGTTGTTGTTGCTCTCGATCAGGTGCACGAACAGGCGCGGCGTCATCACGATCTGGTGCGGATAGGGATTGATCGTCCACATGCCCGGCACGCCGAGCGGCTGGCACGTGACCTGCGCGTTGCCGAGCTGCTGCTCGGTCCGGCTCATGCTCTTGATCTTCTCCGCGGCCCACGGCTGGAACGGGATCGGATCTTCCTTGAGCGGCGCGTCGGGCACGACGCTCCAGGCGTTGGCCCTCCCGGTGGGTCCTGGAAACCAGACGCCCGACAGGTCGACGTGGCCGTCCGCCATCCGCGGCGGCGGACCGCCGGGCAGCAGCCGCACAGGCTTCACGCTGCCTCTGGCCTCGACAAAGGGCTTCGGCGGATCCTGGGCGGCGAGCGCGACCGAGACCAGGGCCCCCGCGGCGATCGCCAGACAGACGAGCGCTCTCACCTTATCTCCAGATCTTCGTGCCGAAGATCCCCTCGACATCCTGTCCGACGCGTTGAATGATGCCATCGGCCAGCTTGATGAACGAGGCCGCGTACCGGCTCTTCTCGCCGTTTCGCGCTGCGCAGCCCCGGACGAGCACCTCCTTGCCGACGCTGGCGTTCAGCACCGGGAACGTCGCGCCGCCTCGCCGCAGGTTCGACGTGGACGACAGCTGGAACGTCGTCTCTTCCGGCTGGCCGGCGGTGTTCTTGACGTCGACGAAGAGATACGCGTGCGGGTTCTCGTAGCTCACCTTCGTCAGGACACCGGTGATGTCGGCGCAGTTCTTCGCGTCGAACTCGGCGGCGAAGGCGTGGTGGGCCGGCGCGGGTGCCGGGGTGAGCAGGACCACGAGGCCCAGGATGATGGCGATCGTCGCTTTCATCGAGAACACCTCCGTCAGACTCTTGAGAATGAGTATATCCATCGTCTACCGCGTCGCCGCGGGCGGCTCGGCCGCCGCATCAAAGACCACTCGCCCTCCGACCATCGTCATCACGGGCTTGATGTCCTTGATCTGCTCGGCCGGGACCGTCAGGTAGTCGCGATCGATGACCACCAGGTCCGCGAACCGGCCGGCCTGAATCGACCCGAGGTCGTTTTCACGGAAGAAGAGATACGCGTTGCTGCGCGTGTGCGCGATCAAGGCCGCTTCCCGGCTTGACCTCGAACGCGTCGGTGCCAAGCCCCCACATGATGCCGCTGTCCTGGATCTCCCCCAGCGGCGGCATGGCAAGGGCCTTGTCTTGGCCCGGATCATCTCGAGCGCCTGTTTGCGCGAATCGACGCCGTCGAGACGCAGCTCCAGCGTCCAGTACGCGCCCTCTTCCTCGAAATGCGCATGGTTGTCGATCAGGCCGGGCACCACCGCCCGGCCGCGCAGGTCGATGCGCCGCGTGCCGGGGCCCGCCAGGCGCGCCACCTCCTGGTTGGTGCCGACCGCGGCTATCCGGTCACCTCTGATGCCGACGGCCTGTGCGACCTGGAATCGGCCGCCCCCGCCCTGCAGATGGCATGCCTCACGATGTGCTCCTCATTGCTTCTGGTACCAGATGATGCGGTCGCCCGCGTCGCCGACGCCCGGCACCGTCATGTACGTCACGTCCGTGTAGCCGACGCCGCTCAACGGCGTCTCGGGCAGCTCGAAAATGCGGTTGTTGGTGAGCAGCACGCCGCCCGGCCGCAGCATCGCGGCGATGTTCGCCGCCGCGAGCGACTGCTCGAACACGTCATAGTAGAGCAGGATGTTGGTGGCGACGACGAGATCGAATGGTGCCGAGTCGCGCACCAGACGCTCCGTCACGATGTTGAGGTCGAGGGGGATGACGGATAGCACGACCGGCGGACGAATCGAGACAGCGCGAACGTCGACGCGGCCCGCGTTGGGCGGGGCCGTCGGGGCGTTCGCGGCCGGCTCGCCGATCCAGTTCCCGACCCGCTCCCAGTAGTCGACCAGTTCTTGACTCCACGGCCGCTCGAGGCTGCGGGGCAGCACCACCGGGTACGGCGTCCCGGCGCGCGCCCGATCGCGTACGGCCGACAGGTGCTGGAGCACACGCGGGCTGAGGTCGAACGCGGCAATCTCCACCCCCGCCGGGTCGGCCAGCTCGAAGCGCGCCAGCGAGTCGAGCAGGGCGAACGGCTGAATCGTCTGCGGCGGATAGAAATCGTAGCCGTGTTGCTTGTCGACGAAGTCGAGTCCCGGCCCGACCAGAGCCACGCGGCGGACGGTGCCGGCTCTCAGCACGCCAGCCGCCTTCATCGCATCGAGCGCCTGCTCGATGCCGAAGTCGATGAAGATCGACGTGTCGGAGGACAAGCCCCGTTCGCGAAAGATCGTGAGCTTGTCGGCGAGCGCCGTGTCCGCGGCCAGGAGCCGATCGGTGCGTTCCGCGCGGCCGATCACCGCAATCTGTTCTTGCAGGTACTGCCTGATCCGATTGCGGTCCGCGGCACTGCCCGGATCCACGCCGTGACGCGCGAGCACCTGACGCGCAAACTGCAGCCGCTCGTTGCCCGCAGGTGCCGCGACCGCCGCGATGAAGTCGCCAAAACGCGCATCCAGCAGGGGCGACGGCAGGAAGGCCGGGGCGCCGCCCGCCTGAACCACGATGCCGGCAAGCTCCTGATCGCCGATGGGCGGCTGTCTCGTGAAGCTCGTGCCGTAGAGCAGCA
>JACPCS010000024.1 GCA_016184455.1 Acidobacteriota bacterium
CCGCGGCCCCGCGCGCGACGGCGCCGTTCGATGCCGCCGGCTACTGGGTGTCGGAAGTGACCGAGAAGTGGCGCTTTCGGATGGTCGTACCCGACAAGGGCGACTACCAAATGGTGCCTCTCAACCCCGAGGGACGGAAGATCGCGGACGCCTGGGATCCCGCGAAGGATCGCGCCAGCGGCGAGGAGTGCAAGTCGTACGGCGCGGCTGGGCTCCTGCAGGTACCCGGACGGCTGCACATCGCCTGGCAGGATGACAACACGCTGCGGCTGGATACCGACTCCGGGACGCAGACGCGCCTGTTCCATTTCGGCGGCTCACCGCCCGCCAATGACGCGCCCTCGTGGCAGGGCTATTCGGTCGCAATCTGGGGCGGCGCCGAGCCGCGAGACCGGCGCGACGGCTTCGGCGGGCCGGTGCAGGATGCGCAAGGCCGGCTGGTGGTCATCCCGGCGCAGCGGAAGGACGCCGACTATCTGAAGGTGACGACCACGCGCATGCGCCCGGGCTACCTGCAGAAGAACGGCGTGCCGTACAGCGCCAACGCGCTCCTGGAAGAGTACTTCGATATCTTCAGCGATCCGTACCGGAAGAACACCTGGCTCATGGTGACGACCGTCGTCACGGATCCGCAATACCTGATCGAGCCGCTCGTCATGCACGCGCATTTCAAGAAGCTGTCCGACGCGTCCGGGTGGGATCCCACGCCGTGCCGCGCCGACGAACCGCGCTGACAGGGGTGAGGAGATGAGATCCGCGATTCTGCTGCTCGTGCTGTTCGTGCTCGGGGCCGCGCCGGCGGGCGCCCAGTTCGCGTTCGCGCCTTCGCAGGTCGATTTCACGGGGGAGTGGGCGCCGCGCGTCTACAACACCCACATGGATATCGGCGACTACACCGGCATCCCGCTCAATGAGGAGGGACGCCTGCGGGCCATGAGCTGGCATCCCGATCAGCTCGATCTGCCGGAAAACCTCTGCCGGCCGCATCCGATCGACATCGGGCTGCGCGTCTCCGTGTCGCAGCTGCGGGTCTCGACGGAGCTGGACCCCGAGACCCGGCAGCCGGTCGGGCTCCGCTTGCACGTCTGGTGGCAGGAGCCGGAGCAGGTGATCTATCTCGACGGGCGGCCGCACCCGTCGCCCAACGCGCCGCACAAGTGGTCAGGCTTTTCGACCGGGTGGTGGGAGCGCAACACGCTCGTCTACCGGACCACGCATCTCAAGGAGGCGTATCTCACGCGTACGGGCGTGCCGAAGAGCGTGAAGGCCGAGGTGACGACGCGTATGCACCGGTACGGCAACGTGCTGACGATGGTCTTCATCATCGACGATCCAGCGTACCTGACGGCGCCGTACATCCGCGCGTCGAGCTGGATCTACGATCCGTCGCAGGTCATCCCGCCGTTCCCGTGCGAGATCACGCCGGACGGCGCGGTGGTCCCCGCGGGGAAAGTGCCAAGCTTTCTGCCCGGTCAGAACGATGTGGTGAGCGACTTCGCGACCGAATACGGCCTTCCGCTCGAGGCGACGCTCGGCGGCGAAGAGACGCTCTATCCCGAGTACATCAAGAAGATGAAGACGATGAAGGTGGCGCCGCGCACGACGACGACGCACTACCGGCGCACGCAGTAGACGGCCGCAAGGAGAAGTACGACTTCGTCGGCGTCCTGCCGCGCAGCATCAGCGCGCCGGTGCCGGTGGTCGGCTTTATTTCCACCCGCGCGAGCGATCCAGCCGGCGCCAAGGCGTTGCTGGAGTACCTCGCCTCAGCCGAAGCGCTGGCGATCTGGGCCGCCGGGCCCTCAAAGGCGGCTCGTTCGAGCGTCGAGAGCCGCGAAGTGTCGGAAGGCGTGGTTCTGGACTACGACAAAGGTGGCAATCTGATCGGCATCGATATCGGCAATGCCAGCCGGAAGGTTCGGCTGGATCGGCTCATGTTGAACAAGCTGCCATCCGTGGTCGAACGCATTACGGGCTGAGTTCCCACTAGACGCCGTCTCTTGAAGGGATCACGCCGGAATGGTGTTCGCAGCGGCAAGGTCGGCCAGTAATTCCGCGAACGTAAGTTCCAAGACGCCACCAACCCCAGCAATAGCGGAGTGGCAAGGGTTCTTTACGTTCGGCCAATGGGCCACGTCGAGCCGCTGAGAGTCTGCGACCAATGCCCGCACCTCGCCGGCATTCAGCAGGCCGATTCTTCCGTTTGTGTCATACCCTGCGACTCGCGGCCAAAGGTTTGCTCGCACAGCTGCCGCTTGAGCCGCCGCAGGTGGCCCGGATAAGCACTCTACCCACGCACATGAGAGGCGACCCTGATCCTGTGGACGCGTTTGAAATGCTGCTCCAGTCGGCCGACCATTAGCATCGAGGTTGACAGGCGCGCAGAACCTCGCGACAAAGTCCGAATCCGGAATCTCACGTCGAACAGGTTCAGGATGCGACTGCTTCTTTGCCATTCAAGGCCTGACCGCCTCGTGAATACGCTGTTGCGCTGCAAACTCCTGAGCCGACACGCGGCCAGTTAGTTGAAGCTGACCGTCTTCCAATACCGAGAACCAAACCACTTCATTGGGCTCGAACTGGGCGACAACACGCGCTCGGCGAACTTGCCACGATACCTGAACGTTCCCAGAGGGAGGCAGGAACACTCCATCCGGCAATCGCCACGTATTCTGGTGGGCGACCAAGAAACCGACAGCGAAGCGAAGTGACGCAGTACGGAGGCGATGGCCGCCGTACGCAGGCCGTGCTGCTGCCAATGTTGCGATTCGTTGACCGACCTCGCGACCAAGTCTCATTGTGGCGAATCGAATCAGCCCGGTTTTAGAGCGCGGCATTCTGACACCGCGTGGCATTTCGATCAACGGGGGAATCAGATCAACAGCCCGTACGCTCACGTGATAGTCGCGTTGCCACGCTGCAGTTGAGACGACGCGCCGGCGTCCGCTCGTCTGTGTTGGCGTCGCTTCAGCGAAGGTCGAAGCGGTGAGCAACGGAATTATTGGAGTGTGCTCGGTTCCGGCGATTCGGTTGAGTCGCCACTCTCGACTTGCTTCAATAGCTGTCTGAGCCATGTAATCCCCTCGTCCTTCCTCCCTCTAATGTCTTCGAATGCAGCGTATTGCCGCACCAGCAGGCTCATCAGCGCCCTGAAGAAATCGGGAGAATAGACGAAGCGCGCCACCAAGACGACGTCGACTTCGCTGCCTTCGCGCGGAACCGATCCGCCAACCGGGATCGCCGTTTGAAAGAAATCCTGAATGATGGTCTCGCCGCTAAAGACAATCGTGGAGAAGTCCACAAACAAGGGAGACAGGAGCTTCTCGTCCTTGGCGATGGGCCTCCGCTTCAGGCCAACAGCTCCCTGTGGCCTGGTCCGTTTGTGCGAGTCACTCTTGGCCATGAACTTGAATCATACGCTGACTTGGGTTGGTGCGTCACCGGCCCTTGGCACGTTTCCAAGCCTTCATTACATCCAAGAGCTCCATCTCCGGTTCGAATCCGCACGCGCCTCTGTAGGTACGGTGACCTTGATGCACCTGCGTCGATCATATCCTCCGGATTTCCTGTAGACTACGCTGCACTCATGCGGCTCGGGCGTCATGGTCTGCTCCTTCTGGCAGCGGCGATCGCTCTGATTCATCTGGAGGCCGGGGCCCAATCACCGGCCACTCCCCGTACCCGCGACGGTAAGCCTGATCTCTCCGGCATCTGGCAGGCGTTCGGCACGGCTAACGACGACCTGCTGCCGCATTCTGCCAGCCAGGGCGTGCCCGCCGGGCTCGGCGTCGTCGAGGGCGACGAGATCCCGTACCGGCCGGAGGCGCTCGCGAAGCGGCACGAGAACTTCGCCAATCGCGCGAACCGCGACACCGAGGCCCGCTGCTACCTGCCGGGCGTGCCGCGCATCACCTACATGCCGTTCCCGTTCCAGATCGTCCAGATGCCGGACCTCACGACGATCCTCTACGAGTACGTCCATGCGGTGCGCTACATCTACACGAACGGCACACCGCATCCGCCCGGTCCGATCGAGTGGTGGATGGGCGACTCGCGCGGCCGGTGGGAAGGCGACACGCTGGTGGTCGACGTCACGCATTTCAACGCCGACACCTGGTTCGACCGCACCGGGACTTATCACAGCGAAGCGCTTCATGTCGTCGAGCGCTACACGCTCGTCGATGCCGATCACATCAACTACGAAGTGACGATCGAGGATCCGCGGGTGTTCACGCGGCCGTGGACGATGCGCATGCTGGTCTACCGCCGCAAGGAGCCGAACCTGCAGCTGCTCGATTACGACTGTTACACCTTCGAGTGGGAGCCGTACTACCCGTATCCGGGACTCTGACATGCATCGAACCATGAGAATGTTGGGGATCGCCGCCGCGCTCGTCGCGCTCGCGGCGTCGCTGTCGGCGCAGGGCGCGGCGCCGCAGCCCTCAGGCCCGCCGAGGCCGTGGCCGCCCGCGCGGACGCCCGACGGTCAGCCCGACGTGCAGGGCGCGTGGCGGCCGGTCCTCGGCGGCACGCATTCGCTCGATCCGGCCAAGAGCGGCGCGGCCGACTTCGACGAGCGGATTGGCGGCGCGGTGCGAAACAACCCGAGCCGGATCGTCGATCCCGCCGACGGCCACATTCCGTATCAGCCGTGGGCGCTGGCGCTGCGGAAGGGACTCGAGGCGGTCTACGAGAATCCGACACAGCCCGAGCACATCGACACGCAGACGCGATGCTTCGTGCCCGGCGTGCCGCGCCTGTACTACTTCCCTACGTTCCGCATCCTTCAGCCGCCGGGTCAGGTCGTCTTCGTTTGGGACGAATACCATGCGTACCGCGTGGTGCCGCTCGACGGCCGTCCGCACGTGGGCGCCAACATCGAGCTCTGGATGGGCGACGGCCGCGGCCGCTGGGACGGGACCACGCTGGTCACCGAGACGACGAATCTGAAGGCGAAATCGCGGCTCGACGTCGTCGGCGACTTCTTCAGCGACAAGGCGCAGATCGTCGAGCGCTTCAGCTTCGTCGACGCCAACACGCTGACGTACGAAGCGACGATTACCGATCCAACCGTCTTCACCAGGCCCTGGACGATGCGCGTCAGCAACCGGCGCATGGCGGACGAGGAGTTCTGGGAATGGGCGTGCCACGAAGGGGAGCGCGATTCGGCGCACTCCTCGAGCGCCGTGACCGACCGCGGCACGGAGAAGTAACCACTGCTTTTGCACCGGAGGGCGCTCTATGCGTACGCTCGCCTCCGTTGTCACGCTCGCCGCGCTGCTGCTCGAGGCCCCAGTTCGCGCGCAACTCGCTGCACCGAATCCGGCGGGCGTCACGATGGGACACCTCCACTACGTCGTCCGCGACGTGGAGGCCAACCGGAAGTTCTGGATGGACTTCGGCGCGACGCCGGTGAAGATCGGCAGCAGGGAGGCGCTGAAGCTGCCCGAAGTCTTCATCTTCCTGGACCGCGGCGAGTCGTCCGGCGGAACCGAAGGTTCGGTGGTGAACCACGTCGCCTTCCGGCTGCCGGACATCCCGAAGGCGCTGGCGCGCTTCCGGTCGCTGGGCGTCAGAGTGCTGCCGCAGAATCCAGGCTCGCCCATCGGCAACATCCTCACACCCGACGGCGAGCGCATCGAGCTGTTTCACGACGGCACCGAGAACGTGCCATTTCATCTCGACGAGGGAAGGCGCGACGCCGTGGCCGAGCGTCTCAGTCGCTCGATGACCATGCCCGTGACGACGCACCACTTCCATCTCTATCTGCCGAAGGGCGGGTCTCAGGAAGCCAAGGCGTGGTACGTGAAGATGTTCGGCGCGGTGCCGGGCACGCGCCGAGGCTCGCTGCGCACAGACGGCACGCCGCAAACCGTCTACCTGGCGGCGGACATTCCGGGCATGAACATCAACTTCCTTGACGTCGAGGAAAAGGCCGTGCCCACGAGGGGCCGGATGCTCGACCACATCGGCTTCGAAGTGCGGAACCTCGAGGCGTTCTGTCGCCGGCTCGAGGCAGCCGGCGTGAAACTCGAGCGTCCGTATCGCCGGAATGCCGGCGATGGGTTCGCGACGGCGCTCCTCGTGGACCCGTGGGGGACGTCGATCGAGCTGACCGAGGGGCTCAGCCGGCACTGAGCCCCTCAGCTCTTCACACCTACCGCTGCGCCGTCGCGGCGGGCGGCTTCGCGAACTTCGAATCCTCCACGGCCGCGGCCCGCACGTTCTGCATCGCCCAGGTGAACTCGCGGTTCCGCACCTGCGAGATCACCCAGATGAACGGCACCTTTCTCCCGCCCACGTCGCGGAAGTCGCTGTAGTCGACCTGTGTCGGGTAGGGGCCGAATGACGACTCGATGTTGTAGACGAGCCGGCGGAGCATGCCGCTCTCTTTTTCGAAGTACAGCTTGACCAGCGGCAGGTTCTGTGTGCGCCCTCGTACCACGTTGAGCTCGCGGCCCATCACAACCTCGGGCCGATCCATCCTCGGCTCGATCAGGATCTGCTTGATCTGCGCCGACAGGTTGAAGACGTCCTCGAGCACCGTTGCGTCACCCTCGGCCTTGCGCAGGTCCCGGGCCGCGCCGTTGCCGGCCTTCGCCCACCGCCCGGAGGGGCCGTATGCCACCAGGTTGTCGGCCTGTCCCGCCCTGGTCGCGATGAGCTGCATCCCGGGCGCCTTCGACGAAATCTCCACCTGCTGCGCCGGGAACGGCCGGCCAATGCGGCGCTGCGTCATGGTGCCGTTCGCCACCAGGCTCGGCGTCTTCTGTACGGCACCCGCTCCGCCCACGGCGGCGATGTACTTGTCGAGCACCTGCCCCGCATCCATGCTGGGCACCGGCGGCGCCGGCGGGAGGTTGGCGTAATAGTCTTCTCCCAACGCGGGCGGCAGCGCCTGGCCGACGACGTTCGGCATGCCGATCGGCGCCGGACGGCCCATATGACAGGTGAAGCACGTCACGCGGGGGGCGCCCCCGAACGTGTTCTTGTTGACCGCGTTCACCATGTCGATCATGCGCCGCGCTACGTCCTTCTGCGGCTTGGAGTCGAGCTCCCGCTTCGCGGCGTCGTTGTCGTGACAGTACGGGCAGCCAACGCCGAGCGCGGCCTCGAAGTACACCATCGTCGGGAGCAAGTGCTCCGCCGGCTGGCCCCTGAGGGACTTGATGTTCTTGAAATCCTCTTCCATCTTCCGCTCGGAGGCGCCCTGAGCCGCGACCGAGGTCTGCATGAGGCCCACGATCACCAGGACTCCTCCGAGCGCCGTCACCAGCGTGCCCGTCCACGGCCGTGGCATTCGCTAGAATCCGCGGCACGATGCGCGGGTGGTCAGCGCTCGTCGGCCTCGCCCTGCTGGCGTCGATTCCGGCCCTGGCGCGCGGCCAGTCGCCGGCCGCGCGCCTCGAGGGGATGTGGAGCGACCCGCCCGTCACTCCCGAAGGCCTTTTCTGTTTCTTTGCGTGCACCGACACCGGCCTGGCCCGACTGAACGCGCTGCTCGACAACCCGGCCAACGACGCGCGCCCGTTTCAGGAGCTGCAGACCGATGCCAAACGATTCGAGCGTGAGTACCTGCGGGATCTCTTGACGCCCGCGGCGCGCACGCGGTATCCGTTCGACCCGGCCGAAGACCCCGGCTTCCTCCACTGCGAGCCGTGGGCCGTGGCGCGGCAGATCTTCGCGCCGCACCAGCTCGAGATCCGGCAGCGCGGCGCCGCTCGCCTGGAGCTGCGCTACGGCGAATGGGACGGCCGGCGCACCATCTATCTCGACGGCCGGCGCCCCGGCCAGGCGGCGCCGAGCGCGATGGGGCACTCGGTCGGCCGCTGGGAGGGTGACGCGTTCGTCGTCGAGACGTCGGGCGTTGCCGGCAACATCATCATGCTGCCGGATCTGCAGGCGATGGGCGAGCACAGTGGCGAGCTGCGCATCGTCGAGCGCTACACGCGATCGACCGATGGCGGCTCGCTGCGCCTCACCGCGACGCTCACGGATGCGCGGAGCTTCCGCCAGCCGCTCGTGCTGAAGAAGATCTGGCGCTGGGCGCCGGAGCAGCAGATCGCGCCCTACGACGCGTGCGAGCGGCCAACAGAAGTCAAGAGAGGACAAGTGAGGCCATGACGTGGCTGCGCGCGGCGGTCCTCGCGCCGCCGATGCTGGCGTTGACGGCACTGGCCGCAACCCCACACCACGCGTTCTCCCCCGTATACGACGAGAACCGCGTCATCACAGTGGCAGGCGTCGTCACCGAGTTCCGGTTCGTCAACCCGCACGCGATGATGTTCATGAACGTCACCGACGACACGGGTAAGGTCGTACAATGGACGGTCGAATTTGCCGGACGCCTGAATCTCTCCGAGTTCGGATGGACGGCGGAGTCGATCAAGGCCGGCGAGCGGGTGACCGTCACGGGCAATCCCACGCACACGGGCTCGGCGCGGATGTTTTTCCGCAAAATCGTGCGTGCCGACGGCACCGAGCTTCTGCCGGGCAACGCGCAGCGGCTCGACACGATCGAAGAACAGCGCCGCCGGCGGCGCCAGAGCAGTCAAACAACAATAGGTGGAGGTCAACCATGAAACGGACCGTTGTCACGGCATTGGGTATGCTGGCCCTCGCGACCAGCCTTGCGGCACAGGGCGGACGCGGGACGCCGCCGCCACCGCCGCCGCTCGAGCCGGGCGCGTCGCAGGCCGACGTCGACACGGCGCTCCTGGCGGCGCCGGCGAATCTCGCGGGCCAGGCCACCGTCATCAAGTGGAAGCCCGACTTCACGTACACGACCCTGCGAAAAGGGACGAACCGTCTGGTCTGCTACGACCGGACCGGTCAGCCCATGCAGCCCCCGTTCTCGGTGGAGTGCAGCAGCCTCGGCAACCTGGAGCGCGTGGCGCAGAACATGCGCTTCGAGGCGATGGGTAAGGAAAAGGCGCAGGCAGCACTCGACGCGGCGGAAAAGGACGGCACGCGCGTGAAGCCCGAATACGGCTCGATCTTCTACAACTTCGGCGGGCCGAGCCGCGAACAGGCGCGTGCACACGCGACTGTCGCGGTGCCAGGCGCGACCACGCAGTCGACGGGACTGCCGGACAACAACAAGATGGGCGGCGCCTGGATCATGAACGCGGGCACGTCGACCGCGCACATCATGATTCCCGGGCACTGAGCATGAGGCCGCTGCTCTTCGTGCTTCTCGTCCTGGCCGCGGTCTCGACCGCGGCCCAGGACGCGAAGACGTTCACCGGCGTCATCACCGACAGCATGTGCGCGTACACGGGACACGCCAGCATGAAGATGGGGCCGACCGACGCCGACTGCACGCGCGCGTGCGTCGAAGCGCACGGCGCGCAGTACGTCCTGCTCGATGGCAAGAATGTCTACGGCCTGAGCGACCAGAAGACGCCCGAGAAGTTCGCGGGCGCGAAGGTAACGGTCACCGGCGTGCTGGACGCGAAGACGAAGATGATTCAGGTGAAGTCGATCAGCGCAGCGAAGTGAGGTAGGCATCGGCGGGTGCTTGTAGCGTACGAGCGGCCGATCGTGCGGGGTCGGGTTCTCTCGCCGGCCCAGGCCGCCGTACTGCCGGTTGCATTCACGCTCGCCCTGCTGTCGCTGGGCGCGTTCGAAGTCGGGCGCCAGCCGCCCGGCCCGTTCGCGTCGATCGTCGGTGGAGCGGCGGCGCTCGCTGGGTGGACGGCCGTCTGGGTCCGCCGCGTTCGGCGGCAGCGACGGACGTTGGCGATCGAGATCGTCCTGCGAAAGCAACACTACCTCCAGGCGTGCGCCCAGGGCGTCGTGCTGTGCTACTGGGGCTGGTACTGGCGGCAGGTGTACGAATCGGCGTCGCTCGTGCTGGCGCAGCTGCTGTTCGCCTACGCCGTTGACGCACTGCTCGCCTGGTCGCGCCGCGACACCTACACGTTTGGGTTCGGCCCCTTCCCGGTAATTTTCAGCATCAACCTGTTCCTCTGGTTCAGGCCCGACTGGTTCTACCTGCAATTGATGATGGTGGCGCTCGGCTTTGTCGCCAAGGAGCTGATTCGCTGGGAGAACGAGGGCCGGCTCGTGCACATCTTCAACCCGTCGTCGTTTCCGCTCGCCATCTTCTCGCTGGCCCTGCTGGTGACAGGCACGAGCGACCTGACGTGGGGAAAGGAGATCGCCATCACGCAGTTCTACCCGCCGCACATGTACCTCGTGATCTTCCTGGTCGGGCTCCCCGGGCAGTACTTCTTCGGCGTCACCACGATGACGATGGCGGCGGTCGTGGCGACGTATCTGTTCGGGCTCCTGCATTACGCGACGACGGGAACGTACTTCTTCTACGATTCCCACATTCCGATTGCCGTGTTTCTCGGGATGCACCTGCTGTTCACCGACCCATCCACGTCGCCGCGCACCGAACTGGGCCGGATCATCTTCGGGGTGCTGTACGGGTTGAGCACGGTGGTGCTCTACCAGATCCTCAGCGCGTTCGGCCTGCCCACCTTCTACGACAAGCTGTTGCAGGTGCCCATCCTGAACCTCTCCATCAGAGCGATTGATCGCGCGGCACGATCGGGGGCGCTGCAGAGGATCGACCCGGCGCGCCTGGGACGCGGGCTCGGGCCGCGCGAGCGTCATCTGGCCTCCATGGCGCTGTGGGCGCTGGTCTTCGGCGCCCTGAGCTCGGTGCAGGGCGTCGGGGACGCACATCCGGGCCAGTGGGTGCCGTTCTGGCAGCAGGCGTGCGGGCAGGGGCGATCGCGTGCCTGTGCCTACCTGGTCGACCTGCAGGCGAACTTGTGTGATCAGGGTTCCGGCTGGGCCTGTAACGAACGCGCTCGGCTGGTGGATCTCGCATCCGGCCGCGGGGGAGCCGCCAGCTGGCTCCGGCAAGGATGCCAGCTCGGCTTTGCGCCCGCGTGCGCCAATGGGGAGCGGCTGGCCGCCGGCGATCCCCTGGTCGGCGCTCCGCCGACGGTCGATGACTTCCGCATCCTCTTGAGGGGAAGCAAGGCGCCGATCGCCGACCGCCAGCCGGCCGCGCTGCAGGCGCTCGCCTGCAAGCAGGGTTGGGCCGACTCGTGTCATCGAACCGCGCAGATTGGCGCCCAGTGACGTCGCCTGGCATCGAGGCGGCAGGTGTATTATGGACGGTCAAGTTATCCCCGGCGGACGCCGCGCACGTCTTTCTGACTGGAAACCGCTAGCTGAGGAGGATCCCTATGGTCCGTCGATTCCTCAGGTCCAGAGCAGCCGTGGCGGTCCTCATCACACTGGCGGCACTGGCTGCGGCCATCGTCTTGCTCGAGCTGTCGTCCACCACCGCCCGGGAGGCGTCGTCTGGAGCATTGACGACCCCATGGAGCGAGCCAGACCTGCAGGGTATCTGGAGCGTCGAGGTGCAGATCCCGCTGGAACGACCCGCTGGCGTGACCAAGCCGTTTTATACCGAGGCGGAAGTCGCCGGGATCGACCGACAGCGGGCCACCGCGGCTCACTTCGGTGATCGCATCGCGCCACGAGGAACTGAAGCCGACGTGAGCGGAGCCTACAATCCGGTGTTCACCTCCGTCAGGCCCACCGGGCGGCGCACGTCGCTCATCATCGACCCGCCGGATGGGAAGGTTCCTCCGTTGACGCCCGAGGCGCGCGAGCGGCAGGCGGCGTACCGCCAGTACCAGTTGGCTTTGCTTCAGGCGACCGAGAGCTGCAAGACCGGCGAGCCCGAGTGCGCGGGGGGGACGTACGGGCCGCCTTCCCCGCGGTTGTTCGAGCCGCCTCCCGTGTACCCGGCAGCTGGAATTGGCCCTTTCAACCGGGCCGACGGTCCGGAGGATCGCGGCCTCAGCGAACGGTGCATGGGAGGGGGTCTGCCGGAGTTCCGCGGCGGCTTTACCGGCGTTCACCGCCGAGTCGTGCAATCGCCCGGGGTCGTGTACATTTTCTACGACTCGGGCCAGGGGCAAGGCTGGAGCCGCATCATTCCCATCACCACCGCCCCGCATCTGCCGGCGCACGTCCGGCGGTGGTGGGGCGACTCGCGCGGCCACTGGGAAGGCAACACGCTCGTCGTCGACGTGACAGATTTCAGTTCGAAGAACGATTTTCTCGGGTCCGGCCCGAACATGCACTACGTCGAGCGCTGGACGCGGACCGGTGCGAACACGCTCGAGCTGGTCGCAACGATGACCGATCCGACGACGTGGACGCGGCCGTGGACCGTGCAGCAGGAATTCAACCTGCAAAGCAACGAGGCAAACAGAATCTACGCCGAACCGCGCTGTCACGAAGGCAACTACGGCCTCATGGCGCTGCTGTCGGGACAGCGCGCGGCCGAGAACGCGTTTGCCAAGGGACGCGGCCCCCATCCTGCCACGGCATGTCTGGGCGGATGTGGCGTGGATCCCGAGGGGGCGCTCGATCCGCTGGCGCTGCGCTAGGCGTACAAGGAGATCCACTATGCCGACTCGATTCAGGGGCTCGCTGATCGGGGTCGCGCTGGCATCGGCGGCCGTGAGTGCCGCGGTCGCGGTGTGGCTGACACGCACCATCGTCGTGCAGGGATCGGCGGCGTCGCTCGTGCCACGCGCGGTGGACGGGAGGCCCGACTTCAGCGGCATCTGGCAGGCCAACAACGAAGCCCACTGGGATCTGGAGCCGCATGAGCCACGGCCGGGCGCCGTGGTGCAGCAGGGGGCATTCCCGTGGGAGTTCGTGCAGGTACCCGCGGCGCCGTCGCTGCCGTTTGGTGCGGCCGGCGGCGTACCAGGATCGATCGGCGTGGTGGAGGGGGATGGCCGGATCCCGTACCGGCCGGAGGCGCTGAAGATCAAGAACGAGAATGGCCAGAATTGGATCGACCGCGACCCGGAGCTCAAGTGCTATCTGCCGGGCATTCCACGCGCGATGTACATGCCGTATCCCTTCCAGATCGTCCAGAGCACGAACAAGGTCGCGATGACGTTTGCCTTCACCAACGCGACCCGCGTCATCCACCTCGACAAGGTCGAACCGCTGCCCGATACCACCTACATGGGCCACTCGCTGGGGCACTGGGAGGGCGACACGCTCGTGGTCGACGTGACCGATTTCAACGGGCGCACGTGGTTCGACCGCGCCGGCAACTTCCACAGCGATGCGTTACATGTGGTCGAGCGCTTCACGCCGATGACGCCGGAGGTCTTTCGCTACGAGGCGACGATCGACGACCCGCAGACCTTCACGCGTCCCTGGAAGATTTCGATGCCGATCTACCGGCGGCTGGAGCCCGACCTGCAACTGATCGAGTACCGCTGCGTCGAGTTCGTGGAGGAATTCCTCTACGGCCATCTTCGCCGGGAGCAGCTGGTCCGGCGATGGGAGGGTGAGACGATCGTCGTCGACATCAGTCGGAAGGTGCCCCCGGGGGACAAGATCTACGAACGAATCGGACGGTGATCGTCAGGAGACAGGAGGCGGCCTTCGTCTCCTGACTCCTTAGAAATTCACCTGCGCACTGAACTGGAAGATCCGAGGGTCCAGAATCTGCAGCGGCTGGCGCCACCGCGGGCCGAAGGTGGTGTTGATCGCGCCACCCCCGCCAGTAGTAGGCCCAAAACGAATCGAGCTGGAGTTCAATGCGTTGTACGCATCGGCGTTCAGTTGCACGCGGAGCCGTGAGCTGAGTCGGACGACCTTGCTCACCCGCAGGTCGAGGCGCGTGATCCGGTCCTCGAAGTACGTCATTGGCTTCAGGAGCGGTACGAGGATGCTCCG
>JACPCS010000025.1 GCA_016184455.1 Acidobacteriota bacterium
AGGCTGGTGACCTGACGGACCTGGTCTCGCGCCGGCAGGCCTGGCGGCAGCGTCCGCAGGTACGCGTCGTGCTGCCGCATCAACTCTCCGTAGTACTGGAAGGCGAGCGTGAGATCCTCCTGCGGCTGAAACTGGTACGCCGCCAGCCAGCGCGTCTGGGAGTTCTCCACGGCTGGTTCGCTCCCGTTGGGGTCGTCGCGAGAGTCGTAATACCCGGCCTCGAGCGAGAAGACGCCGGCTCGCAGCGGTCCCTGCAGGCTGCCGCCGTACGTATGGAGGCGCGGATACCAAAAGATCAGACGTGTCGGCACCTGCTGGTCCGGCTGGGCCGCCGGCATGCCGAAGAATCCCTTCGACACGTAGCTCGCGACTTCATAGCGGCCGAGACGCGCGTAGACGCGCCCGGCCAGTTGCATCTGATTGAAGTTGGTACCCGGGCGCGTGGTGACGCGGTCGGTGACTGACGGCATCGGATCGAAGAAGAAGAGTCGATCGGGACCCGGGGCGCGGTCAGGGGCGAAGACAAGGGTGATCACCGCCTCGGCACCCACCGAACCGGCGTAGGCTCCCACTTTGGCGGCATCGCTGCCGAACTTGAGATATTCGAGCGGCGCGCCGGTGAGGAACGCGACCCAATCCTTGGGGAAGACATCGTTGATGAACAGCAGGTCGCCGAGACCCCAGGTCACGACTTGCCGCCCCAGCCGCGCCGAGATCCGTCGCGTACCAACGTCGACGTATCCCTCGCGGAGGTCGGCCCCCAGGTCATCGCGAATCGCGTCGTGAAAGAGATCCACGCGGGCCAGCGCCCCTGCCCGGCCATCCGGCGACGACAGCTCGAGTTTGAGCTGCACGCGTTCCTCGGCGCGCATCACGTCGCACGCCATCTCCGGTGGGCACTCCGCTCCCGTCGCCCGGAAGCCGGAATTGAATTGCGCAAACCCGTGCAGCGTTGCCTGCGCACGCGTGGTGCATGGCACCGCCAGTGCCAACCCGAAGACGAGCGTCACGAGTCCAATTGGTCTCACAGGCCCTCACTGGATCCAGCGCCGTGGCGGCTCTCGCAGATAACGCTCTGAGAAGATCTCGGCTTCGATCCCCACGTCGTAGGCCACGTCTGCAAACACGACGTCCGTGCGGTGGTTGGTCTTGACGTTCTTCATGGTGCGTTTCGTGATCGTGGGATGGCCGCTGACGTCACGCACCTCGTCGGCGGTAAACACTTTGAAGAGCTCGCCCCGGACGTCGTAGTACTCCTCGTCGACGGGCAGCCACGTCGCCTTGTCGATCCACGCCACCTTCCGGCTGTACTCGGCCGCCTCCTGGGCCTGGCTCTCGACGACGTAGCAGGCCTTCCCACGCCGCTGTTCTTCGCCCCGCAGCGTGTGTCGGTCGGATTCGAGATCGCGGCCCGAGACATGCTCATAGGTGAAGTCGGACCCGACGAAGCTCTGCGCGCTGTCACGCGCCGCGAGCCGGCGCACGAGATTCAGGGCCGGCACGAAGAGCCACCGGTCGTCGTCTCGCCGGGGATACTTGAGGACTAGGAACGTCATGCCACGGACGTCGCCGGGCTGATGAAAGTAGATGAAATACTGTTGCTCCCCGCCGGTCCCGTTGCGGCGCAACATCGTCAGGTCGCGGAGGCGTTTGTCTCCCCCGGTCGAAAGGAGCGTCATCGTCACACGGGCCTTCATGTCCTTGCCGGGAGCGTAAAAGGCTTGCTGGACCCGGGCGACGATGTCGTTGGCACCAGGAGGCGCCTGCGCGAGCAGGCGACGGGGCCCTTCAGGAAGCGCGGGCCAGCTCAGCGCCAGCCCGATGAGGCACAGTACCAGGCGAACTCGCATTAGGTCCTCCCATGTCCAACCACGGGGTTCACCGTGCCCGCGTGCGCAGCGGCGTGCGCGTCGGTCGGTTCACGTCGAGCAAAGAGCACGATGAGCGCCGGCAGGTAGAACACCGTGAAGAACGCCGAGAGCATCATCATGGCGATGATGAACGCGCCCACCGTGATGTACGGGGTGAGGCTCGAGAACAGCATGACGGCAAACGCGAGGGAAAAGAGCACGGCGTTGCGCATGATGCCCTTGCCGGGTCGCGCGACGGTCCAGAGCAGCGCGCGGCTGGTGTCGGCATCGTCGGCCAGCCGTTGCCGGTAGCGGCGAATGAAATGAATGGCGAAGTCCACGGCCATGCCCAACGAGAGGGCCGAGAGGACGGAGACCGGCATGTCGAAGTCTTTCCCGACATACCCGAGGGCGCCATAAATCAGCAGAATGGTGAGGCCGAGGGGGACGAAGCTCACGAGCCCCCAGCGCCATGAGCGGAACGAGGCCGTCAGGATGACGAGCACGACCGCGAGGGCCGTGACGAACGTCCGGATCATGTCGCGCAACACCTCGCGATTCCAGACCAGGTTGAAGTAGGCGATCCCGGCGGGCTCGAAGCGCAGCCCGGGTGGCGGGTGAGCGAGTTGATAGGTTTCCAGCCGAGTGAGGACTTGTTCCACCGCGCCGGCGTCCCACGTCTTGAGCTGCACCCACAGGTTGGCGCGCTCGGCGGACCCGGTGATCAGCGTGTTCAGCGTCGCGGGCTTGGCGGCCATGCCGAACAGAAACAGGTACTGGCCGACGGCTGTCTTCGAGTCCGGAATCTGTTCCTGCTTGGGCCGATCATCGAGCATCACCCGGTTGACGCGCTTGACCAGATCGACCACCGATGTCGTTTTCCCGACGACCTGTTCCTGCTCGAGATCACGTTGCGCGGCTTCCACGTAGCGGAGCGCGGCCGGATCCTTGAGGGCATCCTCACCCGGACCGGAGGCGACGACGTACAGCAGCGACGAGCCGCCGAGTTGCTCATTGATGACGGCGTCGGCCACGCGCACCTCGCTGCCCGGCTTGAACCAGCGCACCATGTTGTTGTTGATGCGGATGCGTGGCAGGCCGACGAGCGCCACGGCCAGCAGCACGACGCCGCTCACGGCCACGGCCCGTGGCCGGTTCACGCTGAACCGGCCGAGCCACGCGAGCGAACGCGAAGCCCCGGCGTCCATCGACTCGTGGCGGCTGGCACGGCGGAGCCGGTCCTCGCGCACCAGCATCATCACCGCAGGGATGAAGCTGAAGCTCATGAGCCGGATCACCAGCGTCCCGAACGCCGTGAAGAAGCCAAAGACGCGAACGGGTACGATGCCGCCGATCATCAGGACGCCAAAGCCTGCCGCCGTGGCGAGAGCTGTGTACCGCACCGGCGCACCCACGGTGTCGATGGTCTCCAGGACGGCGCGCCGACGGTCCGGTACTTCTCGAAGTCGAAAGTAGAACTCGTTGAAGATGTGGATGCTGTCGGTGGCAATCGCCATGAGAAAGACCGGCATCATCGAGCTCATGATGTGCACCGGTTGTCCAATCGCGACGAGCAGCCCCATGCTCCACAGCGTCGCCATCATCGCGACGCCGACAATCGTGAAGGCCAGCGCGAGGTTGCGGAACATCCCGTACAGCGCGACGAGCATCAGCAGCCCGGCCATCGGCGCAAAGATCGCCATCTGCCGGAACATTTCCGACCCGAACGTGTCCCGGGCGACGGGGTCCCCGGCCACGTAAAAGCGCAGGTCGCCGCGTTCTTCGCTCACCAGCGTCCGGATGCGGTCCGCCACCTCTTTGCCGTTCGCGCCCGGCTCGAGCGGCACGTAGATCGCGGTGGCTCGCCCTTCAGCCGAGACGAGCCGGTCGACCACCATCGGGTTATCCAGTACCGCATGCCGGAAGGCCTCAAGCGCCTGTGCGGTGTCGGGAATCGCCGGCAGGAGGGGCTGCACACTGAGCGTACCGGCCTCGGCGACCACGTTGTCCGCCGTCGTGACGCTCGTGACGTCGGCAGCGACGACCCCTGGCAGCCGTACGATGCGATCGGTCAGACGGCTCACCACTTCGAGCGCCGCGCGGTCGAACAGGCCGTCATCCCGCACAATCCCGACGACGATCATGTCCTCGTGCAGGCCGAACCATTGCTCGACCTGTCGATTGAAGACACGCACGTCGGAGGTCACCGGCAGCATGTTCTTCGGATCGGTGTCGGTGCGCATGCGCGGCAGCCAGGCCGCAAAGACCATCGTGGCCGCGATCGCCAAGGCGACCGTCAGCTTCGGCCACGTCACCGCCCATTCCGGAAGTCGTCGGAGCATGCCTGTTCCCCTCGCGGTCAGAACATCAGAACCTTGTCCGCCACTGCGTCCAATCCGTGAGTTGCTCGAGACGCAGCGGCGGCGCCGCCCTGCCAGACGTCGCCGCGCTCATCGGTGGAACCCCTTGCGCGGCTCGCCGGTCTCCAGGCGCCATCCGCGGGCACGCCAGTCGGTGACGCCCTGTTCCATGCGATACGCCCGGAACCCTCGCTTGCGCAGCAGTTCGACGGCCTCGATCGCCATCACGCAGTACGGCCCGCGGCAGTACGCAACGACCTCCCGGTCCTTCGGCAGCTCGGCGAGTCGTTTCTTGAGTTCGGACAGCGGCACCGAGAGCGCACCCGGAACGTGCCCCGCCCGATACTCTTCCTGTGGGCGCACGTCGAGGATCGTCACGTCCCCGTGCCGGACGCGGCGCAGCAGCTCGTCGCTGCCGACGGACTCCAGGGCGCCGCGCCCCTCGAGGTACTGCCGCGTGACCTGCTCGACCTCCGCCAAACGGGACTCGGCGAGGCGCCGCAAATCGAGGAAGAACGTGCTCACCGCGGTATCGGCGAGCCGATACGTCACATAGAGACCCGCCTTTTCGGCCTCCACCAGCCGCGCACGTCGGAGGACTTGCAAGTGATGCGACGTGTTGGCGACGCTCTGCCCCGTCTGGTGGGCCAGCATCTCGACGGTGCGAGGCCCCTGCGACAACAGGTCCAGCAGCTCCAGCCGGCCCGGACTCGACACCGCTTTGCCGATTCGCGCCAGCTGCTCGTAAATCGCCGTCTTGAACCGGGCGGCAGGAGTCTTCATCGGGATACCAATCAGAGGTTGAAATAGTCTAATGATTAAATGTACATTTGAATATTGGCTACTGAGGGTGGTTCGTGTCAAGCGCACACACCCACGCCCTTGCCGTTGGCGCACTGAGCTGAGATGCCCTCCACGAGCCAGGTGTCAACCGTTGCTTGATGACGCACGCGAGCAGGAGGATGAATAGAGATGAAAGTTCTCAAGGAAGCCTTAAAGGGCGTCTCTCAAGGCGCGCCCGTGGCGCTGACGGAATTAGGCCTCCCGGTCAAAGGCACCGAGGGGTTGCTCATCGTCTTCTGGAAAGGGCAGTGACTGACTTGCCGGCAGGAGGCTCCTGCCATACGCCGCGTCTTCGATCGCTTCGCGCCCAATGGCTTCGAGGTCGTCTGCGTGGGCGCCTTCGAGACACCCGAGTCTTGTCGCAAGTGGAAAGAGGAGTTCGAGCTCGCGTGCCCGGTGATTCCCGATGCGGAGGGGACGTTGTTCCGGCAACTCACCAACGGCTGGGTGCCCTGCAACATCCTCGTGGGACGGGACGGCAAGGTTCTCTTTTCGGAGAACGAGTTCGACGACGCCGGCTACTCGACCGCCATTGCGGGCCTCTACAGCGCACCGGCAAAAGCGCAGCCCGAGCCCGAGTCTGGCGAGAGGCCGATCCGGCGTGCGAGCCCATCCGCGGCCGCTCGCATCGTCATTCTCGGGGCTGGAGTCGGAGGGGTCGTGGCCGCACACCATCTGCGCCAGCGACTCCCGAGGCAACACCGCATCATCGTCATCGACCGTTCATCGGACCACCTGTTTTCGCCTTCCTTGCTGTGGCTCATGGTGGGAAACCGCCGAGCAGATCAGATCCGCCGTCCGCTCACCCGGCTCGCCGGCAACGGCATAGAATTCCATCACGACGAGGTTGCAGCGATCGATCTTGACCGCAGGCTCGTGCGGACGCGGTCGAACGCGTTCAGCTTCGACTATCTGATTGTCTCGCTTGGTGCCCGACTCGCGCCGGAGACGGTGGAGGGCTTCGACGAGATGGCCCATAACCTCTACAGTCTGGAGGGCTGCGAGCGAATCCGCGCCGCTCTGGAAACCTTCCCCGGCGGAACCATCGCTGTGTTGGTTGCCGCTCTCCCGTTCAAGTGTCCGGCTGCGCCCTACGAAGCCGCGTTTCTCGTAGAGGCTTTATGTCGCACCAAGCACATACGAGACAAGACAGAGATCCATATCTTTACCCCCGAGCATCAGCCGATGCCGATCGCTGGATCGGCAATGGGGGATGCGATCACCGCAATGATTCACGCGCGCGGGATCCACTACCATCCGCTGTATACCTTCCAGGAGCTGCGACCCGACACGAGAGAGATTGTGTCGTCCGACGGCCGCTCGGAGCGGGTCGACCTTCTGCTTGGCGTTCCTCCCCATCAGGCGCCGGAGGTGGTTCGCTCGGCCGGGTTGCTCGGCGTATCGGGGTGGATCCACGTCGACGCAACGACGCTCCGTGCAGGGCACGACGGGGTGTTCGCCATCGGCGACGTCACGAGCATCCGGCTGCCGGGCGGTAAGATGCTCCCCAAGGCGGGGGTGTTCGCGCACCACCAAGCGGAGGTTGTGGCCGACGTGATCGCATCGGAAATCCGTGGAACCGAGTCTCGTGCGTCGTTCAACGGGAAGGGGTACTGCTGGATCGAGCTCGGCGACGGCAAGGCCGGGTTCGCCAGTGGTCGCTTTTACGCCGAGCCGGATCCGGAAGTTCGGATGTTCCATCCCGGGCGCTTCTGGCATTGGGGCAAAGTCGCGTTCGAGAAGTGGTGGCTCCGCCACTGGCTCTAATGCGTCCTTGCCTGGAAGTGCTTGTGATTTCTCGTTCGGTTCACTACGTCCACGAGCGACGAACACCTCGAGGATCTCGGCGTAGGACGCGCGCAGTCGAGCTGCGGCTCGACCAGATCCTCGCCCCGTTCTCGACGAGAGACTCGTGCGGATTCGCTGGGGCTGATTTGGGGGTTCAGGCCGCGTGTTGCGCGGATCGAGCGGATTGAGAGGGGAGGTTTTTCAGCGGATTTTTCGAAATCGGCCTGTTTTCACGAACGCTGTCAAGAGCGAATCCCTCTCCCTCCGCCACTCTCAGATGGTAGCCGTCCGTGTTGGTTGCCATGCCTGAACCCGCCCTCATCCCACCGCCGCTGAGCACGCCGGTCGGACTCCTGTCGCGACGCGGCCGACGCGAGATCCCCGCCGACAGCCTGAGGGATGCGTCGCGGCGCCTGGGCATCCTGTCTCTCGTCGGAGACCCGCGGTGGCGCGAGCCGAGCACGGGCGATGTCATCGCAGCCGTGAGCGTGCTCGCCTCGCTGACGCTCTTCGCCCACACGCGCCGGCAGGATCGCGACCCGAGGGTCATTCTGGATCTCGGGCTCCTCTACATGGTGCTGATAGCCCTGGCGCTCGCGGTGATGATGCATACCGGACGCGCGGCGGCGCCAACCAGCCTGATGCCGTTCATCTCATGGATTGGCGCGGGCGTGCTGATGTTCGCGGCGCTCGTCCCGAGCACGCCGGGCAAGACGCTCGCCGCCGGGCTGATTGCGGTGTCGATGAACCCGCTCACCATGATCACGAAGCATCTGCAGGCCGAGCCCGCGCCGCCGTCCACGTGCGCGGAGCTGCCCGTGCCCGCCGGGCTCGATCGCGTGGTGCTCCAGTGCCTCGCGAAGAAGCCCGCCGCGCGGCCGCGCAGCGCGGCCGACCTCACACGGCAGCTCGCGGCCATCGACGCGGAGCCTTGGGGGGACGAACAGGCGAGAGCCTGGTGGGCCGTCCACGTTCCCGCCCTGACAGCCGCCTCGCCCGCGTCCTCCTCAGGAACGCAGGCGACGACGGCGCATTGACCCGTACTTAGAAGACGAAGACGGCTCCCGAATCGCGCATGGAGTTGTCGTTCTGGTCGCCGTCGATCCCTGACCCGCTATCGTCGCCGTTGGACGCGGCCGCCAGGGTTGCGCCGTCGGCCGAGAGCGCCACACCGCTGCCGAACTGGTCGTACGCGTCGGCGTTCGGCGCCTTGATATAGGCGTGCTGGGTCCAGCGGTCCCCGTTCCGCAGGAACACGTAGACCGCGCCTGATTCCGGCGCGGAGAAATCCTCCGGGTTCGCAGCAAATCCACGTCCGCCGCCCGTCTGGCCCGGCGCACCCGCGGCGAGACCCGGCCTACGTCGATTATTTCACTTCCGGATAACGGACCGCCCGTCCACGAACGGCCGCAGCGCGTCGGGAACGACGACCGAGCCGTCTTCCTGCTGATAGTGTTCGAGCACGGCGATGAGCGTGCGGCCGACGGCGAGGCCCGATCCGTTCAGCGTGTGGACGAACTCCGCCTTGCCGCCCGCGGCGGGGCGGAATTTGATGTTGGCGCGCCGCGCCTGAAACGCCTCGGTGTTGCTGCACGAAGAGATCTCTCGGTACATGTTCTGGCTCGGCAGCCACACTTCGATGTCGTAGGTCTTCGCAGAGGCGAAGCCCATGTCGCCGGTGCAGAGGAGTACGGTGCGGAAGGGCAGCTCGAGCCGCTTCAGCACTTCCTCGGCATTGGCGGTGAGCCGCTCGAGCTCGTCGTACGACTGGTTGGGTGCACTGAACACCATCAGTTCGACCTTGTCGAACTGGTGCTGGCGAATCAGCCCTCGCACGTCGGCGCCGTACGAGCCCGCTTCGCTGCGGAAACACGGCGTGTACGCCGTATAGCGGATCGGCAGCTGGCGGCCGTCGAGGATCTCGCCGCTGTGCATGTTGGTGAGCGGCACTTCGGCCGTCGGCACGAGATACAGGTCCCAGTCGCCGGCGATCTTGAACAGATCCGCTTCGAATTTCGGCAGGTTGCCCGTGCCGGTGAGCGCCGCGCTGTTCGCCATGAACGGCGGCTCCACCTCCGTGTACCCGTGCTCCTTCGTGTGGAGGTCGAGCATGAAGTTGATGAGCGCCCGTGCCAGCCGCGCGCCCGCGCCGACCAGTGCGGTAAAACGCGCACCCGCGATCTTGGTGCCGCGCTCGAAGTCGATGATGCCGAGCGCCGGCCCGAGATCCCAGTGCGCCTGGGGCGTGAACGCGAACGCGCGCGGCGTGCCGTGGCTGCGGACGACGGCGTTGCCGGCCGCGCTCCCGCCGACCGGGACGCTGGGATGCGGGATGTTCGGGATCGTGAGCAGGTGGCGGTTGCGCCGCGCTTCGATCGCCTCCAGCTCCACGCTCATCTGCTTGATGCGCTGCGCCCGCGCACGGCTCTGCTCCTGCAGCAGTGCGACGTCGAGCCCCTGCCGCCGCGCGCGCGCCAGTTCGTCGCCAGACGCGTTCTGCTCGCGCTTGAGCCCCTCGATCTCAGGAATCATTCGACGGCGCGCCGACTCGAGCGTCATGAGCTCGTCGAGCTCCGTTCCCAGATCGATGCCGCGATTCTGCAGGGCGGTGCGGACAGCTGTCAGGTTGTCGCGGAGGAGCGCCGGATCGATCATGCCGCTCCGATCCTATCCTGAGATACGATCATGCGAATGACTGCCACGATCCGGAGGGCCGTCTTCCCCGCCGCCGGCCTGGGCACGCGCTTCCTGCCCGCCACGAAGGCCCAGCCGAAAGAGATGCTGGTCCTGGTCGACAAGCCGGTGATCCAGTATGGCGTCGAGGAGGCCGTCCAGTCGGGCGTGCCGAACATCGTCATCGTGACCGGCCGCGGCAAGAACGCGATCGAAGACCACTTCGACGTCGCCGTGGAGCTCGAAAGCTTCCTCCAGCAGCGCGGGAAAGACGCGCTCCTCGAGCAGATTCGGAAGATCACCGAGCCGATCAACGTCGCCTACGTCCGCCAGGGCGAGCCGCTCGGCCTCGGCCACGCCGTGCTCGCCACCCGCAACCTGATTGGCGACGAACCGTTCGCGGTCATCCTCGGCGACGACGTGATCGACGCCAGTCCTCCGGCGCTGCGGCAGATGATTGAGGTCTACGAGCGCGTTCGCGGGCCGGTGCTCGCTGTGGAGCGCGTCGCGGCGGAGGAGGTCTCGAGCTACGGGATCGTCGCGACCGACGACCGCGAGGACCTCGGCCGGCGTGTGCACCGGGTGAAGGATCTGGTTGAGAAGCCGCCGCTGGATCGGGCGCCATCGAATCTGGCGATCATCGGCCGCTACATCCTGACGCCCGACATCTTCGGCGCGCTCGAGGCGACCGCGCGCGACCGCACCGGCGAGATCCAGCTGACGGATGGCCTGCGGCGCCTTCTGCGTGAACGACCGATCTATGTGTACGAGATCGACGGCGTCCGCCACGACACCGGCAACAAGCTCGGCTTCCTCAAGGCGATCGTGTACTTCGCGCTGCGCCGGCCGGACCTCGCCGAGCCGTTCCGCCGTTATCTCGAATCGCTCGATCTGAAGATCGGCGTGAATACGTAGCTAGTAGCCCGTGGCATAAGTCGCCATCGCCGACGAGTTGACGACGAACGTGGTCTGTGACGCGAGCCGGCCGCGGATGGCCGCGAAGAGTCGATGT
>JACPCS010000138.1 GCA_016184455.1 Acidobacteriota bacterium
ACCTTGACGATCTCGTCGCGGTCCCACAGCACCTTGAGGCCGAACTCGAGCTTGTCCTGCATCTTGTTGAGCACGTCGGCGAACGCCTCGTACGCCGACCGCAGCAGCTCGACGATGTCCTCGCGCGTCTTGAAGATCGTGCCGAAGGACATCGGGATCACCGTGTGATCGCGCATGACCGTCTCGTTCACGCGCTCGTGCGCCAGCACGTTCTCGCGGGTGGAGTCGAGCGGCACGATCGGCACGTCCGACACCACGGCGGCCATGTCCTTGTAGTTCACCGCGTAGACCTCGGGCCATTGATCGTCCATGCCGATGGCGCCGAACTTGAGCGGGCCGCTCGCGCGGATGACGCAGTAGACGTAGCGGCCCCGGCCGGCGGTGCGGTCCACGCCCGCGAGGCTCGGCTTCGGCGCGCGCTCGACGACCCGCTCGACGCGCGTCTCGGTGCCGCGCACCTCGGTCTCGCGGGTGACGCGGGTGACCGCGTCCGCGTCACCGTCGCGCGGCGTCGCCGGCCCGTCCATGCGGCCGCGCGTCATGCTGCGCGGCATCGCCTGCCCCGGCGGTGCGGCCTTGTCAGCCCGTCGTCCGCGCACCACACGCGCCGCCTGCCGGCTCGACTGACTCTTCATCGTCTTGGCCATATGGTGTCCCTAGGTCAGCGCACGACTCACAACGAGCTCTGCGTCTTGAGCTTCGGGTTCTGAGTCTGCTCGAGCATCCGCCGCACCTCGACCACCAAATCGTCCGGCAGACACGGCTTGGTGACGAACGAGTCACATCCGGCCCGCTTCGCGCCTTCGGAGGCGCCGGCCAGCGCGTGGCCGGTCAGCGCCACGACCGGGACGTGCCGCGTGCGATCGTCCGCCTTGAGCTGGCGCGTCGCTTCCCACCCGTCCATCCCGGGCAGCGACAGGTCCATCAGGATCAAATCGGGGTGCAGCGCGAACGCCTGCTCGAGCGCCTCGTTGCCGTTGCGCGCCTCGGCGACCCGGAAGCCGCAGAAGCGGAGGTACTCGGCGTACATCTCCCGCGCGTCTTCGTAGTCGTCCACGACGAGAATCAGCGGTCCCTGTTCGGCACTCATTGCGGCGCTTCCACGGGAATGGTCAGCGTGAAGGTCGACCCGTGTCCGAGGCTGCTGCGCAGCGCAATGCGGCCGCCCAGCGCCGCCGCGAGGCGGCGGCTGATCGCCAGCCCCAGGCCCGTTCCGCCGTACTGCCGGGAGGGCGAGTCGTCCACCTGACGGAAGTCTTCGAAAATGCGCTCGTGATGCTCCGGGGCGATGCCGATGCCGGTGTCGGTGACGGAAATCGAGACCACGCCGGTGCCCGAATCATACTGCACCGCGATCTCGATGCCGCCCTGGTGCGTGAACTTCAGCGCGTTGCTGAGGAGATTGAGCACGATCTGCTTGACCTTCTGGCGGTCGTTGCGCAGCGGCGGCGCCTCGGGGGCCAGCTTCGGCGTGACCGCCAGCTTCGACCGCGCGACCACCGGCTCGAGCTCCGCCATCACCTCGGGCACGATCTCGTTGACGTTGAACTCGCTCAACTGGATCGGCATCTTGCCCGCCTCGATGCGGGTGATGTCGAGGATCTCGTTGATGATCGTCAGCAGGTGCCGCCCGTTCGAATCGATCCGCTGCAGCTGCCGCCGCACCGGCGGGGAGAGCTCGCCGGCGACACCCTGCAGCAGCATGTGCGTGTAGCCGAGGATCGCGTTCAGCGGCGTCCGGAACTCGTGCGACATGTTGGCGAGGAACTGCGACTTCAGGCGTGATGCCTGCTCCAGCTCGATCGCCTGGCGGCGCAGCAGCTCGTTCTGCGTGGCGAGCTCCGCCGTGGCCGCCTGCACGCGCGCCTGCAGCTCGTCGGAGGCGACCTTCAGCTGCTCGTAGAGGCTGACCCGCTCGAGCGCCTCGCGCCGATCGTGCAGGATGGTGACGACGGCGCCCAGCTCGCCGGTCTCGCTGACCACCTTGCCCGCGATCGCCTCGACCGGAATCGGCTCCGACGTCTGGGGATTGACGAGGCCGATGTCGCCGCGCCGCGTGGCGCCGGGGGCAGTGTCGCCGACCAGCAGGCCCGAGATGAACGACGAGAAGTGCGCGTCGTTCGCCTGCACGTTCCTCTCGGCGCTCTCCGCCGGGTCGGACGGGACGGTGAAGAGCTCCTCGGCGGGGTTGTTCATCAGGACCGTCTGACCAACGGAATCGGTCACGATGATCGGGTCGGCCACCGAGTCGATGATCAGGTTCAGGCGATCGCGCTCGGCCCGCGCCGCCGCCTCGAGGGCGCGCAGCTGCTGATAGTTCTCCTCGATCTGCTCGGTGGCGCGCCGCAGGTCGGTGATGTTGCGCAGCACGGACACGATGCCGGTGCCTTCGCGCGGGTCCTCGACCGTGGAGCTCAAGACCTCGAACAGCAGGTCGGAGCCCTCGCTCGGATCGACGAGCAGCAGCTCGCGCGCTTCCGACGGCCCTTCTACAGCGCTCCGCGACAGCGCGGCCGAGAAGAGCATGTTGTTCAATTCGACCGCGCGCCGGCGTCCCTCGCTTTCCTCCTCGCCGGCGGCGAACAGCTTTTCCGCGCGTGCGTTGGCGACGATCAGTCGCCCCTCCGTGTCGGTCAGGAGAATCGGGTCGGTGACCGCGTTGATGATCGTGAAGAGCAGCGACCGCTCGTGGCGGAGCTTCCGCAGCTCCTCGGCGAGGCTGCCGCGGCCGAGCAGCTGCTCCAGCTTGTGGCCGAGCACCGTCGCCAGCCAACTGAGGTGATCGAACGCCTCCACACCCGGGCGCAGCAGGAGCAACCCGAGCGCGGTGTCGTCGTCGCGACCGCGGAGCGGAATGGCCGCGAGCTGGCCCGCACCCATCGGAGTGACCGGCACCGGACGTCCGCCGTTTCCGCCGGTGCGTCCCGGTCGCAGGAGCGTGGGACGCGAGGCGGACAGGGCGGCGGTCAGCGGGTCGTGCGCGTCCGACAGCGGCCATTCGAAGAGCGCCACGTCCTCGGCCGCCACGCCCCGCCCCGCCACGCCGATGAGGCGCCCCTCGTCGGCGACGACGCACATCGAGCGGCGCACGCCGGCATGGCGCGCGAGCCATTCCAGGCTCAGCTGGGCGCAGCGAGCGAGATCTTCGTGGTGGATGATGTAGGACTCGAGCAGCTCGAGGCGGGCCGCCTCGCTCGACGATGGCACTTTCGTACGCGACAGACTTCGTGCGGGCTGCACCGTGGCCATGACCTACTTGCCCATGATCGCGTACGGCTCGTGGTGCGCTACTGCCTCGTCCGCCGCCGCGGGACCGGCGCACGTGCCGCCGGCGCGGGCGTCATCCCCTCGATCTGCGCGCGCAGCGCGACGTTTTCGGCCGCCAGCTCGTCGTACGGCCGCGGAGCCTCGATCGCCGGGCGCGCCGCGGCCGTCGCGGCACCGACCGCCTCCGAGTACTTCAGGTATGTGTCGATCGACGCCACCACGACGCGCGCTTCGACGGTGATCAAATCGATGCCGACCAGGGACACGCGGACCCATGCGTCGATCACGATTCCCTTGTCGAGAACGCGGTCGAGAACGTCGATAAGACTGGTGCCGCCTGCTGCTCGTTCAACGGCCATCGTGGATGCTCCTTGAAGACCGAATCATCAATACCTACCGCCGACGTCGGCGCCCCGGCGTTCGGGTGAGCGCCGCCACCCGCTGCTCCAACGACTCCAGCTGCTGCCGGAGCTGGAGGTTCTCGCGCACGACCTCTTCACGACCGGGCGACAGATTGCGGTCGTACTTCCACCAGTCGAGGCCGATCTGCTCGGCCTTGTCGATCGAGCACACCATCAGGCGAATCCGGATCGTGAGCAGCTCGACTTCGGCGAGCGACACCTTGATATCGCCCGCCACGACGAGCCCCTTGTCGAGGACCCGGTCGAGCACGTCGACCAGCCCGGTACCTGCACGGCTCGGATTCCCGCTAAAGTCATGTGGCATGCAGAGGTGTGCTCGCTGGCGGCACGGCCGCGTCAGGCGGCCCGTGAAGTCCGGCGTGCGACGCGAAACTCGCGCGAACCGCCTCGCAGTATAGATCGAAATTTTTTCATAGCTATCTCAGCTGTCGTCCTACGGCCGAGCTTTCTGCCGGAGGCCGGTGGCCGGTAGACTCCACACGGATGCCCCAGGCGAACGTGTCGCCCCCCGTCAGGGCGTTCGTCGCGGCGCACGCGCGAACGCTCGACGAGCTGCAGCTGCTGATGGCGATCATCCAGTCGGCCGATCGATCGTGGGACGCGTCGGCGGCGGCCCGCGAAGTCGGCCTGGCCGAGGCGGACGCGCGCGCCGCGCTCGAGCACCTGGCCGCCTGCAACCTGCTCGATATCCGGATCGGCGAGAACCTCCGGTACCAGTTCCGCCCCGGAACCCCGCAGCTGCGCGAAGCCGCGCTCTCGGCGCTCGAGGCCTACCGCCAGCGGCCGCTCGACATCGCCCGGCTGGTGCAGCCCGAACACCGCAGCCTCCGCGACTTCGCCGATGCGTTCAGGATCCGCCATGATGACGACCGCTGAAGCCATCTACCTGCTCTGCGCGGCGACCAGCCTGGCCGCCGCCACGCTGCTGCTCCGCCACTACGGCGCGCGCCGCACCCCGCTGCTGCTCTGGAGCTGCATCGGCTTCCTCGGACTCGCGATCAACAACGTCCTCGTCTTCATCGATCTCGGCGTGCTCACCGGACGGGACCTGTCGCTGCCGCGCACCCTGGCCGGCGCGGCGGCGATGCTCGTGCTCGTCTACGGCTTGATCTGGGAGGCCGAGCGATGAGGCTCGATGCCGTCATCTTCCTGCAGGCGGTCAGCGCCACCGGCGCACTGGTCGCAGGCCTGTTCTTCTTCCGCTTCTGGCGCGACAGCGGCGATCGCCTGTTCGCGTTCTTTGGCGCCGCGTTCTGTCTGATGGCGCTGTCGTGGGCGCTGCTCGGGCTGATCAATCCGACCGACGAGACGCGCCCGTACATCTACGCGATTCGCCTCGTCGCCTTCCTGCTGATCATCGTCGGAATGCTCGACAAGAACAGAAGTCGGCAGTAGGCTGTGCGCGCATGGCCATCCAGCCGTCGTTCGACATCACGTCGACCGTGGATCTGCAGGAGGTCGATAACGCGCTCAATCAGGCGCGCAAGGAAGTGGCGCAGCGCTACGACTTCAAGGGATCGAAGGCGTCGATCGAGTTCGACCGCGCCAACTCGACGATCGTCCTCGTGGCCGACGACGAGCCGAAGCTCAACGCGCTGTGGGAGATCGTCGTCACGCGGCTGGTGCGCCGCAACGTGCCGACGAAGAACCTGACTCGCGGCGCCGTGCAGACCGCGGCCAACAGCACGGTCCGGCAGGAGGTGGCGCTGCAGCAGGGCATTCCGTCAGAGAAGGCGCGCGAGATCGTCAAATTCATCAAGGACGCCAAGCTCAAGAAAGTGCAGGCGGCCATCCAGGGCGACCAGCTGCGCATCAGCTCGCCGTCGAGGGACGAGCTCCAGGACGTGATGCGGCTGCTGCGCGAACAGGACTTCGGGCTCGCGCTGCAGTTCGGCAACTATCGCGGGTGATTATTTCCTCTTCTTTTCCTCCCACGTCACCTCGGTCTCGTTGCCGGGGTGCAGCTGCAGGATGGCCGTGGCGATGCGATCGGTGCGCGAGGCGAACGGCAGCTCGGCCTCGTAGGTGAGGTCCTTCGCTCCGGCGCTGCGGAGTTCGTACTGCACGTTCGCGCGGCGCAGGATCGCCTCGACGTCGGGACGCAGCGACACCGGGTCGTGCCCGACGATCTTCAGGTCGAAGCGCTTCCGCTGCTCGGGCTCGAACGACTCCACGACCCACAGCACGGCGAGGATGAACGCGGTCGCGAAGAGCGCCAGGCCGTACAGCTCCACGCCGGACGCCAGCCCGACGCTCAGCGTGGCGAGCATCACGACGGCATCTTTCGGATCGTCGACCCGGGCGCGATAGCGAATCAGGCTCGCGACGCCGACAATCCCGAACGCGCGCGCCAGGTTGCTGCCGACGACGAGCATGACGACCGCCCCCACGATGGCGAGGACGATCTGCGTCTCGATGACCGACGCGGAGCGCGGCGGCGTGCTGCGGCGGCGCGGCCGGAACGCGAGGACCCCGCCGAGCGCGGCGGCAATGGGCAGCGCCAGCAGCGCCCGCGCCACCATCTGGGCGTGGGTCTCGATGAGGTCGGGAATGGCGGCCGAGATCTCCGGCGGCAGCTGCGGCATCGACATTCGTCAGTCTTCTCGTTCGCGGCGGTCGACGCGCAGCGCGAGGCCGTCGCCAATCTTCTCTTTGACCCGGCGGATGGAGCGGTCGGCCTGGTGCGGCGCGTAGTTGCCCGCACGGAAGGCGTCCTGCCACTGCGCGTCGGTCAACCGTGCCATCTGGCGCGCCGCCCACAGCACGTCGGCGGGGCCGATCATGGCGAGCAGCTCGCCGTGCAGGCCGCCGTAGCCGAAGTCGATCCGGCCGTCCTCGATCGCCGTGATGAACGGCTCGCGCTCGAAGCCCTCGAGCCAGTTGCGGCGCGGAAACAGCTTGCCGGTCTCGCCGAACGTCGCCCCGAGATCGCGAACGACATACCACGTCGACGCGCCGTCCCACGGCTTGGTGAGTCGATAGATGCTGTTGTTCGAGTCCTTCAGATCCGTGCTGTTGAGCATCAGCAGGATGACCAGCAGCCCCTTCAGCTCCGGACTGCCGCTGAACGGATTGTCCGCCCAGCTCCAGATCTCATCGAGCCGCTCGAGCTGCGGCAGCTTCGGCCGGAAGCGCGCCTCACTCTCGAGCGCCGGCTCGCCCGTGCCCGCGCGCACGCGCCAGGAGGGCACGTAGTACACAGGGGGCTGATGGTAGCCGAGTCCCCACAGGATGCGCGACACCACGACTTCGGTCTGCGCCTCGGGGCCGATCTTCGCGCTCCACTCGCGTCCGCTTGGATCGACAACGTCGAAGCCGATGCTGAAGCCCGCGTCGTCTTTGGCCTCGAGCGTGTACATCGCGCCGGCGGGCGGCGCGTACTGCTCGCCGCCCACGCCCCAGAACAGATCGCGCGGCGTCGCGCCCGGATCGATCCGCAGGCCGGCCATCACCGCCGGCGGAATCGGCGCGCGCGGCGTCACGACGACGGTTCGGCCGCCGCAGCCGGCCATCACGCCCGCGACCAGAAGCGCCGCTGAGGTAGCTCGCCACATCGCGCCCACTGGCAGAGCAAGCGACGTGCCCGGAGGGGCGGTCCGGCATCGTGCTTGCGTCGGACCAGCCAAGGGCTCAGTATTTTGATCGCTCCGTATGAGCCCTTGGCTGGTCGCCAGTATCTCTTGGCGCGCTCCGCGCGCCTAGGACCGCTATGCGGGTCACAACCGGTACGAGAATCACGCAACGAGCCGCATAGCGGTCCCAAGCTCGACCGCAAATGACTCCTGCTGCTGTGCCCGCCGCGACCTACCGGCTCCAGTTCAACGCGTCGTTCCCCTTCGCAGCCGCCGCCGCGATCGTGGACTACCTCGATGCGCTCGGCGTGTCGCATTGCTACGCATCCAGCTACTTGGCTGCCGTGCCCGGGAGCACGCACGGATACGACGTCGCCGATCCGTCGCGCCTCAATCCCGATCTCGGTGGCGACGACAGCTACGCGGGCTGGATCGACGCGCTCCGCCGCCACGGGATGGGACACATCGTCGACGTCGTGCCGAATCACATGGGCATTGCGAAGTCGGCGAACCCGTGGTGGCAGGACGTGCTGGAGAACGGCCCGAACTCGCGTCAGGCGCGCGTGTTCGATATCGACTGGCACCCGCTCAAGCCAGAGCTCGAGGAGAAGGTGTTGCTGCCGATCCTCGGCGACGCGTACGGCGCGGTGCTCGAGCGCCAGGAGATCCGGCTCGAGTACATCAACGGCGCGTTCCGCGCGCGGTACTTCGACCAGGTGCTGCCGATCTCGCCGGGCACGTACGACCGCGTGCTCGAAACCGGACGCCCGGCGCTGCTCGACGCGCTCGGTCCCGAGAGCCCCGATGCCGTGGAGCTTCTGAGCATCCTGACCGCCATCCGCCATCTGCCGGAGCGGCATGTGTCGGACCCGGCGCTGCGGGCCGAGCGGGCCCGCGAGAAAGAGGTGATCAAGCGCCGCCTGGCGGCGCTCGAAGCCCGCTCGCCGCAGGTCCGCGACCACATCGCGCGGGCAGTCGAGACGCTCAATGGCCGGCGCGGCGACCCGCCGAGCTTCGACGCGCTCGACGCGCTGCTCTCGGCCCAGTCGTACCGGCTGGCGCACTGGCGGGTGGCGGCCGAGGAGATCAACTACCGCCGTTTCTTCGACATCAACGAGCTCGCGGCGATCCGGATGGAGGACACGGTCGTGTTCGACCGGGTGCACGCGTTGCTCTTCGATCGGGTCGCGTGCGGGGCGTCCGACGGCCTGCGGATCGATCACGTGGACGGCCTGTACGACCCGGGCGACTACCTCGAGCGCCTGCAGCAGCGCGCCCGCGATCGCCGCCCGGACGTCTACGGCCCCGATCGGCCGCTCTACGTGGTCGTGGAGAAGATCCTGGGCGCCGACGAGGAACTGCCGCCATGGCCCGTCGCCGGCACCACGGGGTACGACTTCCTCGCGCACGTCAACGGCCTGTTCGTCGACGGCCGCAACGAGAGCGCGCTCACGAACGTCTACGAACGGTTCACGCGGACGCGGGGGCGCTTCCGCGACCTCGCCTACTGGGGCAAGGAGCTGGTGCTCCGCCTGAGCATGGCGAGCGAGCTGAACGTGCTCGCGCACGGCATCAACCGCTTCTCCGAACGCAACCGCTATTGCCGCGATTTCACGCTCAACAGCCTCGCGCACGCCGTGCGCGAGATCATCGCGTGCTTCCCCGTGTACCGCACCTACGTGAACGCACGCGAGCCGGTCAGCGCGCGCGACCGCGGGTACATCGAGCACGCGGTCCGCGAGGCCAAGCGCCGGAACCCGCGCACGCCGGCGCTCGTCTTCGACTTCATCCGCGACCTGCTGCTCCTGAAGGCCGACTACATTCCCGAACCGGAGCGCGACGAGCACATCCGCCTCGTCGGCAAGTTCCAGCAGGTGACGAGCCCGGTCACGGCGAAGGGGATCGAGGATACGGCGCTCTACCTCTACAACCGGCTCGCGTCGCTCAACGAGGTGGGGAGCGAGCCGGACCGCTTCGGCGTGGCGCCCGAGGCGCTGCACCACTGGCTCGCCGCGCGTGCCGCACGACTGCCGCACGGGCTGTCGACGCTGACCACGCACGACACCAAGCGCAGCGAGGACGTCCGCGCCCGCCTCAATGTGCTCTCCGAGCTCCCCGGTGCGTGGAAGCAGGCGATCTCGCGGTGGGCGCAGGCGAACCGCCGAGGCCGGACGATCATCGATGGCGAGTCGTACCCGAGCCGCAACGAGGAGTACCTGCTCTATCAGACGCTCGTCGGCACCTGGCCGCTCACCCCGATGCCGCCCGCAGGAGCACGCGCCTACCGCGACCGGATCGTCGCCTACATGCACAAGGCGATGCGCGAGGCCAAGGTGTTCACGAGCTGGGTGAGCCCCAGCGAGCGGCACGAGCAGGCGATGACCCGCTTCATCGACACGGCGCTCGCGCCCGACAACCGCGCGTTCCACGACGACTTCGTGCAGTTTGCCCGGCGCGTCGCCGGCTACGGCACCTACAACTCGCTGGCGCAGGTGGCCGTGAAGATCGGCGCACCGGGAGTGCCAGACTTCTACCAGGGGACGGAGATCTGGGATTTCAGCCTCGTGGACCCCGACAACCGGCGTCCGGTCGACTACACGCGGCGGCGTGCGCTGCTCGAGGAGCTCGATGCCGCGCTCGCCAGCGAAGGCCCGGCCGCGCTCGCCGCCCGGCTGATCGCCGCCCCGGAAGACGACCGCCTCAAGCTGTACGCGACAAGTACGCTCCTGCGCTTCCGCCGGGCGCACCTGGCAATCTTTCAGCGCGGCGGGTACGATCCGATCACGGCTGACGGCCCACGCCGCGAGCACGTGTTTGCGTTCGCACGCACCCACGCCGGACAACGGGCGCTCGTGGTCGTCCCGCGGCTCGTCGCGACGCTCGTGCCGGATGGCGAGACACCACCGATTGGCGAACGGGTCTGGGGCGATACGCGGCTGTTGCTGCCGGAGGGGGGCCCGCGCCTGTATCGCCACGCGCTCACCGGCGACTGCATCAGGGTCCAGGGCGGCGGCGACGGCGAGCACGTGGCGCTGGCCGACGTGTTCGCGCGGTTTCCCATCGCAGTCCTCGAGGGTCACTGAGTGATATGGGCCTACATCGTCGCGGTACTCGCGCTGTGGGTGCTGATCATCCTGCTGTTCACCCCACGCATCGACTACCGTGTCACCACGCCGCTCCGACCGGATAGCGACGAGTTCCTGCACGTGCTGCAGGCGACCTGCCAGGCCGCCGTCCAGAGTCACAACCGCGTCGAGATCCTGACCAACGGCGGGCAGTTCTATCCGGCCATGCGCGACGCGATCCTGCAGGCGCAGGCCTCGGTCCACCTCGAGGCGTACATCTTCCAGCCGGGCGAGGCGGCCGAGATGCTCATGGAGGCGATGATCGCCCGCGCCCGTGAAGGCGTGGCGGTCCGGCTGGTGCTCGACTCGATCGGCAGCGCCGGCCTCGGCCGTGCCCGCACCCGGCGGCTGCGCGAGGCGGGCTGCCGGCTCTACTTCTACCAGCCGATCACCTGGTACCGCGTCCACCGGCTCAACAACCGGACGCACCGCGAGCTGCTCATCGTCGACGGCCGCGTGGCGTTTACCGGCGGCGCCGGCGTCGCCGACTGGTGGTATCGCGCCGAACGCGGGCTGCCGCCCTGGCGCGACACGATGGTGCGCATCGAGGGCCCCATCGTCGGCGCGCTGCAGGGCGTCTTCGCGGAGAACTGGCTCGCCTCGACGGGGGAAATCCTGACGTCGCCGCTGGACTGGCCGACCCTTGCACCCGCCGGGACGACCGAAGCGATGCTCGCCAAGAGCTCGCCCTCGGATCGGGCGACGACCTCGCGCGTGGTGTTTCAGATGCTCGTCGAGGGCGCCGCGTCGGACATCGACATCAGCACCCCCTACTTCCTGCCCGATCGTGCCCTCCGCCGGGCGCTCGCGCGCGCCGCCCGGCGCGGTGTGCGCGTGCGCGTGCTCGTGCCGGGATGGCATACCGACCAGCGGCTGGTGCGGCTGGCCAGCCGCCGCCTGTACGGCGAGCTGCTCGAAGCGGGCGTGCGCATCTTCGAGTACCGGCCGGGCATGACGCACGTGAAGCTGCTGCTCGCCGACGGCCACTGGGCCGTCGTGGGCACGACCAACGTCGACAACCGCTCGTTCGAGCACAACGACGAGGTGAACGTGGCGTTCCGGGAGGCCGCGGTGGCGGCACGACTGCGACGGGATTTCGACACCGATCTGGCGGCGAGCGACGAAATCAGCTGCGAGCGCTGGCAGCGGCGGTCGCGGCTCGAAAAGCTGGCCGGTCCCGTGTGCTGGCTGCTCGAACGGCAGCAGTGACCGCTGGCTGGTCGTCGGCAGCCGGTAGCCGGCAGCCAATGACAGGAGTTCCGGCCAAAACCCACCAGCGACCGACCTCTACCACCTACTGACTACCACCTACCGACCAGGTGTGTAAGTTCGACCTCTCGCCGGTGTTCGACTCCGGCCGCCCGCACGTTTTTCCCAGTAGAGCGTCACGCCAGCATCCACGAACGCGTTGGCACCGTGGTTGCTCTGGCGGGCGGGCAGGAGGCTGCGATGAGACGCCGTGCCGTCGCCTGGGTGTTCGGTCCGCTGTTGGTGCTCGCCGCCGGCGCGAGCATGCCTGGCAAGGCGGCCGACGTCGTCGAGATCAGACTGAACGGGACCTACTTCGCCGAGCCGGCGACGGTGCGCTTCACGGTGGCCGTGGAACCGAACAAGGCGAACCGCTCGCTCTGGATCGAGGCCGACAGCACGGACCTGTACCGGGCCAGCGAGATCGCGCTGAGCGGCGCGGACGAGAAGCGGCTGCACCAGATCATGTTCAAGAACCTGACCGCGGGCTACTACACGCTGAAGGCCGAGGTGCGCTCGTCGACCGGCGTGCGCGGCATGGCGACGCGCGAGATCATGGTCACAGGAGCAGGGCTGCAGTAAGAACTACCGGCTACAACCTACCGGCTACCGGCTAATCTGATTTGTCGATCGCCGCGGTCCACTCGGCGATCTGATCGTCCGTCATCGATCCGCGCGGGCGCAGCCGCGCATCCTCGTATCCCCACTCCTCGACGTCGACCAGATACTGCGCGCGCGACAGGAGCGTGCCCTGACAGACCTTGCTGTCGCGCGTCGGTACGTCCAGCTCGGCGAGCAGGCGGTTGACGAGCTCCCGGACGACGCTCGACGGAATGAGGGCGCGCTCGCCCGGGTAGATGAAGCCGAAGAGCACGAGGTGGCCGAGCAGGATCCGCCAGTGAGAGCCGAACCGGCGGACGAGCCGGTCCCAGTTGAGCAGCCCGCTGCAGTGTCTCAGCAGGTGCGCCACGTCGCCGCCGTCGTACCGCTCGCGCTCCATGATCATGCTCTTCGACCAGATCATCTCTTCGGCCGGACTGAGCTTCACCGGGACGCCGAGCACCTCCTCGTTCACCGCGTGCGCGAACCACTCGTCGTCGACTTCGGCGACGCCGTTGCCCGAATTGAAGATCACGTCGATGAAGCGGTCGGCGTGATACGCCTTGGCGAGCCAGTGCGAAAAGGTGATCTCGGTGCGAAACCCGGCGCGCGCGAGCACATCGAGCACGCGCTGCACGTCGCGCGGGCGCACGAAGATATCGAAGTCTTTCGTGGACCGTGAAATACCGGCGAAGTACTGAAACGCGTAGCTGCCGCCCACCAGATACGGGACGCCGCTGCGGTTGAGCATCTCGAGCGCGTTGCGGTACAGCTCCGCCTGGTCCGGCGCGGTCAGGAGGGGGGTTGCAGCATCCGCCACAGCAGCACCGCCTGAGTGCAGAAATCAGGCCGTCTTGACGACCGGCTCGGCGAACGGGCCGGGCGGGGGCTGGCTCGCGGGGTGGGCGGGTTCGCCGGTTAGAGGGAGCTCGACGATCAGAAACGGCGGCCGATCGGGACGGACGCGGGTGAGCAGCGGCATCGCGACGTTGTAGACGGGAACCCCGGCCGCGGTCAGCCCCTCCGCCGTGCCGCGGTGCGCGTGCCCGTGAAACACGGCGCTCACCCGGTACCGGTTGATCGGCTCCTCCAGCCGGCTCGAGCCGAGATACGGAAAGATTTCGGGCGGCTCGCCTTCGCACGTGCCCCGAATCGGCGCGTAGTGCATCAGGGCCACCCGCCGCTCGGAGCGCAGGCGCGCGAGCGCCGCTTCGAGCTTCATCGCCTCGCTGACCGCCTCCTGCACGAACGCCTTGATCGCCTGCTCGCCCCACGGCCCGAGCGCGCCGCGGCCGAACCCGCCGGCGAACCCCTTGACGCCTGCGAAGCCGATCCCGTCGATTTCGGTCGCCTCCCCATCGAGGACCGTCACGCCGATGTCGCTGAGGATCTGGCGGATCTCGGAGTGGCTGCCCGCCTCGTAGTCATGGTTGCCGAGCACGGCAATGACCGGGATCTTGACGGCGGTGGTGAGCTCGCGCGCGAGAATGCGCGCCTCGTCGGGCAGGCCGTAGTCGGTGAAGTCGCCGCAGACCACGAGGACGTCGGCGCTGTTCGTGATTTGGGCGAAAAGCGGTTGAAAGGCGCCCTGCGAGTGCCGCGAGACGTGCAGGTCGCCGATCGCGGCCACCCGCAGGTGCGTCCGGGTCGAGGTCATCCGTTCGGCGGTCACCCCTACCCGGGATTCAAGGCCGAGGCCAGTCTCAGCTCAGGCTGGCTGACGCGGCTGGAGTGGCTGCAGCCGTTGCTGCATGCGCTGGCGGCGCTGCTCCATGCGCGACTGACGCTCGGCGCGGAGCTGCTGCAGCCGCTGCTGCTGCTCCGGCGTGAGCAGGGCGACGATGTCGCTCTGCAGGCGGGCACGCTGGACCGCGAGGTCGGCCTGCACCTCGGCCACCTGCTGGGCGGCGGCACGAATCCGCCCTTCGTCGGCGGGCGCCGCGTCGACGGCGGCACGCTGCGCCTCCGCCGCCACGCGCAGGCGCTCCATGATCGGCTGCACGGCCGCCCGATGCTGCTGCATCAGCTCGCGGATCTGCTGCTGCTGCGCGTCGGTCAGCTCGAGCTGCCTCAGCGGGAGCATCGCACCGGGGCCGCCAAGGCCGGGCCCGCGGCCATGGCCGAACCCCAGTCCGCGGCCAGGACCCTGGGCGTAGAGCACGCCCGCCCCGACCAGCGCGGCGACGAGCGTGGTGAAGAAGACCAACCGGATACGGCGATTCATACGAGTACCTCCCACGTGTTAGACCGGAGCCTGTTGAACGAGCTCGAAGTCGACGAGCGCCTTGCGATGATCGAGTCGCGCGCGCAGTTCGGCGGTCTGTGCGGCCGCCAGGTCGCGCTGGGCCTGAAGCACCAGGAAGTTGGTCGAGAGCCCTGCGGCACGGCGCGCGGCCTCTGCCTCGAGCCGCTTCTGCGCGAGCTCCCGCGCGGCGACGGAGGCGCGTACCTGCTCTTCCGCACTCCTCACCTGCTCGACGACCCGGGTGAGCTGGGCGGCAATCGCCAGCTCGAGCTGCTGAATGCGGACCGTCTGCTGGCGCTGCTCCACCTGCGCGCGTGCGTAGGCCGCATCCGCCGCGCGTTCGCCGATCGGCAGCGTGACGTTCACGCCCACGCTCCACGTCGGGTAGTCGAGCCCGCCCAGCGACCGCAGCACGTCGAGGTACCCGCCCGGATTGGTTCCGATCACGCCGCCGCCGAGGGCGCCTGATTGCCGCAGGATCTGCGTGCCTCCGACGCCGTACAGGCTGTACTCGGCGACCAAATCGACTGTCGGTTTGCGCTGATCGTTCAGCAGCTTCAGCGTCGTACCGGCAGCATCGTGCTGCTTCCGTGCGACCTCGAGGTCCGCGCGGTTGGCGACGGCCGTCCTGATGGCGCCCGGTAGGTCGATGAGCGGGGCCGTCTGGTCGGGGCGTTCCATGCCCGTTATCGATGCGTTCCAGAGGGGGTCGTTCGCGTCCGCGACGATGAGCTGCTTGAGGCTCACCTGCGCGTTGCGCCAGGCGCCCTCCGCCTGCACGACCGCCTGGTGGCGCGCCGCCACCTCCGCCTCGGCCTCGATGATGTCGGTCGCCGCCACGGTACCGAGCTCCAGGCGCCGACGGTTGTCCTCGAGCTGCTTGCGCGCGAGCGCTTCGGACTGCCGCGCGGTCTGAAGGGCGTCGGCGGCGTACACGAGCTCCCAGTAGGCCCGCCGCACGTCCGCGAGCGTCGTGGCGATCTCCTGCCGCAGACCGGTGTCGGCGATGTCGCTCTCGATGTCGGCCTGGGCGATGGCGGCTCTCGTCGCGTCGACGCCGAAGCCGCGGAAGAGCGGCTGGGTCAGCCTGACCGAGACCCCGGACGAGTAGCTCGGGTTGTAGGTGGAGAAGACGTTCGACGTCCCGTTGCGGTTGCCCGTGAAGTCGACCGCCAGCCGGCCGCCGCCCCATGGCAGCGCCTGACTGACGCCGCTGCCGAAGCTCACCGTGTCGGACGTCACCTGCCGCTGACCGCCGGCGAGCTGGTTCGTCGCCGGGTTCGTCTGCGAGCGCTGCGCCAGCGAGAACGTCAGCGACGGGCTGTACGCCGCGCGGCTCTCGGCCACGGTGAGGCTCGCCGCCTGCGACGCGAGCCGCGATTGCGCAATCGCCGGATTGCGATCGAGCGCGCGCTGCTCGGCCTCTTTCAGCGTCAGCGGGACGTCGCCGGGCGCCGCGCCCTGCTGTGCGAACCCGGGGACCGCCACCAGCGTGAGAACCAGCCAAGGGCTCGCCCAAGATATCCGGATGCGTGCGAAGCCTCGGCCTTGGCTGGTTGGCAGTATCGACTTGGCGCGCTCCGCGCGCCTAGGACCGCTATGCGGACCGGCAACGAGAACAGAATTCGCGTTCGGGGCCGCATAGCGGTCCAGCGCGAGAAGGTGCTTACTCATACCGAAGTGCCTCAATCGGATCCAGCGCCGCCGCCTTCCGCGCGGGATAGAACCCAAAGAACACGCCCGTGCCCGCCGCCACGCCGGCCGACAGGGCGATCGACTGCGGCGTGACCGATGCCGGCCACTGCAGCAGCGCGGTGACGGCGTACGACACGGCGCCCCCGAGCAGGATGCCGAGCGCCCCGCCCGCCAGGCTCAGGACCACCGCCTCGACGAGAAACTGCGTGAGCACGTCGACGTCGCGCGCGCCGACCGACAGTCGCAGGCCGATCTCCCGCGTCCGTTCGGTCACCGACACGAGCATGATGTTCATGATCCCGATGCCGCCGACGATGAGCGAGACGGCCGCGATCCCGGCGAGCAGATACGTCATCGTCGTCGTGGTCGACGTGAGCATCGACGTCATCTCCTCCTGCGTGCGCACCATGAAGTCGTCTTCCTCTCCGCCGCTCAACCTGTGACGCTCGCGCAGCACGTCCGCGGTCCCCGCAGCGACGCGCTCGAGCGGCACGCCGTCCTCCGCCGAAATCGTGATGCCGCTGACGTGTGTCACGCCGAGCAGCCGCTTCTGGACTGTCGTGTAGGGCACGAACGCGGTGTCGTCCTGGTCCTGGCCGAACGCCCCCTGGCCCTTCCGCGTGAGCACACCGATCACGCGAAACGGCTGGTTGTTGATGCGGACGGTCGCGCCGGTCGGATCGATTCCGGCGCCGAACAGTTGATCCCGCGCGACCGACCCGAGCACGGCCACCTTGGCCGCGCTCCGGACGGCGGAAGCGTCGAAGAAGGCGCCGTACTCGAGCGGCCATGAGCGGATGTCGACGAGCTGCTCGCTCGTGCCCTGCACGAGCGTGTTCCAGTTCGCCGACGCCGCGATGATCTGCGTGCGGGTGTTCAGCGCCGGCGAGATGTAGCGGACGCCCGCGACGCGTTCGCGGATCGCGGCCGCGTCGGCATCGGTCAACGTCGTCACCGCGCCCTGCCCCTGCCGCGCCGGCCCGAAGCCGCCGGAGCCCGCATTCACCATCACGACGTTCGATCCGGCGCTTCGAATCTGCCGCTCGATCGACGCGCGCGCGCCGTTGCCGATCGCCACCATGACGATCACAGCGGCCACGCCGATGATCATCCCGAGCGCGGTGAGCGCCGTGCGCATCGCGTTGCGGCCGAGCGCCTTCACGGCCACGACCACGGTCATCGGAAACGACATGCGCCCCCCTCAGGCCGCCTCGGCGTCTCCGGCGACGCGTTCGAGCTCGTGCGCGGCCGTCCGGCGGCGCACCACCGGCACATCGCTGCGTACAAGGCCGTCACGGAACGCGATGGTGCGGGTGCCGTACTCGGCCATGTCCGCCTCGTGCGTGACGAGGACGATCGTCAGGCCCTGCGACTCGTTCAGCCGCTGGAAGATGCCCATCACCTCGATGCTGGTGCGCGTGTCGAGGTTGCCGGTCGGTTCGTCGGCGAGCAGGAGCCGCGGGCGGTTCACCAGCGCCCGGGCAATGGCGACCCGCTGCTGCTGTCCGCCCGAGAGCTGATTCGGGTGGTGCCGCACTCGGTCGCCGAGCCCGACCGCTGCCAGCGCGGCCGCCGCGCGTTCACGCCGCTCGCGCGCAGGGACCCCGCCGGCGTAAAGGAGCGGCAGCTCCACGTTCTCGAGCGCGGTCGTCCGCGGCAGCAGGTTGAAGCCCTGGAACACGAACCCGATCTGGCGATTGCGGACCCCTGCGAGCCGCCGTGTGTCGAGCGCCGCCACGTGCTGCCCCGCCAGCAGGTATTCGCCTGACGAGGGTCGATCGAGACAGCCGATGAGGTGCAGGAACGTCGACTTCCCCGATCCGGACGGCCCGGTCAGCGTGACGAACTCCGACGGCATGATGTCGAGCGTGACGCCGCGAAGCGCCCTGACCTGGGTCTCGCCGAGGTCGTAGGTCTTCGTCAGCGCGCGGACGGAGATCAGCGGGGCGGCGCTCACGGGCGGACTCCCGATCCGGCACTTCGGCCGCGGTTGCCTCTCGGCGGCTGCGGAATCAGCGGTGAGGTGGCTGCGGCCGCGGGCCCGGTGTTCTGCGCGGCCAGGGCCGTGACGATCGGCATGCGTTCCTTCAGGCCGCCGCCGACGACGGCCGTCGTCGTCCCGTCGGTAATCCCCAGCTGCACGGGCACGGCCTGAAGCTGCCCGCTCTCGAGCGTCCACGCGCGCGCGGACGTGGTGTCCACGGCTCCCGGCTGGCCCGGCGGCTGGAACCGCAGCGCCGCGTTCGGCACCTTCAGGACGTCGGTCGCCTTCGCCACCTCGATGGTGACGTTCGCGGTCATGCCCGGCTTGAGCTTGAGATCCGGGTTCGCGACGTCAATCACGGTGACGTAGCTGACGACGTTCTGCTGGACAACCGGGTTGAGCCGCACCTCCTCGACGACGCCGCGGAACATCTCCTGCGGGTAGGCGTCAACGGTAAACGACACCTGCTGTCCCGGCACGACGCGTCCGATGTCGGCTTCGTCCACACTTGCGTCGACCTGCATCTCGCTCAGATCGTTGGCAATGACGAACAGCGTCGGCGCCGACATGCTGGCGGCCACCGTCTGGCCAACGTCGACGTTGCGGGAGATCACGACGCCGTCGACCGGCGCCGTGATCACGGTGTGGCCGAGCGCGACGCGGTTCTGGTGGAGCGCCGCCTGCGCCTGCGTGACCTGCGCCTCAGCCGCCTTGAGCGACGCCTCCCCCTGGCGGACCGCCGATTCGGCCGCGTCGACGTCGGCCGCGGGCACCAGGCCGGCCGCCAGCAGCTCGCGGCCGCGGCGGAGCGTCACGCGTGCGTCGTCGAGCGCCACACGTGAACGCTCGACTTCCGCCTGCAGCCGCACCACGGTCGCTTCCGCCTGCTCGACCTGCGCCTCGAGGAGCGAGGGATCGAGCCGGGCAATCACGTGCCCCTTGCGGACCCGTGAGTTGAAGTCGGCGTGCAGCGACGCGATCGTGCCCGACACCTGCGTGCCCACCTGAACGGTCGTGACGGCGCCGAGCGTGCCGGACGCCTCCACCGTGTCGACCACGTCGCCCCGCACCACTGGCTGCGTCACGTAGGCCGGCGCCTCCGCGCGGCCCTGCGCGTGGTAGTACGCCGCGGCCGATACCGTCGCCGCGACCACACCGCCCACCATCAGTCCACGTCGTATGTTCATGTCTCCAGTAAACGCGAGACACATGGCCCTGTGGTGTCGAAGGGATGACATTTCGGTGACACGGTGCGTCACGCTTTCTTCACACCCGCGGCACGTCGGCGGCCGGTACGATCGGCGTATGGGCTACCTGCCGGGCGGGGCGGCAATCGACTACGCTGAAGGTGCCGTGGAGAACGTCCCGGCCGAGCGCCCCACCGTGCTGGTCGTCGAAGACGAACGTCACATCCGCGAGCTCGTCTGTCTGCACCTCGGGCTCGAGCACATGGCGTGCGTCGAGGCGGGCGACGGCCATATGGCTCTGGAGCTGGCGCGGTCGCGCCGCTTCGATCTGATCGTGCTCGACCTGATGCTGCCGGGTCTGGACGGCATCACGGTGTGCCGGGCGATCCGGCGCGAATCGCGCAACAGCGACGTCCCGATTCTGATGCTCACCGCCAAGCTGGAAGAGTCCGACAAGGTCGTGGGGCTCGACAGCGGCGCCGACGACTACGTCACGAAGCCGTTCGGCGTCCGCGAGCTGATGGCGCGCGTCCGCGCGCTGTTGCGCCGCACGGCGCGGCCCGAGGAGGCGGCGGGCGAGCGACCGCTGACCTACAGGCACATCTCGCTCGATTCGGCGCGCCGGCGCGTCATGGTTGACGGCGCCGACGTCGAGCTGACGAGCCAGGAGTTCCAGCTGCTGCACGTCCTGCTGTCGCATCCCGGGATCGTGTTCAGCCGCGAGGCGCTGCTCGGCAAGATTTGGGGAACCGACACGTTCGTCACGGTCCGCAGCGTCGACACGCTCGTGAAGCGGCTGCGCAAGAAGATCGAGGCGAACCCGGCCGAGCCGTCGGTCATCCTGACGGTGTGGGGCACGGGCTACAAGGCCGCCGATGTCTAGACCCGCGTGGTATCGCAGCCTCTACTGGCGAGTCGCGCTCGGCCTCGTGGCCTTCCTCGCCCTGATGCTGGCGGCGCAGGCGGCGGTCTTCATCTGGGCGACCGATCGCATGGCCGAATCGATGCCGGTGCGCAACCCGCAGCGGCTGGCGGCGATCATCGCCTCGGACATCAGCGCCGCCCTCGGAAACACGCCGGCGCTCGACGTCCAGCAGTACGTGCGCGAGCACTACGGCAACGTGTATCAGACGTTCCTGGTCGTCATGAGCAGCGGGACGACGGCGTCGAACCGGGACGATCCGCCGATGGAGCTGGCCGCCGCGCTCCATGCCGAGCTCGAGCGGCGTGCGCAACTGGCGGAACGACGCCTGGCCGGCCGCGGCGAGGGTGAGCCGCCGCGCCGGGGCCCCGGACTGCTGGGCCCGCAGGAGCGCCTGCGGATTCTGCGCGCCGACGGCCCGCGCGCCAATATCGCGCCGATCGTCGCCGGCAATGCGCTGGCGGGGCTCGTGGCCGTGCTGCCCGGACGTCCGCCGCTCTCGCGCGTGGCGCGCGATCTCGGTCCGACGCTCGCGCTCGTCGGCGGCAGCGTGCTCGCCGTCGGCGTCGGCCTGATTGCGTTCGTCGTCTTCGGTCCCGTCCGTCGGCGCCTGCGCCAGGTGCAGGCGGCAACCGAGCGGCTCGGGCAGGGCGATCTCGGCGCACGCGTCCCGGAGGGTGGCGGCGACGAGGTCGCGGCGCTCGCACGGTCGTTCAACCTGATGGCGGGCGAGCTGGCGGCGCGCGCGGAGGCGCTGCAGGCGTCGGACCGTGTGCGCCGGCAGCTGCTCGCCGACGTGTCGCACGAGCTGATGACGCCGCTCACCGCGATGCGCGGGTACCTCGAGACGCTCGCGATGGCCGAGCTCACGCTCGACCCGCCCACGCGCGAGCGGTATCTGCGCATCGTGGATGAGGAGACGCGGCGGCTCGAGCGCATCATCGGGGATCTGCTCGATCTGGCGCGCCTGGAAGGGGGCGGCTCTTCGCTGCGCCGTGAGCCCGTCGACACGCGCACGCTGTTCGAGCGCGTGGCGCTGCGCCACGAGCGCGAGCTGGCCGCGCGCGGCATCCGCCTGGTCACGCGCGTCGATCCCGCCGCGGCCCCGGTCGTCGGCGATCCCGATCGGCTCGAGCAGGCGCTGCAGAATCTCGCCGCCAACGCGCTGCGTCACACGCCCGACGGCGGCGAGATCACGCTCGCCGCCGAGCGGATCCCTCGACCGAGCTCGGGACAGGCCGGCGATGCGACGCGCATCATCGTCCGCGATACCGGGCCGGGGATCGCGCCCGCGCACCTGCCGCTCATCTTCGACCGCTTCTACAAAGCCGACGCGGCCCGCGCGGGCGGCGGCAGCGGACTCGGGCTGTCGATCGTCAAGGCGATCGTCGAGCGGCACGGCGGCACGATCACGGCCCGCAACGACGGCGGCGCGGTGTTCGAGATTCGGCTGCCCATCGAAATTCAGAAACCCTAGGCGTGGTACGCTCAAGGGATGCCGGATGCGGCCTCCCTTCCTTCGATCGGCTTGCGCCGCCGCCGGGCGATTACGGCGGGCCTCCTCCTCGGCATGAGCCTCGGCGCGCTCGAAGCCACCGTGGTGGGCACAGCCATGCCCACCGTGATTGCCACGCTCGGCGGTCTCGCGCATTACAGCTGGGTCTTCTCCGCGTACCTGCTGACGTCGACCGCGTCGGTGCCGATCTGGGGGCGGCTCTCGGACCTCTACGGCCGCCGGCGCATGTACGTGGCGGGCATTGTCATCTTTCTCGTGGGGTCGATGGTTTCCGGCGCCGCGACGTCGATGGCGATGCTCATCGGCGCTCGAGCGGTGCAGGGGCTTGGCACCGGCGCGATCATCCCGCTCAGCATGACCATCGTCGGGGAGCTGTACGCGCTGTCGGAGCGCGCGCGCACGCAGGCGCTCTTCAGCGGGGTGTGGGGCGTCGCGTCGGTCGCCGGACCGCTCGTCGGCGGCTACATCACCGATTCGCTCTCGTGGCGATGGGTGTTCTATCTGAACCTGCCGTTCGGGCTCACGTGCATGGCGGTGATTCTGCTCGCGTATCCGGCGGTGCGTCGTCAGGGCGTGTTGCGGGTCGACTGGCTCGGCGCCGGTCTGCTGTTTGCCGGGATCAGCGCACTGCTCATCGCGCTCGGCGCTGACATCGGCTCCGCCGCCTGGTGGTTTGCCGCGGCCGCCGCGGGCCTGCTCGCCGGGTTCGTCGTCGCCGAGCGCCGCTCGTCGGATCCGATCCTGCCGATCGACCTGCTGCGGAATCCGCTCATTGCCCGCACGTTGCTCGTGGTCTTCCTGGTCGGGATGGCGCTCTTTGGCGCGATCGCGTTCATCCCGCTGTTCGTCCAGGGCGTGATGGGCGCGACCGCAACGCAGGCGGGCCAGGTGCTGACGCCGCTGTTCATCGGCTGGGTCGTGATGTCGATCGCCAGCGCGCGGCTGACGGTGAAGCTCGGCTACCGCAAGCTCGCCATGACCGGCAGCCTGCTGATGACGGCCGGCTTTGTCGGGCTGGCGGCGGTCGACGCCGATTCGCCGCGCACCGCCGTGCTGACCGCCGGGCTCTTCATCGGCGCAGGCATGGGACTGTCGATGCTCTCGCTGCTCCTCGCCGTGCAGCACGGCGTCGCGCGATCGCATCTCGGGCTGGCCACCTCGCTCAACCAGTTCTCACGCAGCGTCGGCGCGGCGGTCGGCGTGGCGGTCATGGGCGCGCTGATGACGCGACAGCTGGCGGGTGTCTCGATTCCCGGGGGCGTGGAGGCGCTCGCGGCGACCGGAGCGATGCTGACCGGCGCGGCCCGGCTGCAGTTCGCCGGCGCGCTCCATCACGTCTTCATCGCGGGCACGGTGCTCGCGGGGGCGTCGCTCGTGGCGACGCTCTTCCTGCCGCCCGTCGATTTCTCGACCGGCGTGCCGAAGGCGGCCGGCGAGCAGATGCTTGCCGCCGAAATGACCAACCTCGAACCCGAGGACGAACCGGTCGGGGTACCGGAATAACGCCCTCAGAAGCTCAGGCGCGCCTTCATCGCCTCGATCTTCTTCTGATCGAGGTCCGGGAACTGCTTCAGATCGTCGATCGACGTGAAGCCGCCCTGCGTGTCGCGCGCGGCGACGATCCCCTGCGCGACCTTCTCGGGCACGCCGAACACGAGGCGCACATCGTCGGCACTCGCCTTGTTCACGTTCAAGTAGGCGAGGTTGCCCATCAGGTATTCGGTGACGGTCTTCCACTCCTCGTCACTCGCGTTCGCGCCCGAGTTCTTCATCACGGCGATCGTGTCGCGCCACTGCGCGACGGTCCGCGTCGACGGCGCGAGGTAATCGATCCCGTGGCAGCTGCCGCACTTTATTTCGACCAACTCCTTGCCGGGCGCGTCGGGGAGCGGACCCTCGCCCTGCGCCCCGCCGGCGGGCGCTGCGCCCGCCCTGAGCGACGTCGAAGGGGCGCCGCGCGCCGTCGCCTGGACGATGAGCATGAGCGCGCATGTGGTGGGAAGCAGGAACCCTTTCATGATGCTCACTCGAAAATCAGCCGCCCATTGAGCGCGTCGATCTGGGCGGCGTCGAGACCGGGCGCTTTCTTGAGATCGTCGACCGTCTTGAATCCGCCCTGCGTGTCACGATAGGCCACGACGCCTTGCGCCGTCTTCGCGTCGACGCGGAACAGCATGCCGTACTCGTCGGCGGAGCCCTTGTTGACGTTCAGATGGGCGAGCGTCGCGATGATGTAGTCGGTGATCGCCGTCCACTGCTCGTCGGTCGCCTCGGCGCCGTAGGCCTTCATGAGGTCGACGATCTCGCGCCATGTCTGGACCGTCCGCTGCGAGGGGACGAGATAGTCGAGGCCGTGGCACGCCGTGCACACCTTCTCGACGACCTCCTTGCCGGCGCCCTCCGGCAGCGAAGGCTGGGCCTGCGCCAGCGCGGTCGGGCGGGCGTGTGCGGTCTCGAACGACACCACGCTGACGAGCGCGGCCGCGGCCACCGTGAGCAGCTTCATCGAAGATGTCATATCCCTCGTCCTCATCTCTTCACTGACAGCGAGCGGCCATCCCGCCCGGCACGTTGCGATACTTCTGGTGGCAGTGGAGGCACGCGTCCGCGACCGCGCCGGCGGCTTCGAGAATCCGGTCCGCGTCCTTGACCTGCCCCGCTGTGTACGCCGCCATCCCCGCCTCGCGCAGCTCCTGCACCCACAGCAGCCAGTCGGCGTTCTTGACCGGCGCCGGACGTCCGTTGCCGCACTGCCGCGGGATGATCAGGAGATTGGCCTCCTCCGAAAGCGCCAGCCCCGCATTTTCGACCGCCTCCCAGCCGCCGTACGCGCTCGTGAACGGATCCGAGGACGTGGACGGCCGCAGCGCCGGCTTGAACGACGCGGGATCGTCGGCCTGCGCCGTGAAGATCACGTTCGAGGCGGGGTACAGCACGCCGCGCATCAGCTGCAGCATGGTGGCGTACACGCGCGTCTCCCCCGGCGCGGGCGTCTGTGCGGAACCCGACGACGAGACGGCGAGGAGCAGGGCTCCGAACATGAGCAACCATCGAGCGCGCCGGCGAAGCATGAGGGCCTCCCAGTTGGTAGTTGGTGGTTGGTAGTTGGTAGCTAGACTCGGAGGCGCAATCCTATCCGGCGCCCCACGCACGTCGCAACCGCCGAATATCGCGTGGCCGGGCCACACCTGACAAATCGTTCAGGAATTCTTCAGATGCGGCCGGCACCCTCCCCGGGGTAGTACAGGAATGCGGCACCGCGCACAACTTGCGTCTTTCTGGCTGAAAGGACATTCATGACCGGCAGATCGCTCGTCCGCGCCCTCGTGTTCGCCACGGCGACGGCGGCCGCCCCCGTGACCGCCGCGGCTCAGGCCCCGCACCCAGCGATACACGCCGCCGACGAACGTGGCGGCGTATCGGGGGCGGTGCGGGACGCGACAGGGGCGGCCCAGGCGGGTGTGACCGTCGTCGCCACGCATCGCGATACGACGGCGCAGTTCACGGCCACGACCGACGGTCAGGGCGCGTACGCGTTTGGCGCCCTGCCGGTCGGCCGGTATGACCTCTCGGTCGTCTCCGGCGGGCTGACGCTGTACCGCCAGCCGGACGTTGAGGTCGCCGCCAACCGCACGGCGACCGTGAACATCACCATGACGCCGCTCTCGGGGGCGCAGCTCCCCGACAGCGAGCGGCAGGCGCTGCTCGAACGGATCGCGGCGCTCGAGCAGCGGATCAGCGACCTCGAATCGACCGCGGTGCTCTCGGAGCCCGAGACGCGCGTGCGCCGCGTCGAGGTCTACGTGGATGAGAACGGCAACGTGCTCGACCAGCCGGGACCCAATGCGCAGGCCAGGGTCACCTACGAGCGCGAGCGCGTGTATCGGCGCCAGACGATCAACGAGAAGATCGAAGAGGCGCTGGCCGACGCCGGGGAGCGCAACGTCCGCGTCGGCGTCGACGCCGCATTCGGCACGCAGGGCGCCGGGCGCACGAACGGCGGCGGCGACCTCCCCGACGGCAGTGCGTACGCGCTCGCCTCGGCCGACCTGTTCTTCACCGCCGGCATCGCGCAGTACACCGTGTTCTTCGCCGACATCGTCGGCCTGAGCGGATCGCCGCCGGACGCCGAGATTCCGACGCAGACGCTGCTGAACGGCTACACCGCCCGGCTCGTGCGGCAGAACGAATTGAACCTGCGCGAAGCGTGGCTGCGGACCGAGCTCTTCGGCCAGCGGCTGGCGCTCACGGCCGGGCGCCTCGATCTCACGAACTACTTCGATCGGAACGCGCTCGCCAACGACGAGAGCACCCAGTTCCTCAGCGACGCGCTCGTGAACAACCAGATGCTCGGGCTCGCCGTGAACGGCACCGGGGTGGCCGCCGAGTTCGACCCGAAGACCGGCCTCCGCGCCAAGTTCGGGTTCCAGCAGAGCAACACCGACGCGAAGAACCTGTCCGACTCCATGTACACGCTGTCCGAGGTCGGCTACACGTTCACGCCGTTCGCGCTGCCGGAGGGGACGTACCGCCTCTGGTTCCGCACCGACAACACCGCCGAGCAGGCGATTCGGAAGGCTGTGGGCGTGAGCCTCGATCAGAAGCTGACCAACGTGGTCGGGCTCTTCGGTCGGTACGGGACGCAGGAAGTCGACGGCAGCGACCGCGATCACTTCTTCTCGGCGGGCGTCGGCTTCCAGAACGGGCTGATCTTCAACCCCCGCGACCTGTGGGGCGTCGGCTACGCGCAGATGGATCGGGCGTCCGGTGAGAACGAGAAACTCGTGGAAGGCTTCTACAACTTCCTGCTGACCGAGCGGCTGCGCCTGTCGTTCCACCTCACGCACGTCCTCGACAGGCCCGAGGCGGACGCCACGTTCGGGTACCTGTTGCCGGGCATCCGGCTGCAGGCCAGTTTCTGATGCTACGGCTCACTGCCAGGAGAACAGCGATGCACAACGTGACACGCCGCCTCACGGCGGCCTGCGCCCTCGCGGCGGCCGCCACCGCGGTGACCGTGGTGGTACGCGCGCAGGAAGTCAAGATCACCGATCCCACCTCGGTCGTGATGATCGTGAACCGCGACTCGAACGAAATCGCGTTCATGGACATCAAATCCCACAAGCTCATCGGACGCACGTTCCTCGGCAACAACGTCAATCCGCACATGGTGATGATGTCGCCAGACGGCCGCTACGTGGTGACCGGCGGGACGCGCGCCAACAAGGCGTACATCATCGACACCCGTACGCTGCAGCTCGTCAAGACGATTCCGGTCGACATCGCGCCTGAGCACCTCGCCTTCTCGCCGGACGGCCGGTGGTACTACCAGGGCAATCCCGACGGCGACTCGATCTCGGTGATCGACATGCAGTCGCTCACCAAGATCAAGACGATTCCGGGGTTCGCCGAGCCGCTCAACGTCACCTTCACGCCCGACGGCTCCAAGGCGTACGTCGGCAACTACGGCGCGCACTGGATCGGCGTGATCGACGTCCGGCGGCACGAGCTGCTGAAGAAGATCCAGGTGGCGGAGGTGCCAGGCGTCGCCAGGCTCGATCCGCAGAAGTACCTCGGCGAGATCAATGGCATCTCGAACGTCTCGATCACCAACGACGGACGCTATCTGTACGCGGCCGACAGCGACCTCGGCGTGGTCAGCGTGATCGACACGCGCGACGATCGCGTCGTGAAGACGATTCGTGTCGGCGCCGGGCCGTGGCGCGCGTACATGAGCCACGACGGCAAGTACGCCGTGACGGTCAACAACGGCGACGAGACCATCTCGATCATCGATCTCGCCTCGAACAAGGTGGCCGCGACGCTCGAGGCCGGACCCGAGATGACCGGCGTCAACTTTGCGCAGGGGCAGGCGTTCGTCATCAGCGCGCCGGGGTTCGTCTACGTGTACGACATGCGGTCGTTGAAGCCGGCGGGCCGCATTAAGATCGGCACCAACATCCAGATCGAGACGGCAACGACGGATACGGCCGAAGAGAACATTTATCTCGCCGAATCGACCAATCACCAGGTTGTCATCATCAATGCGAGAACGCACGCCATCGAGCGGGTCGGCAACGTCGGTCTCTACCCGTGGGGCACGCACATCATGGACAGCAAGGACAACTACTGTCATTAGAGGCCTCAGGCCCCAGGCCTCAGGCCCCAGGGCGGGACAGACCCTGACGACCTGGTGCCTGGGCCTCGGCATCTTTATCGCCGGTTCCGGCGCGGCGCATGCTCAAAGCGTGCGGGACCACACGCGGCCGACCCCCGATCGGTCGACTCCCGTCAGCGAGTCGCAGGCTGGCGAGCTGACGCTCACCGTCTCCGAGGCCGCCGTTCGGCCGATTCAGGTCTGGGTGCGGACGGCGGGCCTGCGCGACGCCGCGCGCCAGGTGCTCACCGCGTACGTCCCGGCCCCTGACGCGGCCTTCGTCGAGGTCGGCCAGCGGGCGCGCGCCTTCTCGCCCGACACGCGCTCCCGGATGTATCAGGCGCGGATCGCGGCGGTGTACGTGCCGCAGGGCGGCGGGCGCTACGCGCCCCGGGCGATCACGACGGGCGTCCAGGGAGAGCTCTTCACGCAGGTGCTCGAGGGCGTCCACGCGGGCGAACAGGTGGTCACGATCGGCAGCTTCTTCATCGACGCCGAGCACACGCTGAAGTCCGTTCCCTGAAGGTTCATGATCGCCGCCATCATCGAGCACGTCATCCGCCTCCGCTGGCTGGTCGTCGCGGCGGTGACGATACTCGTCGTCCTGAGCGTCTACGCGCTGCGCACCGCGTCGCTCGACGCCATTCCCGACATCTCCGATCCCCAGGTGATCGTGTACGTGAAGTGGCCCCGCAGCCCGCTGCTCATCGAGACCGAGGTGACCGAGCCGGTGATCCGGGCGCTGGCCGGATCGCCCGACATCCGGGCAATCCGCGGCACGTCGCACATGGGCTACTCCTTCATCTACGTCGTCCTGGAGGACCCCGGGCGCCGCGCGGCCGTGCGCGAGTACGTCACCGACCGGCTCACGGCCATCCGCGCCGAGCTCCCTCCGGACGCGGCCGTCACGCTCGGCCCGAACGCGAGCAGCATGGGGTGGATCTTTCAGTACGCGCTCGTGGACAGGCAGAAGACGCACGACCTGCGCGAGCTGCGGCTGCTCAACGAGAGCCTCGTGAAGCCGGCGCTCCAGTCGGCGCCCGGCGTCGCCGAGGTCGCCTCGGTGGGCGGTCTCGAAAAGCAGTATCAGGTGAAGCTGTTTCCGCCGCTCCTGCGCGAGCGCGGACTGTCGCTGCCCGAGGTGCTCGGCGCCATTCAAACGGCGTTTCAGGAAGCCGGGGGGCGCACGATCGAAGTCACCAACCGCGAGTATCAGCTGCGCGGCGGCATCGGCGCCGACAGCATCGGCCGGCTCGATTTCCTGGTGCTCGGACGCGATGGGACAGGGCGGCCGGTCGCGCTCAAGGACGTGGGGTACGTGCAGGTCGGCTACGACCTGCGGCGCGGCATTGCGGATCTCGACGGCGCGGGCGAGGTCGTCGGAGGCATCGCGATCATGGAGCAGGGACGGAACGTCCTGGCGGTGACCGCGTCCCTCCTGCAGCGGCTCGACGCGCTCGCGCCGGCGCTGCCGGACGGCGTCGAGATCGTCCCGACCTACAACCGTTCGTCGCTCATCTGGGACACCCTGCGGAACTTCTTCCAGGCGATCGCCTACGAGCTGCTCGTCGTGATCGTCGTCATCGCCGTGGCGCTGCGAAATCTGCGCGCCGCCGTCGCGCCGGTCTGCGTGCTGCTGCTCGGGACACTCTTCACGGCGCTGCCGCTCGCGGCATTTGGCCAGACCATCAATCTCTTCTCGCTCGCGGGCCTGGCGATCGCCATCGGTGAGATGGCCGACGCCACGATCGTCATCGTCGAGAACTGCACGGCGCAGCTCGCGCGGCAGGGGCACCTCGACGCCGCCGAGCGCCTCCGGACGATCATCCGATCGACGGCCGCGATGACCCGGCCGCTCCTCTTCTCGATGCTGATCATCGTGACGTCGTTCCTGCCAATCTTCTTCCTCGGCGAGCGCGAAGGGCGGCTGTTCAATCCGCTGGCGTTCGGCAAGACGGCCGCGATGGCCTTCTCGACGCTCCTCACGCTCTTCGCGCTGCCCGTCGTCATCGTCTGGATCTTCAAGAAGGACGTCTGGGGCAGTGCCTCCGACCGCGAGCACCCCCTGGTCGGCGCGTACCGCCGCGCCCTGGGTGCGGCGATCCGCGCGCGGTACGCCTTCGTCGCTGCCAGCGCCGTCATCCTCGCGGTCGCACTCGTCGTGATGACCGGGTTCGAGAAGGACTACATGCCCGAGATGGAGGAAGGGGCGATCCTCTATATGCCGACCACCCTTCCCGGTCTCCCCTCGCGCGAGGCGGGCTGGATCCTGCAGGAGATGGACCGGAAGCTCAAGGCGTTTCCGGAGGTCGAGCGCGTGTTCGGCAAGCTGGGCCGCGCCGACAGCGCCACCGACCCCGCGCCGGTCGAAATGATCGAGACGACCGTGATGCTCAAGCCGCGATCCGAGTGGCGGCCGGGGATGACCAAGGACCGCCTCGTAGCGGAGATGAACCAGGCGATGGCGATCGTCGGCTACGTCAACAGCTGGAGCCAGCCGATCGCCACGCGTGTGGTCATGCAGGACACCGGCATCCAGACGCCGGTGGGCATCAAGGTCAAGGGACGCGACCTGGAGGCGGTCCAGCAGCTTGCGCAGGAGGTCGAACGGCTGCTCCGCGACGTGCCCGGCACGCAGTCGGTCATCGCCGAGCGCATCGCCCGGGGCTATTTCGTCGACGCCCGGCTCGATCTCGAGCGGATGGCGCAGCACGGGGTCACGGTCGACGAAGCGCTTCCAACCGTCCGGTTCGCGATCGGCGGCGACAACGTCATCGGCATCCGCGAGCCGGACAAGACCGTCGTCCCGCTCGCCGTCCAGTATTCGCCGGAGTACATCGACACGCTGGAGAAGGTGCGCGCCACGCCCGTCGTCACGGGCGACGGTCGAGCGGTCGCGCTCAGCGCGATCGCCGACGTCAGCGTACGGGCGGCGCCCGAGATGATCCGCAACGACAACGGCGAGCTGGCCGGCTACATCTACGTGTTCCCGCGCGACGTCACCGCGCCGGAATACGTGGATCGCGCTCGGGCACATCTGCAGGCCAATCTGTCGCTCCCGTCCGGGTACTCGCTCGAATGGACCGGCGTCTACCAGTACGCGGAGGAGGCGCGCGCCCAGCTCCAGGTCGTCGTTCCGATGACCCTCGTCATCATGTTCGTGCTGCTGCTGCTGGCATTCCGGTCGCTGGCCGACGGCGCGCTGATCATGCTGTCGGCGCCCTTCGCGCTCGTCGGCGGCGTCTTCCTGCAGTGGCAGCAGGGCTTCTCGATGACGACGGCGGTCATCATCGGCTACGTGTCGCTGTTCGCGGTGGCGATTCAGACCGGCATCATCATGATCGAGTTCATCCGCGAAGCGCTGGCGCACCGCACGCCGTCGCAGTCGTACATGGATGCGGTCATCGAGGGGTCCGTCGCCCGGCTGCGGCCGAAGCTGATGACGGTCGCCACGACGGTCTTCGGGCTGCTGCCGATCATGTTTTCCACCGGATCGGGGATGGACATCACGCAGCCGATTGCCACGCCGACGCTCGGCGGCATGATCAGCTCGACGGTTTACGTGCTGTTCCTCATTCCGTGTCTCTTCGCCATCGGGCACGACATCCGCGTACGGAGGGCCGCCGTGATCAGACACCGACATCCGGTGACCGTCCCCGTCGTGCTGCTCGCCATCGCGCTGGCCTGCGGCGCCTGCGGCCGCGAGACGGGTGCTCCCGGGGACGGCGGGCGTGAAGCGCCGACTGGCGTTCCGACGACGGTCTCGACGGATCGGGGCATGAACGTGGAGTTCAGGAGCGCACCCGATCCGCCGCAGGCGGGCGACAACACCTATGAGGTGACGGTGACGCAGACAGACGGAACGCCGGTGACGGACGCACACGTGACCGCCGTCTTCTCGATGCCGCCGATGCCGGCGATGAACATGCCGGCGATGCGGAGCGACGCCTCACTGACGCACGTGGGCAACGGCACGTACCGCGGAACCGGCCAGCTCTCGATGGGCGGTACCTGGAACGTCGAGGTCTCCATCGCGCGCGGGTCGGGTCCACCCGACACGGCCCGTCTCAGCCTCGTCGCCAAGTAGCGCCGGGACAATTTCCGGCGGCTGCGAAGAAGCCAGCGGACGCCAGGCGCAAGGGGCGACCGTCCGGCCGCATCCCCCGCGGCGTGCCAGGCACGCCTACTGCCTTCTCTCCATCGTGTCGCGGTTGTCGGGCGCAACGACGGTCCCTGGCTGCGGCCAGACCACTTCGAAAAGCTGAACGGCATCGTGCGCTACAGCGCCGGCGACGTCCGCAACGGCTTCTCGATCACGACACAGGGGTACAACGCCGACTGGCAGGCAACCAACCAGGTGCCTCAGCGGGCGATCGAAAGCGGGCTCATCTCGCGGTGGGGCAACATCGACCCGACCGACCGCGGGCGCACCTACAAATACAGCGTGGCTGCGGAACTGCAGCGCTCGGCGGCCAACCGCTCCACGCGCGCGACGGCGTACGCGTTTCGCTCCGGGCTCAACCTCGTCTCGAACTTTACGTACTTCCTCGACGATCCAGTGCGTGGCGACCAGTTCGAGCAGGAGGATCGCCGGACGGTCGTCGGCGGCCGCGTGACCGAGCGCTGGCTGGGCACCCTCTTCGGCCGGCTACGGAGAGCGCCGCCGGGGTGCAGCTCCGCTACGACGACATCGGGAACACGGCGTTGTACAAGACGATGCGCGGGCAGCGCCTCGGGACGATCCGCGCCGACGGCGTCGGTCAGGGTGCGGCCGGCATCTTCGGGCAGACCGAGATCGAGTGGTCGCGCGTCGTGCGAACGACGATCGGCCTCCGCGGCGATGTCATGCGCTTCGACGTCGAGTCGAGCCATCCGGGGAACTCGGGGACGGGTACCGACGGGATCGTCAGCCCGAAGTTCACGGCGGTGTTCGGGCCGTGGAACGACACGGAGTTCTACGCCAATGCCGGCCTCGGCTTCCACAGCAACGACACCCGCGGCGCGACGCTCACCGTCGATCCGAAGACCGGCGAGCCGGCCGAGAGCCTCACGCCGCTCGTGCGCGCCCGCTTCAGCGACCACGACCCCGCCGGCACCTTCATCCCGGGCGCGCTCGATCGCGTCGTCTCGGGCGGCATCACCGTGGAGCCCGACCACCGCATCTTCGGCAGCCTGCGGCTGCGCCACTTCGGGCCGCGGCCGCTCCTCGAGGACGCGAGCGTGCGATCGAAGTCGACGACGATCTGGAACGGGGAGATCGGCGCGAAGCTGTCACATCCGCTGCGCCTGAGCGTCGATCTGTTCAACCTGTTCGACGCGAGCGTCGCCGACATCGATTACTTCTACAGGTCGCGCCTGCCGGACGAGCCGCTCGAGGGCGTCGACGACGTCCACACGCACGCGTCTATTCCGCGGATGGCGCGGGTGTCGCTGCAGGTCTTGTTCTAACCGGCTGTGGGCTTCGGACTTTGGACTGTGGATGTCGGTCCACAGCCTGAAGTCCAAAGCCGGTAGCCGTCCTCCCGAAGCCGGACGCCACGCGTCGCCGAAGCCGCCGGAAGCCGGGCAGCAGTGTCGTCGCGCTGAGCGCCACGCCGCCGATGCTCAGCACGATCACAACGACGTCCCAGAGGGGACGCTTGTAGTACAGAAACGGAACATCGAGGCTGTGCAGCCCCTGGTACAGCCACCGGCGGAGCCGCCGCGTGTCGTCCATCTTCTGCACGATCGCGCCGCGCGCCGGATCGAGATAGAGCCACGTCCGAGCCGCGTCCGCGAACCGCACGCGGAGCACCGGCAGCGGGCGGCCGCCGCGCAGATCGTAGTAATGGGCGTCGTATGCCTGCAGCCAGAGGGCGTCGTGCAGCGGCACGCCGGGCATCACCTCGTGCGCGATCTCGAGCATCGACTCGCGCCCGAAACGCGGCTCGTCGAAGCGCGCGAACGTCCCCGCGGCCGGATCGACGGCCGAGACAGAGCGGTGTTCCAGCCGCGGCCGCGGCGCGCGCGGCCACAGGCCGACGTGCATCCACTGCGCCGCCTCGGCGGCCAAGGGCGCGCGGTACGCCAGCCAGAACGGCTCGCCGCGGAACTGCGTCGCCTCGAGCTCCTTGGGTGACGATCCGAGCGCGTGCTCGAGCGCCGCGAGCGACGCGCGCATACCGTCGAGCGTCAGCAGGTCCACCCGCAGCGGCCCGCCCGTGTACGCCTCGCGTTGCGCGGCAGTCATGCCGGGCGACTCGAACCAGTTGAACGGCCCCATTGAGAGCAGCCCGCTGTACGTCCACGTGAGCGTGATGACGCCGAAGACCAGGCCCGTGTAGTGGTGCCACTTCATCAGCCCGGCATACGGCGACTGCGACGGCACGCGCCTCAGGCGGAAGCGGCGCATCGGCGAATAGCGCCACACGCCCCACACGAGGCCGGTGAGGCACATCACGCAGCCGATGAGCGACGACCAGATGATGAACTCGCTCCAGACCGAGCCGTGCGTGCGGAGCGGTGTGAAGTAGACCCAGTGCGTGACCGGCCCGAGATAGCCCCAGAACCGTTCGGCACGCGTGGTCCGCAGCACGACGTCGCCGCTCAGTGCGGAGACATACACGCGTGTCGCATCGGCGTCGTCGAGCGCGAAGCGGTGGATCGGCATCAGGCCGCGCGCCTGCAGCGTCCACTGGTCCGGCTCGGTCATGTATGCGTCGTATCGCATGCGACCGGTGGACGCCGGCGCGTACCGGCGCGCGATCGCCTCCGCCTGCGCGCGGTCGATCAGACCGAGGATCTCCGGCGTGTCCGCGTAGACGACCGTCTCGTTGCGCCCGGTCCCGAACCTGTAGACGGGACGATCGCCGAGCCTCGCCACGCGTACGCGATCGATCGAGATCTCGGCCGCGAGCGTCTGGGCCGTGGTCTCGACGCCCGGCCGTGTCAGGCGCCCCAGCGACGCCGCCTCGTCGGGCACGAGGCCGACGGCCCGCGCCGCCTCGAGCGGCGAGACCGTCGCCGTCGAGAGGTCGAGCGCCGGCGCCCGGGCCAGGCGCTCTTCGTTCGCCATCCCGGGCATGCGCACGTACATCATCACGACGCCGGAGACGAACCACGCGACGAAGAGCACGCCGCCGGCAATCCCGAGCCACCGGTGGGTGTAAACGATCCACCGGCGCCAGTCGAGCCAGTGCATCAGCGCGGTCACGGCGTGCGGACGCGAACGGCCGCCATCACGTTGAACGGCTGACCGGGATAGAGCTGCCGGTTGCCGAGCGCCGACGCAAAGTACTCGCGATCGGTCACATTGGTGAAGTTGAGCGTGTACTGCACGCGCCCGCGCCGATAGGCGAGGCCGACGTCGACGAGCTCGTAGGCACTGAAGCCGACGGTGTTGATGTCGTTCAGGAACTGCTCCGACACGACGCGGCCGCCGGCCATCAGCGAGAGGCCGTTCGGCCACGCATAGGAGGTCGCAACGCTCACGGTGTGCTCGGGCGCACGCCGAGGGATCCGGCCCGAGAGGTTTACGGTGCCGGACATGTAGTCGAGGAACCTGGCGCGCGTGTACCCGTAGCCCACCTGCGCGTTCCACTCCGGCGTCACCAGGCCGGCGAGCTCCGTCTCGAACCCGCGCGAGCGCAGCTTGCCAATCTGTTCGAAGAAGCCGCCGCCGAGCGAACGGGTCAGGTTCTGCTTCTCGATGTGGAAGACCGCCGCCGACAGCTGCAGCCGCTCCCGCATCAGGCGCAGCCGCTGGCCCACCTCGTACAGCTCGCCGTACTCGGGCTCGAGCGGCGTGCCATCGGGCTGGATGTTGAAGTTCGGCCGGAATGAGGAGGAGTTCTGCGCGTAGATGTCAACGGCCGTCCTCGGCTGGTAGACCAGGCCCGCGCGGTGGGTGAACGTGTCCGATTGGCCGCGGACGATCGCCGCCTGAGTTTCCACGCCGTTGACGACGGGGTTGTTGTAGTTCTGGCGGCGGATGCGGTCGAAGCGGCCGCCGACGACCACCTTCAGCTGCGGCATCAGTGTCAGCGCGTCCTGCACGAACACGCCGTGGGTGCGATTGGTGAAGTAGTCGATGCGCGTCACCGGGAACGAGTGCACGTCGACGGGCACGTGGCTTTCTACGGGGTTGTAGAGATCCATCGGCGTCGTGTTGAAGTTCGCCCCGGCGCGCCGGTGCGTGTAGTTGTCGTAGTCCTGAAAGTCCCACCCGACCAGCACGTCGTGCGGCACGCCGACCGTCACGCGGCCGCTCAGCTCCGCCTGGTTCGTCCACGGACGGCGGTGGTGCTTGAAGTAGAGGAACCCGCGGTTCACGCGGCTCGGCGGCGTGACGTCCAGAAATTCCGTGACCCAGTACTCGTCGTCGAAGTCGCGGTAGCCGACCGTATTCCGGAAGGCGTACCCGCCGCCGAACGTCTGCGAGTAGCTGACGCGGAGGTTGTGATCCACGCCCAGCCCGAAATCCTGCGGCGTGTTGAACCGGACGTCGCGCGGCACCTTCGGGATGACGTCGCTGCCGTCGCCCTGGACGGCGCGTGAGAACGGATCGCCGATGGCCGTACGCGTCGGATCGGGCGTGAAGCCGCCCGTGAGCGGCACCAGCGGAAGGCCGCCGTCGCCGCTCACGCGGTTGCGGTCGAACATGTAGCGGACGTCGAGCTGCCGCGACGGCGCCGGACGCCACATGATCGAGGGCGTCACAGTGAGCCGGCGGGCCGGATCGTGGCGGAAGTTCTCGGCCGACTCGCCGCCGATATCGAGGCGGTAGAAGAGCGCGTTCACGCTGCCGACGCGTCCGCCGGCCCCGAACGTACCACGGTAGGTCTCCCAGCGGCCGGCCGTCGCCGACACGTCGTAGGTCGGATCGGCGGTGGGCTTCTTCAGCACGAGGTTGACCGTGCCGCCAATCGCGTCGGCGCCGTAGAGCACCGACGCCGGTCCCATCAGCACTTCGACTGTGTCGACGCCGGCGAGCTGCGTGCTCACGCGGTTGCCCTCGTTGCGGACGCCGTCGACCATCTGCACCGAATCGTTGATGCCGCGGAACGTGAAGTACTGATACACGCCGTACTGGTTGTAGGCGACGACGTTCGGAAGCTGGTTGAGCGCAGTGACGACGTCGTTGATCGCGCGCGACTGCAGATAGTCGGCCGTCAGCGTGTGCACGGTGAGCGGTTGATCGCGCAGCGGCACCGCAATGCGGCCGATCGTCGGCACCGTCGCGACGCCTTCGACCGTGATCTCCTCGCGCACCGGCGCAATGGCCAGCACCGCGGTCACGGTGCGTTCGCCGGACGTCAGCGCAACCGTCTCGGCGTGCACGCTGAACCCGCGGGCGGTCATCTCGAGCCGGTACTCGCCAGATGGCAGACCGGTGAAGCGGAACGACCCATCGGCGCCCGTGAGCTGCGTCTGCGGCTGCCCCGATGGAAGCGGCATCAGCACGACTGCCGCGTTCGCGACCGCTGCGCGATCGGGATCGGTCACGCGCCCCGTGACGGATGCACTCTGGGCCGCCGCGGATCCCGCGATCAGAAGCACGCCGGCCGCCCCCGCCCACACCACGCGACTGATGTTCATGACATTCATCACCCTTCGGGGTCATCACGCTATGCGACGGCCGCGCAGCGTGACAACTGAAGAGTTCCTGAACGTCTTTTCAGAAACACGAAGGGCGGGCCCGGGCGGCCCGCCCTGTGACTTTCTCACACACCGTGGCGGCCGGCTTTTAGCCGGCCCTCAGGTCCGGGGTCCCCACCGCGCAAGCCTGCGCGGTGGGATAGAAAATCCGCCTGAAGGCGGACACTACGGCCAAGACACCTCTAGCCCGCGCGGCCATCGGCCGGCTTGCCGGGCGACGGCTGGGCGAACCGCGAGTCAGGGATATTCGTGTTCGGCTGCACGTTGGTCAGCTCCACGACCATCTGCATATACGTCTGGCTGACGGTCTTCTTGAACGGGATCTTGACGCCCTGCACGTCGCGGTAGTCCTCGAAGTTGATCTGGGTCGGCACGAACCCGACCGGCGTCTCGGTCCAGCGGTTGATCCGCACGAGCAGACCCGTCTCGTCGAAGTAGAAGTTGGCGAGCACGCGGTTGTTCTGGAGCCCCTGCACGACGATGACTTCCTTGTCGTTGATCGCCGTCCGGCCGACGCGCCACTGGGGGAACGTTGTGCGGAGGCCGACCCCGAACGGCGCCATCGCCTCGAGGCGGACGCGGTCGAGATTGCCGGCGGTCAGCGTCAGCAGCGGCAGCGGCGTGTCGGGACCGGCCATCCACGCGTTCGTCCCGTTGTACACCCGGTAGCTGTCGCCGTTGAAGAAGTGCACGATCATCGCCGACTGCCCCGGCGCCTTCACGTACAGCTCCATCGGCACCTTGTCGAAGGAGGTGTCGAACCCTGCGTAGGTCCCCTTGGCGGTGAAGCTCGTGAACTTCGACAGCCGCTCCTTGCCGCCGATCGCCTGGATGAACTTGTCGAAGATCTCATCCGCCTTGAGGCGCGTGTCGACGGGAATGTCGCGGATGTTGGGATCCTCGACCGGCGTCGCGTACTGCAGCATGATGTTCGGGTCGCTGACGGGCCTGTCGCTCCCCTGATGGCAGGTGAAGCAGGTCACGCGCGGCTGCCCGCCGAAGAACTGCCTGTTGATCGTGTTCATCATCACGATCATCTGCCGCGCGCGCTGCAGCCGTGGCGTCGGATCGGCGAACGCGCGCTTGTCGAAATACGCCTTCGACGCATGGCAGAACGTGCAGTCGTTCCCCATCGCGTTCGCGAACATCCCCATCGACTCGAAGAACGTGTCGACCGGAATGCCTTTCAGCAGCACGACGGTCTTGAACACGTCGTCTGTGAGCGGCACACCGGGAGGCGCCGCCGCGGGCGCGGCCGTCGGAGCGCCGCCCTGCGCCGATGCTTCGGCGGGGACGCGGGAACCAACAGCCACGACCACGAGACCTGCCACGGCGATCGCAGTGGCGCCGAGGAACGAGCGCATCGATCCGAGCTTCATGATCTCTCCTTGCTGGATGGGTCCACAGAGCACCCCAACGCGCACAATCCGCGCAACGCCACCCCATCGCGGAGGCGCGATGGGGGACGCCGGTTGGGGACCCCGCTAGGCGGGGGCGAGTATATCGTATTTGGCCAGGAGGAATTCCCGAATGGCCAGCTCACGCGGCCGACGCGCGGTGGCCGTAGCCGGAGCGGTCCTGATCGTGCTCGCGTGCGCGTCCGACGCGCAGGCGCAGGTCCAGGCGGGCGGGCTTGCGCGGCCGATTCCGCGCACGGCGGACGGCAGACCCGACCTCTCCGGCGTCTGGCAGGCGGTGACCACGGCGAACGTCGACCTCGAGCCGCACGCCTCGGGCCGCAACGCGCCGGCCGGACTCGGCGTCGTCGAGGGCGGCGAGCTTCCCTACCAGCCGTGGGCGCTGGCGCAGCGCGACGAGAACCGCCGCAACCGCGCGACGCGCGACACCGAGGCGCGCTGCTTTCTACCCGGCGTGCCGCGCGTGATGTACATGCCGTTTCCCTTTCAGATCGTCCAGACGCCGACACTCGTGCTGATGCTCTTCGAGTACGCCAACGCGACGCGCAACGTCTTCATCGACACGCCGCACCTGGAAGGGCCGATCGAATGGTGGATGGGCGACTCGCGCGGCCGCTGGGAGGACGACACGCTCGTTGTCAGCGTGACGCACTTCAACGATCAGACATGGTTCGATCGGGCGGGGAACTTCCACAGCGAGGCGATGCAGATCGTCGAGCGCTACGCGATGATCACGCCCGATCACATCCGCTACACGGCGACGGTCACCGATCCAAAGGTCTTCACGCGCCCCTGGACGATGAGCATGGTGCTGTACCGGCACCTCGAGCCGAACGCACAGGTGCTCGACTACCCGTGCTACGCGTTCGAGCTGGGCGACACGCCGCTCAGGCCTAATTGAGGATCGCTTCGCGGGCGCGTTCGCCCTCGGCGCACGCGTATTCGAGGATCTCGTAGCCGGGATCGTTGGCGTGCTCGCGCGTGAGCGTCCACGCCATCGTGAACGGGCGCGTCAGGGTCTGCGGATCCGCGAAGGTGACCCGCAACTGGATCGTGTCGCGATCCACGTACGTGTAGCGCTCGACGAGCGTCATCTCGTCGGAGTGCAGCGTCCCCTTCGAGTCGAACCACGTCCAGTCGCGCAGGTTCCTCGTCTCGACGACGAGCGTGCTCCCTTCCCAGCGGCCGCGCGCGTCGCCCATGTACGTCTTGACCTTCGCCGGCGCGTGCGGCCGGCCGTCGAGCGGGATGATGCGATAGGAATGCGTCCGCTCCCACGCCATCACGACGTAGCCGGGCGCCTGCACGACCTGGAAGTCCTGCCAGTACAGCAGACGCGGCACGCCGAGCATGCAGAACAGGTCGGGATTGACGTCGCGCGGGCTCTCCGGCTTTCCGGTGACGACGTCGCCGCCGTACCGCGACAGGATCTCCTGCCGCCGCGCTTCGGCCCACGGCTGATACGGAATCCTGCCGTCGGACGTGTCGACGATGGCGCTCACCGGCGTGCGCGCGGCGATCTGCTCCTTCGTCCAGCCCTGGACGAACAGCGTGTCGGCCGTTTGAAAGCTCGTTTCGACGTTCGTCCCGTCGGCGCCGCCGTTCGGCTCGCCCCAGAAGCCCTGGATGTCGGGCTGACCGTCGGGCGTGCGCGGCGGGTTCCACGACTGCGCCGCCGCAGGTGCGGCGAGCGCGACGAAGAGTATGGCGGCAATGATTCTCATCGAGTCAACCGCATGACCAGTGCGGGCACATCGAGTCCCTGCGCGGCGACCGACCAGCGCTCACCCGCCGCAATCGGCGGCGCGACCGTCAGCGATCCGGTGCTGATCAACTCGCCCCCGCGGAGCGGCTCGGCACCGGGCTGCTCGGGCACGGCGGAGGCGAACTCCACGAGGCAGAGCGCAGGGCTCTCGAGCACGTTCTTCCCGCCACCTTCCTGCACCACCTGCCCGTCCTTCGACAGCTTCACGGTGAACGTCGCGAGCTGGTCGACGAGCTGCGGAATGGCGTCGCGCTGTACCTGGCGCGGCTCGCCGACGACGAGCGCGGCGTGGAGGCCGAGTGAGGCCATGAAGTCGCCCGGCTGGAACTTCCAGTCGGGAAACGGACAGTCGACGACCTCGAAGGCAAACGCGTACCACTCGACCGCCGCGAGCGCGCCGGCCGCGTCGACGGCCGGCGGGAGCGGCGACTTGAGCTTGACGACGATCTCGGGCTCGAGGCGCGGCGCGCGCATGCGGGCGAGCGACAGCGTCGCCTCGCCGGCCGTGGCGTAGTGCACCGTGTCGTCGTACATGTTCGCCCAGACGAGCGTCTTCATCTTCATCGCGCGCCAGACCGCGCGGTTCGCCAGTCCGATCTTCCGACCGACCGTGCGGCGGCCGGCCGCGCGCCGGATGCGCGTGAGTTCCGCCTCGATGGCGTAGCCGGTGTTCAGATCGCAGCCGCCCTCACGTGCCGAGGGGGGCACGGCAACGGGGAGGCCGGCCGTGTAGGCGTCGAGCATTTCCTTCGCGAGCGCAGAAACCCTGGGATCCGTCATGGGCGTTGATTATAGGTCCGGAAGCCGCCGGCCTCGACAGCCACGGGCGGCGATGGTACGCTGGCGCCGCCATGAGCACACAGCGCGCCACCACTATCCGTCCGCCCGCGTCCGACGCGACGCGGTGGGCACAGCTCGTCTTCGGCATCATCTGCATGGTGATGATCGCGAACCTGCAATACGGCTGGACATTGTTCGTCGGGCCGATCGATCAGAAACATCAGTGGGGCCGGGCCGCCATCCAGATCGCCTTCACGATCTTCGTCCTGACCGAGACATGGCTGGTCCCGATCGAGGGATATCTCATCGACCGGTTCGGCCCGCGCGTCATGCTCAGCGCGAGCGGCGCGCTCGTGGCGATGGCGTGGATCATCAACTCGGTCGCCGATTCGCTGTTCCTCCTGTACGTCGGCGCGGCGATCGGCGGCATCGGCGCCGGTGTGATCTATGGCGGCGCCGTGGGCAACGCGCTGAAGTGGTTCCCGGATCGGCGCGGCCTGACGGCGGGGCTGACCGCAGCCGGCTTCGGCGCCGGATCGGCGCTCACCGTGGTGCCGATCGCCAACATGATCCAGTCGAGCGGCTACGAGGCCGCCTTCTTCTGGTTCGGCCTCGGCCAGGGGCTCGTCGTCATGGCGGTGGGACTGCTGCTGCGCGCGCCCGAGCCGGGCGAGGTCGCGGCGCCCGCCGCGCCCGCCGTGCAGCAGACGCGCCGCGACTACACGCCCGCCGAGGCGATCAGGACGCCGGTCTTCTGGGTGATGTACGCGATGTTCGTGATGGTCGGCGCGGGCGGCCTCATGGCGGTCGCGCAGCTGGCGCCGATTGCCACCGACTTCAACGTCGCCAAGGTGCCGGTCACCCTGCTCGGCCTGACGCTGCCGGCGCTGACCTTCGCGCTCACGATCGACCGGGTACTCAACGGCGTCTGCCGGCCCTTCTTCGGTTGGGTGTCGGATCGGATCGGCCGCGAACAGACGATGTTCATCGCCTTCTTCGTCGAAGGCGTCGGCATCTACGCGCTCCTCCTGCTCGCAGGCAATCCCGTGGCGTTCGTGATCCTGTCGGGCGTGGTGTTCTTCGCGTGGGGCGAGATCTACTCGCTCTTCCCGGCCACGTGCACCGACATCTACGGGCGGAAGTTCGCGACCACGAACTACGGGATGATGTACACGGCGAAGGGGACGGCTGCGCTCCTCGTCCCGCTCGCCAACGTGCTGACGAACGCGACGGGCAGCTGGCACGCGGTCTTCTACGTCGCCGCGCTCCTCAACATCGTCGCCGCTGTGATGGCGATCGGCGTGCTGAAGCCGATGCGCGTGCGGACGATGGCGCAGGCGGTGGCGGTGCCGGCCTCGTCACCGGCCGTGCAGCGCGCGTAAATGGGGTCGGAGGTCATTTTTAGAGGACACTCACCCCGTGAAAGCTGGTGAGTGTCCTCTAAAAATGACCTCCGACCCCATTTTTCAACGGCCGACCGGCTCGAGCCCCGCTTTCGCGAAAGCGGCGCGCCCTTCGGCGCTCGTCATGCGCTGCAGGAAGGCGCGCGCCGCGTCGGCATTCCTGCTCGTCGCCACCACGGCTCCCACGTAGATCGTCGGCAGCTGAATCTCCTTCGGGAGCGTGCCGGCGACCCGCACGCCCTTGTTCGGCTGCAGCTCGCTCGTGAAGCTGATGCCGAGCTCGGCCTCGCCGGCGGCGACCGCGTCGGCGACCTCCGATCCCTGCGTCCGGTAGACGATCTTCGATTTCATCGCATCCGCGATGCCCAGCGTCCGCAGCAGGCCGTCGATGTAGGTGCCCGAGGTGCCGCCTGCGGACGGACTCACGTACGAGAGCGACCGGGCCTTCAGCAGCGCGGCCTTGAACGCGTCGACGGTCGACAGATCGGGCGCCGGCGCACCGGCTTTCACGGCGACACCGATCAGCGCGCGCGCCAGATCGATCCGGCTGCCTGCGACGATCCGGTTCTCCTTCTGCAGCGCGTCCATGCCGGGCGCGGCGAGGACGATCACGTCGGCCGGCTCGCCGGAGGCGAGCCGCTTCTGCAGGCCGCCGGTCGTGTCGCGCACGTAGACGAATGTGTTCTTCGAGCCGCGCGCCCACGCCTCGCCGACCTCCGCGACCGGCTCGCTCACGGCGCCCCCCACGAGCGCCTTGAGCTCGACCTGCGCCTGCGCCGCCGCGGGCGGCAGCACCATCGAGAGCCACCAGAGAACGACAGCCAGAGCGCGGTGCATACGCGTGCCTCCTCTCAAAACGCCACCATGTACGTCATCTTGGCCACGAACGCACGGTCGATCAGCCCGCCGGTGCCCGTGTCGCGCCGCTCGTTGAACACCAGATAGATGTCGCTCAGCGGCCGATGAATGATATTGAAACGGAGGTTCGAACTCCACTCACGCGCGTCGGTGTTGTACTGGACCAGCGCGTTGACGAACGCCACCGTCGAGAAGCCGTACTCCACCCGCGCGGTGATCAGATCGGTCGTGTAGGCTCCCGCGCGGAGCCGGATCTGGTTGCGCGACTCCGTGATCGCCGCGTTCAGCCGCCCCTTCAGCCGGACGGCCGTGCCGAACAGATAGCTCTGCTTGTATCCGTCGTAGAACTCGCCCGTATCGACACGCCCGTTGAACGACAGCGGCGCCGAGCTGTTGGTGCGCCACGTGATGAAGTAATCGCTGAACTCGTAGCGGCCCGGCGGAATGGCAATGCCGCGGCGGCGATTGATCACGAACGGCTCCACCAGATTCTCGGTCGCCGGTTCGACGCCCATCTCGCTGCCGCTGCCGTCCTGGAAGTTGAGGCTCAGGTGGGCCTGAACGAGGCGCGACTGCAGATCGCCCCCGAGCCGGTCGACGTTCATGTAGCCGACGTGCGGAAACGCCTCGCGAAACCAGCGCGAGACGGCCCGCGGCCGGAACCGCACGCCGTACTGGCTCTCGAACTTCGAGATGCCGATGCGCGGGACGAATCCCATCTCGTCGTTGAAGCGCTCCCCGATGCGAAGGTAGAAGGCAGTCAGGTCCCAGCGGGTATCGCGGTAGCTGGCGCCGACACGCCCCATCGATTCGCTGCCGTCGCCGGGCACGGCGGCGGCTGGCGAGAATGTCCGGGCCGCCGCCGCGTTGAGATTGAGGTACTCGAAGAAGCGGAAGTTCGCATCGGCGCCCGCCAGCCGGTTGGAGGCCGGGCCGTCTGCCTCCTTGTTCAACACCAGCACGCCGATATCCGAGTTGGCCAGCACGTTCCGGCGCAGCCGGAACGCCGAGACGTTCGCGGCCGGCGAGCTTCTGGTGCTGCGCTGCTGGATCGTGAGCAGGCCGACGCTGTACTCGCCGGCGCGGCCCGTCAGCCGCGTGCCGCCGAGGATCGGAATCGATTCGCCGCCGGCCGACAGTCCGATCCGCCGGCTGAAGAAGAGGATCGCGTCCTGGCCGCGAGGCGGGAAGAACCCGCCGCCGGTGCCCGTGCCGCCGCCCGTGAAGAGGAGTCCGGCTCCCTGCCCGAATTGGAACACGCCGGAGTTCTCGAGAAAGAAGTCGCGCTTCTCGGGAAAGAAGAGGCTGAAGCGCGTCAGGTTGACCTGCTGCTCGTCGGCTTCGACCTGCGAGAAATCGGTGTTGACCGTGAAGTCCCACGTCAGGCCGCTCGTCAGGCCGAACTTCACGTCGACGCCCGCGTCGGCGTCGGTACCGATCGCCACCACGCTCGACGCGCCGGAGCTGCCGAGCACGTACGGCTTGATCCGCAGGTCGTTGCCGGGCCGCACGCCGTCGAGCCCTTCGAGCGTGCCCGCCAGCGAGACGCGCGTCAGATCGTAGATGCGCGGCAGCGGCGCCCAGAAGCTGTCCTCGTTGCGACGACGCACGCGCCGCTGGAAGTTCACGCCCCAGGTCTGCGTCGGCGCGCTGCCGAACCGCAGCGTCCGGAACGGAATCGCGATCTCCGCGTACCAGCCGTCTTGCGTGGTCCGCGTCCGCACCTGCCAGAGCGCGTCCCAGTTCTCGTTGATCTCGCGCCCCTCGTTGATCATCTGCGCGTCCCACCTGGCGCCGCGCGCGTTGGTCGCGAACATGTAGCCGTTGCGGCCGTCGTGAAACGTGTCGAGGACGATCTCGAAGTCGTCGCCCGACTGCCGGTTGAAGTCCTTCGCGAGCTCGCTCGTCAGGATGGCGGCAGGGTCGCGGTCGCGCGCCAGCACGCCGACGTACAGGTTGTCGGCGTCGTAGAGCACCCGCACTTCGGTCTCCTCCGACGCCGGCTCTCCCTCGCGTGGATCGTTCTGGATGAAGCCCGCCGCGATCGGCGCCCGGCTCCAGTCGGGCTCGTCGAGCGCGCCGTCGACGACGATGGCACCCGCCGCGCGTACGGCGGTCAGCCGACGCTCGAGGCGCGCGGTCTCATAGTCAACCTGGCCGGCCGGGGCCGCGGCCGCATCACACAGGCAGACGGCCCACAGCAGACACGCGACACGCCGGATGGTCACACCGCCGCGACCCCGCGGCCCGCGGCCTTCTCGGCCGCGAGATACCAGTCGAGAATCTGCTCGCCGGTCCAGACGACCACCCCCGGCTTCGACACGATGTGGTCGACGGCATCGCTGAAGTAGCGGAAGCGGTGCGGCGCGCCCATGATGTACGGGTGCACGACGAGCGCCATCACGCGCGCCGATGGCTCCGAGTCGGCATAGAGCTGCTCGAACTGATCGACCGCGCGGCGGCGGTACTCCTCGGCGACGTGGTGCTGAATGAGCATCATCGCCACGTCGTTGCACTCCTGCGTATACGGGATCGAGACGAGCGGCCGGCTCTTCGTCTTGATGCGGACCGGCTGATCGTCGAGCACCCAGTCGCAGACGTACTCGTAGCCGTGCTCGGCGAGGATGTCGGGCGTGTCCCACGTCTCGGTCAGCCCCGGGCCGAGCCAGCCGCGAGGCGCCTTCCCGGTGAACGCGCGGATCGCCTCGGTCGTCTTCGCGATGTCGGCGCGCTCGTCGGGCACCTTCTGCATGTTCTTCTGCGTGAAGCCGTGCCCGATGAACTCCCAGCCGCGGTCGCGCGCGGCGCCCGCGATCGGCTCGTACGCCCGAATCGCCGATCCGTTGATCGCGAGCACGACCGGCAGCGTGTGGCGATCGAACACCTCGAGCATGCGCCAGAAGCCGACGCGGTTCCCGTACTCGTGCCACGCCCAGTTCGGGATGTCGGGCATCGGCGAGCCGCCGGCGGGCGGCGAGAGCACCGTGCGCGGCATCGCCTCGTGGGGGTTCCACTCCTCCACGTTGACGATCACCCAGACGACGAGGCGCGCGCCGTTCGGCAGCGTGAGCGGCGGGCGCGTGTTGATGGGCGAGTACGGAATGCGATCGTGTGGCAGCATGTGCGGTAGTCTATAACGTCCATCCGCGATGGCACGCGACCGTCACGATCGCGACCACCATCACG